>DYOB01000358.1 GCA_020720765.1 Borreliella garinii
AAACCCCAAACCCCAAACCCCAAACCCCAAACCCCAAACCCCAACTGCACAAAAAAAGTCACTCTAAATTCCTTAAACTGTTGAAATCAAATCCCTCCGCTTCATATTTAAAATCCAACTTTCAATTTCTTATAATACAAATGAGAGAAATCGTTCACGTCCAAGCAGGTCAATGCGGTAACCAGATCGGTGCTAAGTTCTGGGAGGTAATCTCAGATGAGCACGGTATCGACCCCATTGGTAACTATGGCGGAGACTCCGACCTCCAGCTTGAGAGAATCAATGTCTACTATAATGAGGCTACTGGCGGCAGATATGTCCCAAGAGCTGTCCTCATGGATCTCGAACCAGGAACCATGGACTCTGTTAGAGCCGGACCATTCGGTCAGCTTTTCAGACCAGACAACTTCGTCTTCGGTCAGACTGGTGCAGGAAACAATTGGGCCAAGGGTCACTACACTGAAGGTGCAGAGCTCATCGACTCCGTCCTCGACGTTGTCAGAAAGGAAGCTGAAGGCTGTGACTGTCTCCAGGGATTCCAGATCTGCCATTCCCTCGGAGGAGGAACCGGATCTGGTATGGGAACTCTTTTGATCACCAAGATCAGAGAGGAGTACCCAGACAGAATTATGGAAACTTTCTCAGTCTTCCCATCACCAAAGGTTTCTGATACCGTCGTCGAGCCATACAACGCCACTCTCTCCGTGCATCAGCTCGTTGAGAACGCCGACGAGGTGCAGGTTATTGACAACGAGGCTCTCTATGACATTTGTTTCAGAACCCTGAAGCTGACCACCCCAACCTACGGAGATCTCAACCATCTCGTTTCTGCTGCTATGTCAGGAGTGACCTGTTGTCTAAGATTCCCAGGTCAGTTGAACTCAGACTTGAGAAAGTTGGCAACAAACTTGGTGCCATTCCCAAGACTGCACTTCTTCATGATCGGATTCGCTCCATTGACCTCAAGAGGATCCCAGCAGTACAGAGCCCTCACTGTGCCAGAGCTCACCCAGCAGATGTTCGATGCCAAGAACATGATGTGCGCTTCCGACCCAAGACACGGAAGATACCTTACCGCATCAGCTATGTTCAGAGGAAGAATGTCGACCAAGGAGGTTGATGAGCAGATGCTCAATGTACAGAACAAGAACTCCAGCTACTTCGTTGAGTGGATCCCAAACAACATCAAGAGCTCAATCTGTGATATCCCACCAAGAGGTTTGAAGATGTCGGTAACCTTTGTTGGTAACTCGACCGCAATCCAGGAGATGTTCAAGAGAGTTGCTGAGCAGTTCACAGCAATGTTCAGAAGAAAGGCTTTCCTCCATTGGTACACCACTGAGGGTATGGACGAAATGGAATTCACTGAAGCCGAGTCCAACATGAACGACCTCGTCTCTGAGTATCAGCAGTACCAGGAAGCCACCGCTGAAGACGATGCTGAAATGGACGAAGAGGAAGAAGAATACTAAGTTAATTTTTGAGCTTTGATAAACTTATGGTATTCCACTTTGAGATTTTTGAATCTAAGAAATTAATTCAGAACCAAAATTTTTTTGGGTTTG
>DYOB01000359.1 GCA_020720765.1 Borreliella garinii
AACTTTTGGCTATATTTGGTGCTTTGCTACATTAGACGCTATACACGTACAAAAAATTACTGGTAACGCAAACCTATTTCGAAAGAGACCATCTCCCTTATGGACATCCCTGACCGAATTGTTTCCATTTTAGAATTACGTCGCAGCACAGGCGAACGCGGTACGCGTAAATTCATCGCTTTCAACGGTGTCGTGTACGATGTGACTGATTGCCCGAAATGGCGCAACGATATGCGCGAAAACCCGCACTTCGCCGGGACAGGACCTGTCTTCTGAATTGGAGGAAGCTCCGCACGCTGAGGACGTTTTTACACAACCTTGTGTAAAAATCATTGGAAGGTTGAACGCCTAAAAAGAAAAACGCTTAATGACTACGTCCCTAAAAAACACATCCACAAAAAAATTCACAACCCTGTGCGGACGCGCCTTGTGCGACACAGACCCACAATACTTTCCGCGCGCCCAATATCACGGAAGAAGCATTTATTTCTGCGCTGAAGTCTGTCTTGGCGCGTTTTTGGCTGACCCTGAAATATTTTATAAAGTCCATCGAAAATCGAAAAATGACAAAACTCAACCTGTGGAACAAGGGTGACAACGTTCTCCTGCGCGGCGTATACAATCATCGCCCTGCCTACGCGCAGTCCCTGCGCGTGGTGAAGGATACTCCCAAAGAAACCGCCCTGCTGATCTGGCCAGGCGCGGAATGCGCGGCTCCCGCCGGCTACATACATCTCGGACATGCCGCATGGGATCGTTGGGCTGAAACACTCACGAATACCTGGCAATTGGAAAAATATCTCTGGCGCGCCAATCGCTTTTTGGTTCTGTTGGAACCTGAAAAGTTTTACTCCACCATTTACACCTGGAATGCGGCTTCCAATAGGTTTGTTGGTTATTACATCAACTTCCAGATTCCCTTTCGCCGCACCCCGCTTGGATTTGACACATTCGACCTCGACCTTGATCTTTTGATCGAAGCCTCGCTAAAGAAGAAGTTCATCCTATCCGCAACTCCGAGGCTATTCTCTCTTTCAAAATGGTGATGTCCATCGGCTGGATGAATTCCTGGGTGTGTGTGAATTTTGCGTCAAGGTTCCCACCCTGTCCGAAATCCGCATGGCTTTGAAAAAAAAATTGGCGAACGCGCATTGATTCTCTGTTCCCAGTAAACTTATATCCTGCGTCAAAATTCCACTGCCGAGCAGCATTTAATACAAGGATACTTCTCACTTGCAAATATGACATTTGATATTTGACGCTACTATTTATCTGGGATATATTTATTTGTGTCAATTTTCACAATCTATATCGGATTTTAGCGACAGATGGAACAAAAATGTCGAGGCTTGTACAAAACATCCCTGCCACTGATCCTTTAATGAATGCGGAAAAAAAAGTCGTCATTGATCGCATCCTGACTGAAAACCTGGGCAAAGATGGCGCGATTACAGTTGCATTGAATGAATTGCAAAGCCAATGGAACACCGGAAGAAAAAATGGAAAGTGGCGTTGCCCGCGTTCAGGCAGTCGGTAACAGTTAATCCAACATCCCTTAATAG
>DYOB01000360.1 GCA_020720765.1 Borreliella garinii
CTGACTGAATCTGCCGGGACCATCCGGTAAGGCTAAATACTATCTGGTGACCGATAGCGTACTAGTACAGTGATGGAAAGGCGAAAAGAACAGTGGAAAGCTGAGTGAAATAGAACCTGAAACCGTTTGCTTACAAACAGCAGGAGCACTATCAATAGTGTGACTGCGTGCCTGTTGAAGAATGAGCCGGCGAGTTACCTTGTGTAGTTTGGTTAAGGGGTTAATACCCGGAGCCATAGAGAAATCGAGTCTGAATAGGGCGATTATATTACATGAGGTAGACCCGAACCTAGGTGATCTAACCATGGCCAGAATGAAGCGCAGGTAACACTGCGTGGAGGTTCGAACTCACTGATGTTGAAAAATCAGGGGATGAGTTGTGGTTAGCGGAGAAATTCCAATCGAACCTAGAGCTAGCTGGTTCTCCCCGAAATGCGTTTAGGCACAGCGTCCGATGTATCCCCCTGGAGGTAGAGCACTAGTTTGGTGCGGGCCCAGAAACTGGGTACCAAATCAAGTTAAACTCCGAATACCAGGAAGGTTTGTCGGGCAGTGAGACTGCGAGAGATAAGTTCCGTAGTCAAGAGGGAAACAGCCCAGACCGCCATCTAAGGTCCCTAAATATACACTAAGTGATTAACGAGGTGAAATTGCATTGACAACCAGGAGGTTGGCTTAGAAGCAGCCATTCCTTGAAAGAGTGCGTAATAGCTCACTGGTCAAGCGATTTTGCGCGGAAAATGTACCGGGGCTAAGTGTATTACCGAAGTTGCGGATGTAAACTTTTAGTTTACGTGGTAGGGGAGCGTTCTGTTGTAGGTTGAAGTCAGACCGTAAGGACTGGTGGACGAAGCAGAAGTGAGAATGTCGGCATGAGTAGCGAAAACATTGGTGAGAATCCAATGCACCGAAAACCTAAGGTTTCCCACGGCAGGCTCGTCCGCGTGGGGTTAGTCGGAACCTAAGCTGAGGCTGAAAAGCGTAGGCGATGGACAATAGGTTGATATTCCTATACCACGATAGTATCGTTACTATCAGCGGAGGGACGCAGAAGGTTAAGTATGCTAGCGATTGGTTGTGCTAGTTTAAGCGTGTAGGTAGTCAAAGCAGGCAAATCCACTTTGGCGTTAAGACCCGAGGCGTGACGAGGATCTTCCACGGAAGAGTAGATACTGACACCACACTGCCGAGAAAAGCTTCGCATGAGAGATATTATTGTGTCCGTACCGGAAACCGCCACAGGTAGGTTGGCAGAGAATGCTAAGGTGCGCGAGATAACACTCGTTAAGGAACTCGGCAAAATAGCCTTGTAACTTCGGAAGAAAAGGTACCCTGGTACTGTGATGCAGACAAGCACTGCTGAGCAGGATAGGGTTGCAGCGAATAGGCCCAGGCGACTGTTTACCAAAAACACAGGTTTCTGCTAAGTCGAAAGACGATGTATAGGAGCTGACGCCTGCCCAGTGCCGGAAGGTTACGTGGAGGAGTTAGCCGCAAGGCGAAGCCCTGAAACTAAGCCCCGGTGAACGGCGGCCGTAACTATAACGGTCCTAAGGTAGCG
>DYOB01000361.1 GCA_020720765.1 Borreliella garinii
CAAAATTGAAGATAGAATGACAGCCAGATATTCAGACACCACCGATCCCTTCTGGGTCAGCGAAAGCCTCATGGGGGGCTATTACAATGCTGCCAAAGCCGCCGTAGACGGTTATGATGAGGCGTGCAACCTGATCGAAAAGACCGGCCCCCTGTCCACTGAAACCGTGGAGGAGTATGCCCGACGGGTGGAGTTGAGTTTACAAAAACTCAAGAAAAAATTTTCCGACGATCTTGACGATGAGGATGGTTTTGCCGCCGGAGCGGTGGGAACGGCCATTTGTATGATTCATGAACTCGCTCAACTTGTCCCCGAAAATTAGTCGGCATATTTCAGTCCGTTGTTTAAAATTGCATCATTGCATCAGGTGAGAAAATATGAGTATAACAAATGCGTGGTGGTACAAGAAAATGAAGAGGATGAACCCTGAGGAACTCGACGCCCTTATCGCTTTCCTGTACAAGGTTCCGGAGATGGAAAGGCTTAAAAACACTCTGGCAACTCATTGCTGTACACGAGAGGAAGCGGCGATTGTCTTCAAGACGTTCCATCTTGGTCCGCGTCCCACCGGAAAAACCTTCAACGAAACTGTCCAAGACGATGATGAGGTCGAAAATCTATGTTCCATATGCCCCTACCGAAAAAAATAAAGCTGTATCTGGTCGTCTGCGTTGCGGCCTGTCTTGTCTTGCCGGGCAGTGCTTTTCCCGCGGGGGCCAAGAAACAAAAGGACAAGCGCGATAACAAAGGTATGGTTTACAATTTCAGATGGCGGGAAGATGGGAGCGGCATTGGCGAGGCCAGGATTCCGGTTCGGAAGGGAGCCCCACTTTATACTGTCTCCGTCTATAACACCATGGGAAGGTTTTGCTGTGAGACGATATCGGTAAGCGCCCCTGATAACAATAAAACAGTTTACGATTCTGAATGGTATGGGTTAGCGGGTGTAGTGCTTCTGGTTGACCTCGACGGGAACGGGACGGCTGAAATCATGCAAAATATCAATTCGTTCCATGAGTATGACGGAATGACACCCTGCTACTCGCCTGTGGTTGACGCCATATTTGCCTATGATCCGAAACAAAGCCGTTATGTGCTGGCCAACAGCCGCTTTCCCGAATACTGGCAGGACACTCTGAATGAGGCCAGATCGAAACGACCTCCTGCCCAACCAGTCCCGGCCATGGAACCCTCAGAGCCTGGAGGTGGGGTTGATCTTGCGGCGACGTGGGTGATTGAAGGGCAGGTGGTGGCCAGGGCGGTCAACCTCATTCTGGCCGGTTACGAGAAAGAGGCGTATATCTGGTTTGAGCGGCAATACAAGGCTCCTGATGAAGGAAAACGCGCCGTCAAAATCCTGCGGGAGCATATGCGTAGGTGGCATGAGGACCATCTGTTGCCGTCGAAGAAACGCACGGACAGACCAACTGATCTCGGGAAATTTACTCGTTAGCATGCAAAAGCATCAGTTACGGGGACATGAGCCGAATTGTCTTTTTAATTCGGGATCGTGTCCCCGTAACTCGGCCCACAACTCGGAATTCCCAGCCTGGATTTC
>DYOB01000362.1 GCA_020720765.1 Borreliella garinii
GGGTCATAGAACCTAGCCCCGTAATCATACCAATCCAAATTAAAGTCCTGCTGCAACTCTTTGCCATTGTACATATATTCGGTGGTTTTGCCACCAATACTAACCCTGTTGGCCTCACCAAGGCGCATACCAAAGGGGTAGTAACCGTCCACCTGCAGCAACTCGGGGGTGCCATTGGCATCTTCGTCTGCAAACACCACACGGGTATTGCCCAAATGGTCTTTCAGGTAGTAGTCGTATTTATAGCTACCGCTCACGTAGCGTATACGGCCTTCGTCGGTATGAATATACATCAGCACTTTGTCGTTTCCGTACTCAAAGTTACCAAAATAATAGGTTCTGGTAGTGGTACCCAACGCATTATTTTCAACGGATTTTTTAAGCTTGGTACCGTTGGCAGAATAGGTATATTTTATATAATTTACCGGGTTAGCACCCTGTGCCGTGCTAAAGCCCACCGATACGGGTAGGTTCAGGTGGTTGTAACTAATACCGCCTATCAGTTTGTTCCAGTCTTTGGTCAGGTTGCCACTTTTATCGTAGGTGTATTCCCAGGTACTGGTATTGCTGACCACGGAGGCATCACCGGCTTTTCCGTCGCTGAACCCTTTTGATTTATCGCCCGAGGCATCATCCCTTACACCAATCAACTGGTTGCCCGAATATCTGTAGGTAAGGTTATCGATATAATCGGTGGCAGAATCCCCTCCCTTATATCGTTTAAGGGCCCCGATGTTCCCGTTTAGGTCGTAGGTAATGCCGTTTTCGTTATAAGTGGAAGATTGGACCCAGGACCCCGAATAGGTGGCATATTGGTATTTGATACCGATGCGCTGATAGGGTCCAAATTGAAGAAAAAAATTTACGGAATAGGTATACGATGTGATGCTCCAAAGAAAATGTTGCATATGGATGTTACTATTTTCAGGCCATTAGACCATACCAAGTTGTACCTTTATTTTTTGGTGGACAATTTTTCGCGCTATATTTTAGGATTTAAAGTTTCGTTGAATTATGCAGCCCATATTTCCTTTGAAAACATACAGGAAGCTTATGTAACCCATGCATTGGGAGAGGTACAGCCCGGAATTGATTTAATAACCGATGGGGGAAGTGAAAACAAAGGAGAAGTGGATACTTTTGCCAATGACCCAAAAACGAACTTACGGAAACTGGTAGCTCAAACTGACATTAGATTCTCGAACAGTATGGTGGAAGCCGTTAATAAGCGCATGAAGTACGATTTTTTGTTTACGCAAAAACTTTTAAACAAAGAAGAAACCGAAAAATACTTGACCTGGGCATTACAGGAATATCATAACAAGCCTCACTCAGCTCTTTTTGGGTTAACCCCACAGGAGGCTTTTAATGGAATGGTGCCTGATAAAGATATGTTTAAACAGGCAATTGAACAGGCTGCTAAAAAACGAAAAGTGGTAAACCTGAATGCAAATTGCCTAAATTGTTACCCAAAATAACCCTTTATAAAAACAAATTGGTTTACCGTAAATCAGTAATATAACCTGAATTGACAAATGAGAAAAAATAACTTTGA
>DYOB01000363.1 GCA_020720765.1 Borreliella garinii
TTGAGGTCAAAGTCCCCGCTTAGGCAAGCTTAAAAAGGGCAAAAATAGGTATTGAAAAAGGGGGCCATTATACTAACCCCGGCCCCTGGAATCATCGGTACCGCAGGAACTTACATCAAGTAACAAAAAAACTTAGCGGAAAGCCGCCCCAAAAGGGGCGGTTTTTTTTGCTCGGACCTTGAGAACATGGTGTGGAAGGGTTATATTAAAGGTGTGGAAACCATGGTTCTCTACTCCCTCGACAAGCAACTCACCCAACGTCTATATAAAGCCTTGCCCAAGGATATCTTTAAAAACACCAGCATCCATATCCCGGAACACGACCGGTCGCTAATAGAAACGCTGAAGTACGAAATACCCGATGTTGTTCTTTTAGCAACCCAACCCGGCGAAGACTGGATGGACCTCTTCCTCAAGGTTGATGAAGATCCTTGGCTTGATTCGACTGTTTTTCTCGTCTCAAGCCCCCAGCCGGACGAAGAGCTCTTCGACCATTACAGGGGTTTTAACATTGCTTATTTTCTCGATGAGGCTCGTCTCGACCAGCAACTTCCCCAGGTTATCGATACGCTTGAGCGAACCAAAGACCTCCTAAACCATAGCGGGTTGATCCAAAAGATCACTTCCTTATCCGGTGAACTCACCCTAGAAAATAACTTGATGGCTGTGAATTATTACGCATCCCTCTTCAGCAATTACCTCTACAGGGAAGGACACCTCAGCCGTTCCAAGCGCCTTGCCCTCCACCTATCCTTGTCCGAGCTCCTCGTCAATGCTATCGAACACGGAAACGCGGGAATCACTTTTGAAGAAAAGACAGAGTGGTTGCATACCCATCGTACTATCCAGGCACTCGTGGAGGAAAGGCTGAAAAAACCGGAGAACAACGGAAAGACAGTGAGGCTCCAATACAGCATCAGCCCCCTTCGCTCTGATTTCACCATCACCGACGAGGGAGCAGGGTTCGATACGAGCATAGTTCCAAAACTTGGCAACGACGCCGCCCTCGTGCATGGACGGGGAATCCTTCTCAGCCGGCGTTCCATCGATTCCCTTGAATACAATGAGACGGGAAACCAGGTAAGAATAGGAATTCTCCACGATGGCTCTGCAGAAAGACTTGTTCCTCCGGGCTTCGTATCGAGTCCACCGATCGAATACCAGCAGGGCCAGATTATTTTCTCGGAGAACGAAGCCGGGGATAACCTCTATTATATAGTGAGCGGAGAGTACGCCGTTTACGTCCAGGGCAAACGCATCACCGAACTCAGTACCAGGGATATCTTTATGGGTGAGATGGGCTTTCTCTTGGGGAATAGGCGCAGTGCTACGGTTATTTGTATCAAACCCGGTAAACTTGTGGAAATCAGCAGGGGGGTTTTTTCAGAGGCGATAAAAATCCACCCTAACTACGGTATATTTTTATTGAAGAACATGGCGAAACGCCTGAGGGAAGCCAACCTCAGGTACGCAGGCAACGCTGATTTCTCCTTTTCTTTCCGATGAAAATTATGGGCCCCCTCTAAAAACCTAACGGTTATCCCCAAAAGCCGAT
>DYOB01000106.1 GCA_020720765.1 Borreliella garinii
TCGGTAAGAAAAAAGTCTATATCGAGTGATTTTCTATGTCCGAAGACCAATGCTAAAGACGTCCCCCCGCCTAGGGCTGCCTTGCTCAAAGAGTCGATTCCAGAGAGGATGTGCAATTTTTCAAGAAGTTCTACAGAGACGCTTTCCGAATGGATCATTGCCGACAATAGATTTTCAGGAAATTAGCACTTTTCTTATCGATTTTCAATGCAGGAGAAATTTCTCTCAGCATTTTTTTACCGTAAAATTGGCTGACGAGTAGCCAGTCTTCCCAGGAACCGCGTTGAACAACCCTCTCGACCAACCAATGGGCATTTTTTTTAGAATCAACCGCGCCCGGGTTCACGTCCCAGAAGAGTTGAGGGGATAGTTTTCCAATAATCTCTTCCATTCTAGAATTATAGAGGTTTCAACGATTCGTTACAAGCTCAATTAAAGGGTAATGTAGCCGGCCTTTTTCTGTTCGACTGCCTTGCGACGAAGTTTGGCGACCTGTTTTCCGGCTTTTTTAGCCATTTTGTACTTGCGTACAATGTTTGTTTGATGTGTAGGACTCATAATGACCAAGGAATACCATATTTTGTGTTGTTTGGTCAAGCCGGTATAACTATTTTTATTAATTCCCTCAAATAAAGTACTTGCCAAACCGATATCTAGTGGTATATAGTGAGTAGATTCACAACTAAACACTAGGAGTAGCGTTTTATGAAATGTCCCCTCTGCGGGCATATGGAAGATAAGGTTATCGAAAGCCGGCAAAACATCAGCGGAACAAGTCTGCGCCGGCGAAGGGAATGCCTCCAGTGCAGTTACAGATTTACAAGCTACGAGCGGATCGAAGAAATACCCCTGATGGTTGTGAAAGGAGACGGGCGCCGCGAGCCTTTTGACGTTAAAAAAGTCGAGCGCGGGCTAATAAGAGCCCTTGAAAAACGGCCAGTATCCCGGAACCAGATCGAAGAAATCCTCAACGAGATCGAGGATGAAGCGAATATGACGGCTAAAACCGGCCACGAGGTCACAAGCCGTTCCATAGGGGAACTCGTCTTGAGCCGGTTGGAAAAGTTGGATATGGTAGCCTATGTGCGATTTTCTTCGGTCTACCGCCGCTTTGACACCGTGGATCAATTTATATCGGAGATTTCAAAATTAAAAGGGAGGGAACGGTAATGAAGAATGCTTCGCAGGACTGGGGAAATTTTTTAGCATATAAAAAGGAAGAACTTGCCCCGGTCCAGGCCGCTTTTTGGGTTGTCAAAAGAAACGGACAGGCCCAGCCTTATGAAGCGGCTAGGATAGAAAAGGCTATTTCCAGGGCGGTCCAGGCTGTCAGGGGCCGTGAGGAGCCCGGACTTGTCAGGGCAGCGGCGGACATTGTCGAAAAAAAATTGAGGGAGCTGATGGAAGGGCGCCACCCTGAAAGCGCTCCGGCCATAGAGGAAATTCAGGACCTCGTCGAATTAGCACTGATGGAGATGGGACAATACGATATTGCCAAGGCCTACATTCTTTACCGTTCCGAACACGAACAGATCAGGGAGATTAAACGCCTCAGCGTCAGTATTAACGACACCATGGAGGGTTACCTCAGCGGTTCCGACTGGCGGGTGAAAGAAAATGCCAACGTGAACTTCAGTCTCGGCGGATTGATCCTGCACAATTCTGGAACACTCACAGCAAATTATTGGTTGAAACGGGTCTACCCGGAAGCCATCGCAGAAGCTCATGTCAATGCAGACTTTCACATCCACGACCTCAGCATGTTCAGCGGCTATTGTGCGGGCTGGAGTTTGCGCCAACTTATCGAAGACGGATTGGGCGGGGTGAGCGAGAAAATCAGTTCCAAACCCGCCAAGCACCTTTCCACCCTGATCAGCCAGGTTGTGAACTTTCTCGGCGTGATGCAGAATGAATGGGCTGGAGCCCAGGCGTTCTCCAGCTTTGACACTTACCTCGCTCCTTTTGTGAAAATCGACAACCTTAACGAAACAGAAGTACGCCAGAGCCTGCAGAGTTTTATCTTCGGGGTCAATACTCCCAGCCGATGGGGATCACAGGCCCCATTTACCAACATCACCCTGGACTGGGTTGTACCCGAAGATATGAGGGAACGGCCCGCAGTCGTCGGCGGAAAACCCCAGGATTTTACTTACGGGGACTGCCAAGAGGCTATGGACACCATTAATAAAGTCTTTATTGAACTGATGCTCGAAGGTGACGCCAACGGACGCGGTTTCGCTTACCCGATTCCCACCTATAATATCACGAGGGACTTTGTCTGGGACAATGAAAATGCACGGCTTCTTTTTGAGATGACCGCCAAGTACGGCACCCCGTATTTTCAGAACTTTCTCAACTCCAACCTGAACCCCAGCGACGTACGCAGTATGTGCTGCCGGCTCCAGCTCGATAAAAGGGAACTGCGGAAACGCGGCGGCGGACTCTTCGGAAGCGACGAGTTCACAGGGAGCATCGGTGTTGTCACCCTCAACCTGCCCCGCATCGGATTTCTCTCAAAAACTCGCCGGGAATTTTTCGAGAGGTTGAACAGACTGATGGACTTGGCGGCGCAGAGCCTCACCATAAAGCGCAAGGTTGTTTCAAGGCTTCTCGACGCGGGTCTTTTTCCCTACACAAAACACTACCTCCAGCACCTGGATAACCACTTTTCTACGATAGGAATTGTGGGAATGAACGAGTGCGCTTTGAACTTTATGGATAAGGACATCGCCACCCGCGAAGGTAAGGAATTCGCGGAAGAGGTTCTGGATCATATGAGGAGCCGCCTGAAAGACTACCAGGAAGAATACGGCGACCTCTTTAACCTGGAAGCGACGCCTGCAGAAAGTACGAGCTACCGTCTTGCCCTACACGATAAAAAACATTGGCCCGAGATTAAATCCAGCGGTGACGCCGAACCGTTTTATACCAACTCTTCCCAGCTACCCGTCGACTTCACCCCGGATATTTTTGATGCCCTGGACCACCAGGATAGCCTTCAAACCAAATACACGGGCGGAACTGTCTTTCACGGTTTCCTGGGCGAGGCTATAACCGACTGGGCCTCCTGTAAAAACTTGGTAAAAACCATTGCCGAGAACTACCACCTGCCGTATTTTACCATAAGCCCAACCTTCTCGGTCTGCCATAAACACGGCTATATCAGCGGTGAACATTTCTCCTGCCCCAAATGCGAAGCCGAGAACAAGGCCGCTATGGAAAGAGAACTCGCTAATTTAAAATCACAAAGAAAGGAGATTTAAGATGAGTACCATGACGATGAATGAAATAGACAAGAGGATCCTCTCCCTGGAAGAGAATTTGGCCAATCCGCCCAAATACCCGACCGAGGTGTATACAAGAATAGTCGGTTACTACCGTTCCTTAGCGGCCTGGAATAAGGGAAAGCGGGAAGAGTACAACCACCGAACACCCTTTTCCCTCGACGGCGGAGCCAATACAACAGCTGTTGTGGGCCATAAGGATTTTGCGCAGAGTTACGTTTTTTTCTTCCGCCAGACCTGCCCGGCGTGCCCTATGATGAAGAAGAAACTTGAAACCCTCGATATGGCGGGAATCAGCCTCGACACCGACAGTGAAGAAGGCCTCACCCAGGCCATAAAAAGGGAAGTCACCGCCACCCCAACCGTGATTTTCCTTGATGCAGAAGGAAAAGAAATAGAGAGGTTGAGCGACCCGCGCGATTGGGAGAGGGTTACAACCAAGGTGGTGTCCCCTGTTTGAGGCGGAGAACCCCTTTATGGCCCTAGCAGTCGAGGAAGCAAAGAACGGTGTCGAGGCAGGGCACGGCGGCCCGTTTGGGGCAGTCATTGTACGCCACGGAGAGGTGATAGCCGCAGCGCATAATCTCGTCCTTGCCACAAACGACCCGACCGCACACGCCGAGGTCACAGCGATCCGGGAAGCTTCAAACTTCCTCGGTCGCTTTGATCTCAGCGACTGCGAGATTTACACCACCTGCGAACCCTGCCCCATGTGCCTCTCGGCCATACACTGGGCGCGTATTCCTAAAATCTACCAGGGGGCCACCCGGTTGGACGCCGCCGAGGCGGGCTTTGACGACTCCTATTTATATGACATGCTTAAAGGCCGTGATGTGGAGGAGCGAGTCGAGGTGGTCAACTTGGAAAGGCGCGCCTGCCTCGAACCCATGAAACTTTGGCACGAAAGACTCGACAAAACTCCCTATTAAACCGCCAAACCCGTAATTTTCGATGCGGGGATGGAAGCGTCGGTCTTTATATCGACCTTATTCTTTAAGAGCCTCTTTCTGGAGAAGATCGGCCTTTTCCAGAGGAGGCCCCATCAGAGTCAATTCCAGCCTGTGCACCGAACCGAGGATGGCAGAAAGCACATCGCCGCTGGCGACGCCCAAGCTCAAACTGAGGTTGGAAGCCAGGAATTCGGTTAACGTCCTGGTAGGTCTTTAACCAGGTTCGTATAGCCTTCACGCACTTCACCGCGCTCACCTCATCCTTCTGACTGGGTATAACGCTCGAGAAGGAACACACGACGGTGTCACCGAGAATTTTATTGACCGAGCCTCCGTTGTTGTAGATAAGGTCCATCAGGTCTGTGATGATTTCATTTAAAAATCAGCAAGATTTTCAGGACCGATTTTAGTCTACAGCAATCCTATGTCATTGATATGTATTTGAAGTATGGTAGCGTAGAGTTTCGTTGTGGCGGTTTTTCCTTCGCTCGACTGGAGAACCTGGGCCATCATATCACCGGAGAAAAACCTAGGAGCAAGGCTTTGTCGTTGACAAGGTTGGAATTCATTTCAGCGAGTTTGTGCCCCTGCGTTTTGGGTTTCTCGAGCATACGAATATGTGCGGTGACTTTGGAAAAACTACCCCCAACACGCCGGCATTTCCTTTCTTCGCCGAAGTCGCCCACCCCTCTGATCAGCATCCACTGCCATTCACCATTTCTGTGCTTCAGTCTGTGGTAGCTTTGGAAACCCTGTTCCTTACCAGGAGGTAGCGGATCAATCCCTGCTTGAGGGAGTTGATATCATCGGGGTGAATGCGGTCAAACCACTCCTGGATATCTTCGATAAGTTCTCCCTGTCCATAGCTCAGCAGGGCCTTCCAGCGGGGGCTCCAGAGTGCGGTTTTTTTTCTGAGATCCCACTCCCAGAGACCGTCATTGGCACCTCGGAGAGCGAGTTCATAAGGAGTGTCTTTTTCATCGTAACCCTGGGCTGCCTTGACTGTTCTCAGCATGCCGATATAGCCGTCCACCTCTTCCAAGATATCCCTGACAACGACTGCGTCCACGAAACACGCTATTTCCTCCGTGGACTTCGTGAGGAGTTTGAGTTCGAACTAGGCAACCATTCCATTGGTTTCAATCTCTGAACGGAACCGCCTCCGTTCAGTAGGAAATGCAAGTGTCGCTTCCACCCTGAGGTTGCGAAGGTCTACCAGGGGCATTTCCATGAATTTGGCGAAGGCTTTGTTGACTTCGAGGAAACGCCCCTCTCTTGTACTTATGTACATAGCCTCGCGGGCGCTATCGAAGAAGACCCTATAGCTTTCAGAAAGTGCTTCTTTCATTTTTCCTCCTGGGGAAACCGGATACGGAAGTCGATAAGTGCAGCTTCACGAAATTGCACTGTCATTTTACCGCCGAGTTTTTTTACAAGTTCACGCACCCAGGACATTCCCACTCCCCTGCCTGCTGTTTTATCGATGGTCTTAGCCGTAGAAACTTCTCCCGAAAAAGCTTACGGACCCTAGCATCCCTGTCCCAGTTCTGGTACTCCGAGGGCAACTCGCCTTGTTCCTGGGCACGCTGACGGTGAGCGGGCAAATCCATACCCTGAACGTCGTCCCGGCACCTGAGTTCCAGCTCACCCTCGACGCTTTTGTATCGTGTCGCCATGGGCAACAAAGTATCACACAGATCAACCTCAAGTAAATTCCTGCGGTCTCAAGCGCAACAGGCTCCTAAATATTTTTCTATGGCCCGCCATGATCGAAGAATCATCAACAATTAATAGTTTTATAGCGTGTTACGAGCAAATAACGTGCCAAGCATATATTGAACCATTTAATATCGAATCGACCGATTTAAACAACGATAATGTTGATCTGACGATGATATAATACAATTGTTTCGCTTCAAGTTTCGTTTCTTGAGTCAATAGAAAGCAAGTCTTGAAATATTGTTAAGGAGACTATACATTGTAGTAGTGGGTGAACCTAGACTTAACAATACCATAAAAGAGAAACGCACCCAGGCCGGTTTGACCCAGGAAGAGCTTGCCTTGAGCACCCAGGTCACACGTCAAACCATCCTCGCTATGGAAAAAGGAAATTACACCCCTTCAGTACTGCTCGCCCTGCGTTTAGCAAAAAAATTAAGATGTCCGGTGGAGGAATTGTTTTATGAAGAAATGGAGTGAAATTTTTCTTGCAATGATCGTCCTTGTTTTTATTTTTATGAAAATCGATCCCTTTCATTGGTTCATGCCGTCAGAAATCCAACTCCTGATTCTCTGTCTACTCATTGTAGTTCTTGCTCTCTACTCAGGAATGGTCTTTCGCGAACAGCCCCAGGATGAAAGAGAAAATTCCCACCTTTTTAGGGCTAGCAGAGTAGGGTACCTAGCCGGGCTCATCAGCTTAGCGGTAGTTTTTGTGATTAAAGACCTGCAAAAGCAATCGGACCCTTTGCTCTTGCTCGTTCTCGCGGTCATGATTGTCTCCAAACTCATCGTGCTCAAATACAGTCGGCACCGGTATTAGGCAACCCTTTCCGCATCCTAAGGTTCCTGCTCCTTGAGTTGGTTGAGTTCTTTTTTGACCGCTTCATTTTCTTCGATTGCCGTCAGGCCAGATCCGTAAGAAGGAAAGGCATTGAGAAGGGTTGTTTGAATATTCCTATCCCAGCCTGCGAAAAGTGCTACCGACGTTAGAATCATAAGAACACCAAAACCTTGCTGAATCTTTGCGCTATTCTTTTTCAGAACGGTCAATTTTGTCATCAGGGTTTTTCCTCCGAGCAGGATCAATGTCATGGGTACCGCCGTTCCCAAGCTGTAGGCCAGGGTAATCAGGATACTTTCCCAGGTGACGCTCTGCGTGGCGGCTAAGGTGATTACTGAGGCCATGATGGGCCCGGCGCACGGTGTCCATACCAAACCAAGGGTGATACCCAGGCTAAACCCAGGGCCGAAGCCCTGTACTGGTTTCCCCGGGGTCCCCGGTTTTTGCTGTGGCACAAGTTTTCCCGCCCAGCCGAGGAAGAAATCCTTCAAAGGAGGAACCACCATGATAAGTCCGAATAGGAAGATGAAAACACCAGCGACCCAGCGTAGAACATCTGCAGGAATCTGAAAGAGAGTCACTATGGTAGAAAGGCTTAGGGTAAAGAACGTAAAACTCAGGATAAACCCCGTTACAATTCCCCACGGTCGTGCCTTACCTTCTCCCGCGGCCCCCGTTAGAATGATGGGCAGCAAGGGAAGAATACAGGGAGAAAGTATGGTGACAATGCCTGCAAGAAACGCAAATCCTATAAGAACGATCATGGAAGTCTCCTTGGTAGATTAGATTTTGGCTAGAATGTCAGTGACGGTCATCGTACCAACCCATAAATTCTTTTTCACTCCAGCAGGTGTTAGCGAAACAAAGGTGTGTTGGCTTGTAATTCCGAATTCTGCCTTTAAGGCTGTTTCTTTGTCGTAATTGACAAATACAAAAACAGTGTCAGCCGGAATATTTCCATAATTCATCTGTATATCCTTGTAGGTAGCTTGACAGGTTGGGCACCAGGTGGCCAGAAAAAGAAGTACCACTTTCTTCGAGGCAGCCATGCTCATTACATTCTGTTTTGAAGTAAATGGAATGACCCTGGGACCATACATCGAAACATCGTAAGCACCAGCCTCGACGGTAGTAGCGGGAGCGGACATGGCGGGGTCGGCCTTTTTCTCTTCCGCACCCGAAGCGAATGCGAAACCGGCAGTGAGACTCAAAAGAGTCGCAGCAAAAACGATATTTTTCATGAAAACCTCCAAAGGTTTATGAAACTTAAGATTTGCCTCCTACGGAGGCCAAAATAAATGTATGGCTAACTTTACGTAAAGTCAACCATACACGGGAAGAATTTTCAGTCGTGTCGTTCGTACCTAACCTATACTCTCCGCAAATTTCTTGTTAAAATCTTATGACAGTTGAATATACAGGGGCATTTTTCATGAAAAAATCATGATTCTATTTCATCGAGCCTCTTTCAAAAGTCAACGAGGAAGGGGTTTCAGAAGTGAAAAACAATGCGAAAACCGGAGCTTACACGGGTAAATGAGGATTTGAGCAAGTTTTTTGCGAACTGATAACCCCTCCACAGTAGTTTTGAAAGAGGC
>DYOB01000107.1 GCA_020720765.1 Borreliella garinii
TTTAACCAGGCGTTGATCCGGCTGAAAGGCCGGGAACCGAAAAAGCCTCTGTAAGCCGAGAGTGGCGACGGGTGGGGTGAAAATAGAACAAGATGCCTTTCCTTATCGAGAAACGCACCCTTTTTCTGGGCGTAGGCCCCCCAGAGGAGAAAGGCCTTGGGCCGTGGGTCATCGTTTAGGGCCTTGAGGGCTGCGTCGGTAAAAGATTCCCAACCCCGTCCCTGATGCGAGGCCGCTTGGTGGGCTCTTACGGTGAGAATGGCATTTATAAGCAGAACACCCTGCGAGGACCAGCTTTCGAGGGACCTGTCCGTGTGGGGTTCCCTTCCGAGGTCTTCTTTGAGTTCTTTAAAAATATTCACCAAGGACGGGGGTTCCTCGACGGAGGGACTCACTCCGAAACACAGCCCCACAGCCTGGCCTTCCCCATGGTAGGGGTCCTGGCCGAGGATCACCACCCGGGTTTTATCAAAAGGACTCAGGTCGAAGGCTTTAAAAATTTGTGCCGCTTTTGGGAATACCGTATGTTCCCGGTACTCGGAATGTATAAACTCCCTGAGCTTTAAGAAGTACTGCTTTGAGAATTCCAGAGTCAGTTTTTCTTTCCACCCGGTTTCCATCCTGACTTCGGAACTTGGTGTCATTTCCCCTTATTCCAGAGGTGGAATCTATAGGAAGCGGCTACGCTTCCCCCGGCAAACCCCAAGAAGGCAAGCAAAAGGACCCAAACATCGGGACCGCGGGGCATAAAAATTAAGAGTAATGTCACGAGGCCGAGCAAGGTGAGGAGCCAGCCCGAAACCCGATGGGTCCTCTTCCAGTTATCTTCGTCCATCTCCGACCAGGGAGTGCGGATAGCCCAGAAGACCTTCGCCTGGTAGGGGGTCCGAGCAAAAAAATTGCCCACCATCAGGAAAAGAAAACCGGCAGCGGCTTTAATCAAGGTAAGAATTTGCGGGGGTACTCCTATCGAGTAAATCAGAGTGGTCCAGTAGAGAAAGAGGAACAAGCCGAGGAAACTCCGGCCACCCCAAACATAGACGCTCCGCTGGAACTCGGCTGTCTCGGCCCGGCTGTCGAGGCGCGGAGATAAAAGGAGGATAAAGTAGGCTACCAGGGGAATGAGCGCCACGACCCAGACCAGAGGCCTGGGGACAAAGGCGTCGGGATCGCCCTGGAGTGTCCAGACCAAGGGAACCTCCCAGGGAAGCAATCCGAAAGCCAGCCCCGTACCGAGAAGGTGGAGAACCAAAACCGCAAAAAAAGACGGGCTAAACTTCATGTTACCATTGTCTACGCAGAATCACTGGAAAGCAAGTCTTTTATTGAGACCAATTCCAGCAATTCCTCCAAAAGAAAAGGATACCCGATGATGGGATAAGGTAAGTTTTCCGGAAAGGGAAAATATCTGGAAAAAGGGGATACCAGGACAAATTCAAGGTAGGGGTACTTTTGGGCTAAATCAGCAGTTTGTAAAGGAAACTTTCCTGCGAGATTTTTATCGATAAGGATTCCGTTGACCCTTGCAGGCAGTTCGGAGGGAAGTCCTTCAAAGATAGTGATCCGGACTCCTGCAGACATCAGCGAATACCTGACGTCTTCGATAAAGGGCAAGGAATCATGACAAAGGACAAGTTCTACACCCTGTGGGAACCTGAAAGAGTTACCTTCCTTAGCAGGAAAAAAAAGCGAGAACGCGGAACCTACTCCGGGTGAAGATGAGAGGGCAATAAAACCATTGTTATTGATCATCGTATTGCGAACGAGGCTGAGACCCAGACCCGTTCCATTATCACGGGATTTAGTGGTGAAAAAAGGATCGAAAATTCTTTCCTGGGTCTCCTTATCGATTCCAACCCCGTCGTCGCATACGACAAGGCGAACGTAAGGGATCAGTTTCGCTTCTTCATAAAAGAGAGGCAGTACAGGCTGGGCGGAAATTCTGTCGATATGGACGACAATTTTCCCTTGGCCTTCGGATGCATTTTTCATAAATGTGACGGCATGGAGTGCATTGACTAGAAGGTTAAGGACAATCTGCTGAATTTGCCCCCTATCCCCCTCGAGAAGAATATCGCCGGCGGTTCTGTCGAGGGAAAAGACAACCCCTTTGGGAGCGGAAAACTTCACTATCTCCCAGGCTTGTTCGAGAAGCTGGTGAATTTCAAACTGTTCGATTTCTTTCTGGGATCGCGGGGATAGATCAAGGAGTCCTTTTGTAAGTTTTACTGCGCGCGCGTTGCATGTCTCGAGGATTTTTAAATTTTCTTCAAGTTCGGTCAAGTTCAGGGGTTTACCTGAATCCACATAATAACGCAGTATGGAGGTTGTGCCCGTCAGCCCCCCTAGGATATTATTTAAATCGTGGACAACACCACCCGCCAGCAAGCCGATAGTTTCCACTTTCTGCCTTTGAATGTTGATTTGATCGTCCCGGTCTGTGTCAGTGACATCGATGATCTCGACAATCTCCCACAGTGCTTCCTCGTCCACCTTTGTTAGAATTATATCATAGAGACGGTTGACCCCCGAAAAGGGGCGCACTCGGCGCAGTGAGGAAGCTTGCCTGAGGTGCCGGCCGGATTTTATTTTTTCGATCAACACCCATAAGTCGTGCTGGAGACCTTCCAAATGGAAGTCTGCGTCGTCAGCCTCGATATTAAGTAGACTTCTTGCCGAAGGGTTTGCCGATGCAAGATGTCCCTCCTTGAGAATAAGGACGGGGTGGGAAATGAAATTAAAAATTCCTTTTTGAATAGCCTCGTGTTCTTTTAACTTATCAGCAAGAATGGTCCTCTCGCTTATGGAGTTCTGAAGTTTTTCAGCCATGGTATTTACAGCAAGGCGCAATTCATCGAGTTCCAATACAGCAAGGGGTGGGAGCCTGTGGTTAAGCTCGGACGAAAGTCTGATGACCCCATCCCGAATTTTTAATATGGGTTTGACTCCTAGATAATTCAGAAAGAAAAACCCGGTAAAGGCGCTAAGAAGAGTGGAGAGAACCAAAATTCCCGAATGTCCAAAGACTGATTGAAGGGGTTTGGTCTTTTGATCCGAGAAGGAAAAATAGAACTGGAGGATGATATTCTGTTCGCACTGTATGGTCCGGTTTTCAATATCCGGACTTGAAATATCTACAACACCGGCTACACGACGGGTCAAAACCCATCCGGTGGGAGCTTTTACCCAAGCTGTCAAATTCATGGGATCATCGCCGTCTATGATATCAAACCCAAGGATCTCCGGGTAAATTCCGGTTACTTCCAGGTGGTCACGAAGGGAATTGATATCTTTCCTGCGTACAAGTGAGGGTAGAACTCTCGCCGTTTCCTGGATGAATAGCCTCGATTTCAGGTCAAATTCTGTGCGAACCCTGTGGTTTACTGCTTGATATTGAACTATCGATGCCAGGAGAATAAAAACCACGGACCAAAAAAGCATAATGAGAAGTAAAAGGTGGGATAGTCTCAGCGGGCGCAAAAAAACCTCCTAAAATAATTCTAATCTTTTTTAGGAGGATATTTCAACAAATATCTTATTTTTTTAACAGCTCGGCAAAAACCTTCATTGCGGGGTGACTAGCGCTCGAAATACCGGCTCCGTTCAGAATATCTTTGCGCTTTTGGCTCAGATAATTAAACACAGCCTGCTGCATCGCGGCTAAACCAGCGGCACGCTTTACGGTCTCTTTCAACTCGTTCTGTTCAACGGGTGAAAGGTTTGAACGGGAGTTGTTGATGATCAAGGTGGTACCTTCGATTTTCACAACAGCACCTTGGGGTTTCACAGCTGTGGTCCCTGCGGGTTTGCCCTTCGCTACGGCTTTAGCCTTAGCGGGTTTTGCCTTCGCAGCAACCTTAGCCTTGGGGGCTGCTTTAGCCTTGGGGGCGGTGGCAGCCTTGGCTTTTGCTGCGGCTGCTTTAGCCTTGGCGGCTTCGGCGGTTTTCTTCTTGGCCTCGGCGTCGACCTTGGCTTTTGCAGCGGCCTTAGCTTTCGCAGCGGCTGCTTTTACTTTTGCCTCGGCATCCTTCTTCTTCTTGGCCTCGGCGTCGGCTTTAGCTTTCATAGCGGCCTTGGCCTTCAGCTCGGCTTCTTTAGCTTTCGCAGCGGCTGCTTTATCGGCTAGCGCTTTAGCTATACCGGCTTCCTTTTTTACACTGTCCCGGAGTTTTGTCAACGCCGCGACTTCCAACACCTTCAGACCGGCAGTAATCTCGCTAAGGAGAGTCTTCTTGTCACTCATAAAAGTACTATAAACCCAAATGAAAAAGATTGCAAAACTTTTTTTAATGAAATAAACTAAATTATGAATTTTTATGTATGGTTTGGCCTTACAGCGCTCCTTATAGCTGGCGCCCTCGTTTTCTCGATGCCGG
Organism: Borreliella garinii; assembly: GCA_020720765.1. Lineage (GTDB taxonomy): Bacteria > Spirochaetota > Spirochaetia > JABEVK01 > JABEVK01 > DYOB01. The sequence continues at coordinate 4,377 of DYOB01000107.1, forward strand.
AATTGGTCCTTCTCGCACTTGCATCTGCCGTGGCGCTCGTCGTGAGTCTCGTCCCCGGCCTTGATTCGCAGTGGGTGGTCCAGGCAGCTGCGGCGTTTGTCTCCGGTTTTTTTATTTTCAAATACCTTCGCACACATTTTCATAAATTTTTCAGGGGTAAAGAAATCCGCGAGGACTTTTCCGAGGAGTCGGGCCGAGAGGTCGAAGTGCTTGAAGCCGTTACCCCGGACAATCCGGGCCGCATCAAGCTCCATGGGACAACGTGGACGGCTATTTCCATCGATGACAGGTTTCAGCCCGGCGACAAAGCTATTGTTTTAGAAAAAGAAGGAATGACTTATACTATAGGCAAATTAGAAAAGGAGGTTGTATGGAAGTCTTAATTTTTTTTGTAGCTCTTGTGGGTGTGATTTTATTTTTCCAGACCGTACGCATAGTCCCGGAGGCCCATGCCTGGGTCATCGAGGAGTTGGGAAAGTATAAAAAAACCATGGGACCAGGACTGCATCTGGTTGTCCCCCTTCTCCAGAAGGTCGCATACCGGCATAGTTTGAAAGAACAGGTTATCGATGTCCCCCCCCAAGTCTGCATCACGAGCGATAATGTCCAGGTTACCGTCGACGGTATCATCTATCTCCGCGTCATGGACCCTTTCAAAGCCAGTTACGGCATTGAAAACTACCGCTACGGGACGACCCAGCTTGCCCAGACGACCATGAGGAGCGAAGTCGGGCGGATTATGCTCGACGATACCTTCTCCGAACGCGACACCATCAATAACGCCATTGTGAAGAGTGTGGACATTGCTTCCGACCCCTGGGGGATCAAGGTGACCCGTTACGAAATCAGGGACATCGACCCCGCCCCTTCCGTGATTGACGCCATGGAACAGCAGGTGGAGGCCGAAAGGCGCAAGCGTGCCGAGATCCTCCAGTCCGAAGGCGACAAGCTGGCACGCATCAATACGTCGAAGGGCGAGCGCGAAGAGGCCATCAACCTCTCCAAGGGTGAAAAACAGAAAGTCATCAACGAGTCGGAAGGAAAGGCCCAAAGCCTTGAGATCATCGCCAGGGCTACAGCGGAAGGCATAGGCATGGTGGCCCGCGCCATCCAGAAACCAGGCGGACACAAGGCCCTAAGCCTTCAATTTGTGGACCGCTACACCCAGCAGCTCCAGAGGCTGATCGTTGCGGCTGATGTGAGTATCTTGCCCCTTGAGGCCGCCCAGCTCCAAAGCCTGACCTTAGCCGCCCTTGAACCCTTGAAAAATAAAATCAAAGAGGTCGTATAATGCCCTTTATCAACATCGTTATCTATTCTTTACTCGCACTGACAGCCATCGTTATCATCCAAAATTTCCGCGTCGTTCCTTCGAAAACCATCCTGGTTGTGGAAAGACTGGGAAAATTCTCCCGAACCCTGGAAGCAGGCTTCCATATCCTGATGCCGGTCTTCGATAAGGTCGCCTACAAGCACAATATGAAGGAAATCGCCCTGGATGTGCCCGCACAACCCGCTTTTACTACGGACAATGTACGGGTGAAGATCGACGGTGTCCTTTATCTCAGGGTTAAAGACGCCAGAAAAGCGAGCTATGCCGTGGATAGTTACAGGGTGGCGGCCATTCAACTGGCGCAGACCACCATGCGTTCGGTCATCGGTCTTTTGGAACTCGATAAAACCTTCGAGGAACGTGAAAACATCAACGCGCGCATCCTGAAAAATATCAACGAAGCCTGCGACGAGTGGGGTGTGGAAATCACGCGCTACGAAATCCAAAATATCCAGGTGCCTAAGAACATCCTCCAGGTCATGGAATTCCAGATGAAGGCAGAGCGGGATAAAAGGGCTTCGATTGCCAAGAGCATGGGTGAGATGGAAAGCCGGATCAACTATTCCTCGGGTATGATGGAGGAGTCCATCAACAAGAGCGAAGGTGAAAAACAGAGGCTGATCAACGAAGCGGAAGGAAGGGCCTCCGAGGTTCTGGCGCTGTCCAGGGCGGCCGCTGTCAGTATTGAAAAGATAGCCGAGGCAATTTCGGTTCCCGGTGGCGACGACGCGGTTATGTACCAGAACGCGGAAAGGCTGATCACAAGCCTGGGCGGAGCTGCTGCTCCGGGGAAAAAGATCCTTCTACCCATGGACCTGAGCAAACCCGATACCATCCTTAAAATTATCCGTGAAGCGACAAACGCCTTTTAGAAAATCATCTTTCCCGCTTCGTGCACGGCCTTTGCACTGATTTCCAAATCCGCCTGTTCCCTGGGGTCGAGTTTTGACTCCAGGAGACGGACGACCCCGCCCCGGCCTATAACAGCGGGAACGGACAGGGCAACGCCTGAAACTCCGTTCCAGTTTTCAAGATGGACAGAAACGGGCATCGTGCGGTTTTGCTCCTGGACGATGGTCTCGATTAAGAGTGCTGTCGCCGCCGATACCCCGAAGTTCGTATACCCTTTTCCACTGATGATAAGATGCCCCAGACTCCGGGCTTTCTCCTGGAGCCTTCTGGCCCCCGACTCTTCCGAAAGTTTTTCTCCCCCGGCCTGGGCGGAACTCAGGAAGGGAAACTGGGTCTCCCCGTGTTCACCGAGAACGTAAGCCCGGATATCCGAGGGGTGGATGGACAGTTCCCTGGAAAGTTCGCTGCGGAGTCGGGCACTGTCGAGAAGGGTCCCCATCCCTATCACCCTTTTATAATTCCAACCCGAAAGCCGCCACACCAGTTCGGTCATAACATCGACGGGGTTGGTGAGGATGACCAGGACGGCGTTCGGATTAGTTTTCACGATTTCTGGAACAATGGTCTGGAGTATTTCAGCGTTGGGTCTGACAAGGTCGGTCCTCACCTTGTATTCGGGTTTCCAGGGTGTGGAAACCGTTATGACTATAAGGTCGGCATCCCGGATTCCACCGAGGTTTTCCACCGCAGTGAGAACTTGGTTCTTGGGGGTGAAACTCAGACAGTGCTCGAGGTCGAGAGCTTCACCCCGCGCTACTTCGGGGCGTTTGTTCCAGAGAAGAATTTCATCTCCGAGCCCTTTAAGGACGAGGGTATAGGCTAAGGTTGATCCGACGTGGCCGAGACCGAGTATGGCTATTTTCATAAGAAGAGTCTAAGGGATTTATGGAAGGCTGTCTTTCCTTTCTTCCGGTGCGACCGCATAATGCTCGATAAGCCTGAGAAGCCTTTCCCGGAACAGGATGCTCAAACCGATAAAAATTCCTATCATGGCGAGGACGAAGATGAGCATAGTCAAATCCCTTTCCGCAAAGGCCTTACCTATAAGTCCCGAACCCACGATTCCCGGAACCCTGGCGATGGAGGAAACCACGATAAAAGCCGGAAATTTCACGCTGGAAATCCCTCCCAGGTAACATAGGATGTCCTTGGGCAACCCTGGAATGAGAAAGAGCAGGAAAAATACCCCGATAAGTTTAGGCGAATGCATCAGGTGGTCGAATTTTTTCACTTGTTCCGGTCCTGCGATGGCATGCACAAAACCCAGGCCAAGCGATCGTGCCAGACCAAAAGCGATGATAGAACCAATGATATTCCCCAGGATATTATAGACCGTGCCCATACCGAACCCGAAGAGGTACCCACCGGCTATCTGCGTGACCTCGCCAGGAATCACAAACACAACGACCTGGAGTATTTGAAGTCCGACAAAAACCAGGGGGGCGAGGACACCCCATTCCAAAACCCAGTTTTGAATATTAACAGGGTCTTTAAAAAAGTCCCATAGCTGTGAAGCATTCAGAAAAACCGGTACAGTGAGTCCGAGCAGCAAGGCAGGAAACGCAAGGCGGTAAACCCAGGTTTTAAAGGGGTGTTGATCCATCGGGATAAGATAATCCAAATCGGGATAAAAGAACAAGGGAGTTTGCCTTTGACAGGATATTTTTGTACCTTGGTTCAAGGAGTATTCAATGTTCAAATTTAAGAATATTGGCGGGACCGATAGGGTTATCCGGGTGATGATTGGTGTGGGCATTCTTGCCGCGGGTCT
>DYOB01000364.1 GCA_020720765.1 Borreliella garinii
CCCTCGCCCAGCCAGATTTTCGCTTCGATTCCTTAAGTCCGACAGGCTCCTAGGTAGAGTTTGGTGAAGTATTGCTGAGTGCTGGTCAATGACATGGGATATCCTCGGAGGGTAATTAGTCTGGTTGATTTAGCATAAGCTATGCAGGTTTTGAGACGCTCAGGCTAATGGGAGGATATGACTTCTGTGTGTCAGTTTTGCGTCGTTTAACGACCCTGGCAGCCTGTCTGACTTGAGCGGCTGAAACGCCGTAGTCTCTTGGTCAATGGCGCACATGAGTTTGGCTGCATCTAAAGCCCGAATCGGCTCGAAATAGCATGGATGCCGTCGTGATAAACCGTTTTCTTCACCCGTTGGGTGAAGTAAGTATAAGCGCTAATGTGTTGATTTAAATGGGTAATCGGTTCTTTATTGGTCATGGGTCACGGATTCAAGTGAGTTATTTTAATGTGTACGAAATAATTAATTCTGCTGTGGGAGTAAGCTATTTTTCGATGTAAACAATAAATTACATTGACGCTTTTTAATGTTATGCAATCAAATTATGACGAGGTTTTTATGAAAAAAAATTTATTGATGAGTGCTTTTGTTGTTGTGACGTTCGTTCAAGGATGTGGAGGAGGTTCAGGCGATAGTCATCAGGCAGGTAATGGCTCAGTGAGTGATAGTACGGAAATGAGGTATAGCTCGCTGATATCGCCTTATGAGGGTAGTAGTGATCTTTATTTATATGGAAATGACAACGCTAATCCCCTTAAATTGAGTTTTAAGGAATTGGGTGATTTGCCTTTGTATTTGCTTGGCGGTGAAGCAGGTTTGTGGCGGAATCATGGTGGCTTGAAGCGTGAATGCAACGAGTTAATGCCAACGCATAAACGCTGCTATTTTACTGATCCTCGGGACATGGATGAGCGTTACGATCAGGATCGTGTTTGCAAGTTTCTTGCACGCCCTACCATGGTTGTGGCTTGTGATGAGACTCACTGCCTTGGTGAAGATTATTATGATGACTGCAGCAGTGGCCCACGTTTGAATAAGAACGCGCCTAAATTTTCACCTTCCATGGTAAATACGAATAAGGTGATATTGTCAATTTATGAAACTAGTGAAATAGAAGCTCATCCTCTAAGCACTAATGCCTATTACACACTATCGCTGGATGTCGCTGATGCAATTGCGAGTAGCGGTCGTTCACCCATGATTAATCTGAGCAAAATTGTTGCTGACTATAAAGGCCAGCTATATCCTGACGCTGAGCAGCGTCTTTATCAGGCATCATTGAATTACCCTGGTATTTTCACCAATCCAGAAGCACGCTTTTTAATTATTGACGAGCCTTTCTGGACGGGCTCAGGCCACACGGATGAAGAAAAAACAAAAGAACAAATTCAACTCATACGAAAAACATCTATGCTGATTCGTGAGATCAACCCAAGAGCATCGTTAGGTATAAATCTTGCGCCCAATTACAAAACACACGATGAATTACAAGCAGATGTAGTTCATGTCTCTGAATATATAGATTGGGTTGGCATGGATG
>DYOB01000108.1 GCA_020720765.1 Borreliella garinii
CACCGTTCAGCTTCTTTCAAATACGATGGGGATATTACAAGCCCTGCCATGTGATTTTGCACCTCGTGCGTGTCGAACACATTAGATAAGGTCGAAGTCGTCTTCTCCATAACTATCTCCTTGGCTTAACGCAATTAACTCGTCCGTCCACTGGTCTTTCAACTGCATAGCAATTTGCTCAACATGCTTAGCCCCGCTAGGGTCAGCGACCAGCCGCTTGCTGGCTTTACAGTATAGCTTGACGGCCTCAAGGGATAGCTGCGTTATAACATTTGGGTCGCGGCCAATGGCCTGATCCACCTTAAATAATGCCGTTGTGAACTGAGATATCTTCGATTCTTGAGTAAGCTCAGTTGCCAGTACCCTGAGCTTGGCTTCTAACTTAGGGTCGTCAGAATAGATCATTTTCTCCGTCCCTGTGAACGCCTTAGACGCGAGCACCGTTATGGGTAGCGGCTGAACCTCAATCTTTTCAGACTGAGATTTGTTCTTAGGCCTGGCTACTGATGTCTGCCCTGCCGTTGTTTTCATTGCTGCTCTAAGAGCAGCTAGTCTGGAAGTTCCAGTCATCCTAAGATTCTCCTTTGAATATTAAACGTAACGAGACATGCTAACCCGTCTTCCACCTGCGGATACCCTTCCAAGTTAAGCTTGATTACCGCACGAGGCTCAAGCCTTAGCTTACGGTCAGAGTAAGTTAGTACGGCAAAGACAGCATTAAGCATTGATTGGAGTGCAGTCTTGCTATACATAGCGTCTAGGGATCGCCATATCAACGACTGCATACTCTCTCCAGCTACTTCCCAAGCACTGTATGCTTTAGGTGCAGGTGGTTCTTCCATCGGGCGCATATGCCTATATAAAACCTGATATTGTGGTACTTCACCGTCGAAGTACATTGACATATCTACTGTACTTAACAGCGGCAGTAGACCCATAGCCACGTCTTCGGCTTCACCTTTGTCAACGGACACTAACCTATCGAAGCCTAGATGACCTGAGAAGTTAGATAAGACTGAGTGCAGCGCCAATATTGACATTACCATGTGTAGGCAAGTATCAACGGGGAAGTCCAAAAACGTGGGAATAACACAGGGTCTTCCAGACCTAGCCATACAGCATTACCCTCCCTAGCAGTGTAGCTTCCCATTGAGTGTCAGCATACCCTCCACAATCCTTTGCGAAACACTGCCTCAACACATCTACTCCGTGCTCGTTTGGCCAACGGTCATAGAACGCTCCACAGTTCAAGCAAATAGCTTTATGTGTGGTAGCTACTTTGATACTTGCTGGCTTCCTGCCTGCTGCCATAACCCTCATCCGAGTCCACATACTACTTGCATAGGCCTGAGACTCAGGACAGTCACCAAATAGCTCGTGCCATTCCTCATCTGTGCATAGCATATATGCTCTCATGAACATAATGGCTTCAATTTGTAGGCTGTGCATAGCGTTAATCCCCTTCGGGTATAAAACATTAGAGCACATGAATTATAAGGCTGTCAAGGAGAGAAAGTATTTGCATAGCAAATACTTTCTCCCAGCAAAGCTGGCTACGTCCTTGACAGCATTCTAACCATGTGCTACGCTAACTATGCCCCGAAGGGAGCAATGTCTAAATCAATCGTATCTCGGATACCAAGAAATACAGGATGCCGTGGCTTATTGACAGTGCCGTGAGTCATGTACTTAAACTTAACGTACTTACCCGCCAGCGTGCCCCGTTCTTGCCACATGGTTTTACGTTCATCTAAGGTAAGCCCAGACCCCACAGCCAACTCCGTTCCATCCTTCAACCTAATGTACAGCTTACCTAGTATGCCAGCGGGGATTTTGAACTCAGCCGCAGAGGATGACTTAGCCATGCCAAGCTCGTCGACATACTTACCTGAGTCCTCCGTTATCATATATTCGTCAAACCCTACTACGATACCTTCATCGTCCATGTAGTCAATAACTCTACCGTCATCGCCTAGTGCCCGTTTTAACTTCAACATTCCTTGATCATTCATGGTGCTTTTTCCATGCTTATACCATGCGAGGGGCTCTCGCAGTATGACACCTTCGTGCCCCGATGTCAGCGCATTCCGCTCAAATTTAAGGAGCTCGTCCATACTACGCAGCAGTGTGTGTGAGTGCATTACTAGCTGATAGCATCTATGCTGAGAGCTTTGAACCCGCAGGCATAGGTCACTGTAACGACCTTCATAGCCCCGCCAGCCAGTCCACAGATCGAACACATTGTAGCTGAACTCTGGTGTGCCTTCTGCGGACATTACCGCTGAACTGATCTTGTTGAACGGGAGCACTGATCCATGATCGTCATACACAAGAAGTTCACCGTCAAAACCGTGACCTGCCAGCGGCGCTAACCGCTCTTGGATGTGTTTGTTGCGGATAGGTTTTCCGCTACGTGATGCGACTTGGCTACCCACTACCAAAGCCCTTATCCCATCCAGCTTGATGCTGCCATATTTCGGGAAGCGCACTTTGTCGAGTGTCTCTGATCCTACAGCAGTAGCTGTCATTGGTTTAGCTGTCTTCATACATTAATCTCCAGCCTTGATCGGCCATATAGTTTATGTCATCAAAAAGTCGTTTCTTAAACGGGATTAAGTCAGCATTGGTTACACCACCTTTGCCCTCGTTCAGCAGTTGCTGAATATTATCCACTTTATCAGGGATTGTTACACCCTGTATTTGTGCACTATGCGTATCACTACGCCAGTTCGGTACTAAAGCCTTACGTATAGCTTCAGGCTTCCCTTTGGCAAGCACTGCTTTACTAACGTCAGGATGAGATATTTTGCCTTGCAAAATATCAGTTACAAGTTGTGCACTAGGCAACCCCCAGAACGCACTATGACTAAACACCGTTAGCATTTCTCTTGCACGAGTACACGCAGTGTATACGTATTCACAGAACGCTGGGATGTCCCCATGTGTAGCAACTACCACGTTTCGTCCTGATAGACCTTGTGCTTTGTGCCCAGTTAAGAGCCACGGGCTTATGTCCTTAAACTCACTGCCCCGCGTAACTTTTATCAGTGAGTCCTCAAACACATCTTCTAACCCGTAGAGTGTCATTAAGTCTTTGATGCTGCGCTCAAACTCGTCGTCACTTATGCGCATACCTTGGACATGGTAGCGGTAGTCCATCAAACGTGCCGCAAAGTCCAACCTCTTAATGACGTGCTCTAACAGTAGCTCTGCGTCTGCCCCGCTGCTCGTGCGGCTTGCAATCTCAACCTGTAATTGCTGAATGTCTACTGCGTAAACGTAGTGGGTAGCCTTACGCCCAACCTTGCCGTCGCCCTCCTCATTAGAGAACTCTCCAGATTCTATCTCAGCTTCAGTCTCTCTTGCTGATGCCAAGTGGTCGTCAAAATCGTCCCAGTCGTCATGATGCTGCCTCATAGCAGCTTCAATCAGACTGCTATCGTGACCTGATTCAGCCGCCCGCGCCCAGTCTAGCCACTCCCCCGGATCACGGGTGCTGTATCGCATCGGAGGGTAGATTTTACCCTTATAGGACGGGCTTTTATTGACCCGTAGGATCATGAACATACTGCGGCTGTCGCTGAAGTCTGCGGCTACAATGTCCCCTACCGCTATCAGAACGGCATTCACTCCGCCGTGCTTGTTGCGACTTGATGTGCGCACAAAGTGTGTCATTGTACCACGGGCTGCATCAACAAGCTGCTGAGTCTTGCGATACAGCGTTGTGATACCAAACTTGTTGATGCCTGATTGCAGCACCGGGTCGTGGAAGCAGATCGCTAAGTCCATCCCCGGAATGAATGTTCCAGCAAGAATACCCCTGCTGAGATACCGAGCTATCATGTCCATTGCTGCCCCCGGCTCAGGGTTACGCACCCCATATGTTATACGCCGCACGCGTCCTTGATCTGCTGAGCCTGTCGTCAGGTCTTGACCGGGCATGACGTACTCCGTTCGCTGCTTACGGATGTCCGTTGCAGTGTTAATAATTGCACCATCAAAACGGTAGCAGTGTGTCAGTGTGTGAGCCTGCATAAAGGTACTAAATGCAGCCAGTGCAGACATACCACCTACTGATTGAATCTGGAACAAGTCACCAGTTACGATAAGTGAAATCTTAACCGAAGGATGGATAGCATCCATCAGCTGCTTCATCAAGGCTATGCTTGGCAGCGTAGCTTCATCAATGATAAAGGTAGTAAGTTCAGGCGGTAAGAAATTGCCGTTGCGTCTGTAAGGCGCCCACTCTTTCCCGTCTGACTCTGCGTCATCAGCCGTAACATCCAGAATATCCTTGTCTTGAAGCCGCCACTGCAATAGTTTGTGGAACGTCATGCAGATACTACGTAGCTTTATGTTACCTAACGGGACTTCACCTCCTTCGGGGTCTTTGTAGACATAGTCGTAGTTAGTCGGCAATCTGTTTGCCAAGTTACGAGCAGCTGATCTTGTGAATGCTATCAGTACAATGCCCGGATTGCCGGGGGTTAAGTACTTGTGGTCTGGGTCGCACTGCCACTGTTCCCGATAATACACATCGCTCTTCATTAAGATTGGAGGATGTTTCTGGACAGCCTCCAGGATAGCGCTCACCAGCACTGCTGTCTTGCCAGCGCCCGCTACACCCACAATGCAGCAACTGCCCCCGCTTACTATTGCATTTTTAGCCCGTTCTTGCTCACCCGACAGAGTGAAATTCTGTAGCACGTTGGTATGTACGTTCAGCTTCGGCACTCTAGTGCTGCTGACTGGCAGCATCTTAGGCTCTACAGGCTCAGTTGACTTTGGGCTTACACTGCGTAAGTCCTTACCTCTCGATGCGGCTTTCCGCATCATAGCAAGTCGTGATATTGTCATTTCAAGATCCTCTTAGCTCGGCAAGCCGAGATTTCAAATGCCCGCTATCTACTAACGGGGAATTAAGTTGCGGTGCGGCGACGGTCAGTCTAGGCACACGCTCAGGCAGCAGCTTAAGCATCCGTTTTTCAGACGGACTAAAGTGATGCGACGGTAGCTTACGTATTGCTTTAAACAGCGTAGCCCGTTCTGCCACTAGCCTGTCCACCCTACTGCTCATTAGAGCATAGGTGTCATGTGGCTCTTCGTCCGACGGGACATCAAGAGCTACCAAGTGGAGACACACACGCACTATATGCGCTATGTCCTCAATAGAGAAGCATAAATCGGTCAATGTCTGCGCCAGTCTACTTGCTGTTTCCGCCCAACTGTACAGCTGTTGGCTAAGACTGGTGGGTAAACTGTTGATCGTGGCAACAACAAAGCTAGTGCTATCGTGACTTACTCCTTCCATCACAGAGCGGGCGGTGCAGTCAGTAAGTTCAGCGATAGTAGCACGTATCTGGGGACTTGCCCATGCGTGAACCTGAAAAGCAGCAGCAACCTCCTCCATGAAATCTACAGCTGATATATCATCAAGCTTCTTAGGGTCATAAGGAGGCGTGTAGATGTCCATATGCAGCAAGCCGTAGTTACGTAAAACTACAGCAAAACACAGCCTGAAAATCTGCTTGTCCAACGGGATAGTCCCGTTATACATTGCAGTAATTGCTGAACTTGCATCCTGCAAGTTCAAGGTATAGAACTCAGGGTGCACATACACCCTAGCGAGTAAAGGTCTATGAAGTAACTTTAACCCAGTAACACAACAGTGCATAGAAATCCCTCCGGGGCAAGAAAATTAAAGCACATGCAAGATTGAAAAGTCAAGGATGAGAAATAAATGCGTAGCATTTATTTCTCACGGCCTTCGGCCGCTGCGTCCTTGACTATTCAATCTGCACTGTGCTAAGCTAAGGCATCCCCGGAGGGACACCTAGACCACCGTTTTTTAGTCCATGTTGTAACCGTCGTCGGTTACATCATCATCATCAGCCGCAGTACCCACAGCACCCGCAGCGTATTTCTGCAGCTTGCGCTGCTCCGTTGATTGCATGGTTGTAGCTATCTGTTGCAGCCAACATGCAACTGTCTGCATTTGGATGGAGTATGTTGTAGTGCCGTCCACGTAATCCTGCACTTCTGCTGCTGAGAAACGAGCAGGATAGTTTCCTGCCTTAAACTTGTCAGACATAGCTTGACGCTTGGATTCAGCAGTCAACAGCACGCCAGCAACTGCGCGGATACTCTTAGGTGTCTCGGCGGCCAGAGACTTGATTACAGGCGGTTTAGGATTAGCTTTGCCAGCAGCTTCTGCCTTATCAACCCGAGCAATATATTGCTCCCACTTGGCTTTCGCTTTAGTGATAGGAGCAAGCTGCTGCGCGATTTGCCCTCGGCTTCCAGCTCCTTTCAACAGTTTGGTGAGATAGGTAGCCGCGGATTTTTCAACGCTGTCGAAGATAGCTACGATCTCATCTGCGTCTTCCACAGTAGAACACATAGCCTGCTGAACTGCCGCAGACAATGCGCTGACCTTGGTAGCTGCCCAAGGCCGCAACTCCGACTCAATGGCTTCCATTAAGTTAGATGTGCCAAAGTGCTTGCTCAACCAATCTTGGTCAAATGCCCATCCTTCCTTGATGCTGACACCTTGTGCAGCCATGTGACCTTGGACTCTCCAGATCAACTGCTCGGTCACAAGACGTACAGCGTACTCTTCGTCCATGATGAAGCCCAAATGTTCATCCCCGCTTACCAAAACAGAAATGTTAGTAGGTATTGATACCTTCTTGAACATCTGCTTTCCAGCCTTAGTCTTGCGGGGCAGGCCTTCCTTTGTCCTCAGCATCTCGCGGTGCTCCACCGGAAAGGTGGAAGCCACGCTGATGCCGTCCAAACGACTAGCCAACTCAGTAGCTTGTGCTGCGCTCATTGAGCATGGCAAGCCTTCACCCTGGCGGTAGTCAATGATACCCGCCTTAGCAGGCAGGTCTTCAGTGGTACGGACATCTTCTGTGATATCATCTACAGGATCAGCAGGAGCAACAGCGGTAGCAGTAGCCGCAGCAAAAGGAGCGGCGAAGCCCTGCGAAGCAGGTATTGTATTTTCAGGCATTGAGATTTCCTCAGTTTTGGTTAATACAGAAGCAGCCATTTGCGGCTGCTCCCAGAGTTGTGTTGCGACTAGCGCAACGGGGTCTTCAGTAGCAGCAGCAGCAGCAGCCGCCTGAATTCGGTCAGCGAACGGATTTGCAGGCCGTTGCGGAAGCGGTCTAGGTGCACCAGATTTTGCAGGTGCGTAGGGGTTAAACATGTCAACCGACATACAATATCTCCTCAGTTAATCAAACATAGCAGGGATAGTGAGTAATACTGAACCTTCCTGCGGGTGCTCAGTTTTGGGTGTTTTGGACAGCCATACCATCTCATATAGGCATCGCATTAGTAGCCTACCTGCAGGCATAGCGCCTGAGCCGATGTCCGCGTCTACCCCACACGCATCATAAAATCCGGTAAAATACTGGGTTTCAATTGCCCATTGACTGCCATAGCTTGTGCTGTTACTCGTTGCGGCACGCAACGGTAAGCAGACTCCTTTGTACGGAGGCTCTGGGTAAATGTGCGCGATTCGCTTACCCCAACGGGGGTACATAGCTTTCAAGGTAGACCCAAGCAATGTTATCCAATCTAATTCATCTGGATTAAGCGCCAGTAGTTCATCGTTACTGCCGAATGACAGCCTGTGCCATAGTTCATACGCCGCAATGCCACGGTCAACTTCTGCATCTAGCTCCAAAGCACGTTTACTTGCGCCCAGAGTAGCTTCATGTTGTGTAGCTGCAATCAATGTAGGGCTGCCGGACTGCATAACATTGTCCAGCACATTGTCCACAACCCTCAAGTCCAAGACAGCATCGCTCAGTGTAGTTACTTGGAATGTACAACCACTGTTGACTAGCAGCAGAGCTTCGCCTTCGCTGCGGAGTACTTCAATGCACTCGCTGACAGGGGGCGCTACAATAGCACCCTTGATGCCCCGCACTAAGAAGAGCTGCTTATATGCATGGGGGCGCTTCTGCCCAAAGACTGTACGGTAGGGCACTAGAAGCGTCGAGTGCTTTGGCTTGTTTGGCTTAGGGTCTTTAGACTCTACCCTTACTGGCAACCAAGCGCCTGTTAGTATATCAGGCTCGCCATCCGATGGAAGTGGGGGGTTATTGTACACCCCCACACCTAGATACATACCTCCCACAGGAACTGTAGCTATGTCCGGCTTTGTTCCGGTAGGCCGGACTGAGCGAGGGCGCAGCGGAAGCCAAGGCACATAGGATGCACTGCTGTTGCTGTGTAAGGTGATTGTGCCTACGTTAGGCGGGTTTCCTACGTCTAAAGTTGCCATGCTTAAAGCTCCCATACAAAGTTGTCTTCACTGTCAGTCAACGTGGCTGTGCT
>DYOB01000365.1 GCA_020720765.1 Borreliella garinii
TGTTCCACCATGCACTTTCTTTTTGCGCATCTTCTTCTAAAAGAAGCGTTTTCACCGCTTCTTTTTTTTTGTCCCATTCGGCTTGCAACGCGACGTCGAACATTGGAATATCACTGGTGTTCGTCAATGTCTTTTTTGCGATTGAGTTACCTATAGAGGAACCGCAGACCTTACATTGCTTACGATACACATCTGTTCCATTCGCTATTTTTTTTCGGACGGTAACCAAGTCTCGGTGGTCACAAGCTGTGAGCTTAAAAAATTTATCCCAATCCATTCGTTTTCCTCCATTTTTTAGTTTCAAAAATAATCTTGTTATTTTCCATAAAATATAATAAACAACAAATTACGTCAAGTTATTTTTATATAAATTTAAAAAAGGAGGTTTGAGAATGGAATTAGAGACTATGCGAGAATTGCTTAAAGACCGCAAAATTAAACAGATATCCGACTTCACCGGATTGTCTGGCGTGACCATCTATAATATCCGTGACGGGGTAAATTTATCACCGACACTTTCTACCATGAAAAAAATTGAAGCCTATTTTCAAAGCTGCGATGAGCGCGTTGCGAAAGCACTGGAGGCTGATTAATGGCGCGTATAACAAAATTCATGATTTCCAAGTGGCAGGCGTCCAAAGAAGTTTTCCTCGCAAAATCATTTTCCATCACCGACGAAGGGAAGCTGCAAAAAGGACAGCCTGGCAGAATTTTCGATGGGGTGGCAACCACAAGTCCCGATATTGGCCTATCAGAACTGATGTCAGGGCTTAAACGGCTGGATAAGATGTCGTGCGTCTGCCTGGGGCACTGTGGTCGTGATAGGGTTGAGATAACCACAGCCAAAAACGATGGCAAAAAAGGGGAAATGGCGCGGATAAAAGAGAACTTCCAATTCCATGAAGGTGAGTCTGCATTTTTTTTCTTCGACATGGATAATGTCGCTGAGTCGGTAGACGAAGCCCTGAAAATACTCTCAACAGTGGTGCCAGAACTGATGGCGGCGGGAAAGCTCGTTGTCTTCTCCTCATCCGCTGGGATAAAAGACGCGACTACCGGTGAGCTCGTGTCAGATTCCACATCGGCACATATCTATCTCGAAGCGGTGGACTCTACAGACATCCCACGATTTATTGATGCCGTGTTTGACCGTCTCGCGCTTGCAGGGCATGGGAAAATAAAAATATCAAGCTCGCCATCATTTTTGCGACGTGGCCTTATCGACCAGGCCGTGAAGACGCCGGAACGCCTTGTCTATGAATCAGCACCCATCCTCCAGGAAGGGCTGACGCAAGACAGGCCGGAATCAATACTCTTTCCTGGTGGTAAACTGAACACGCACCTTACGCAATCGCTCAATAAAACAGAAACAGCGCAGTTGATAGGTGTGTGGGACGGGTTAAAAGAAGAACGCGCTGGGGATTTAGAAATTGCAGTGGAAAAAAAGGTAAGCACTTTAATCAGGGAAAGGGGAATCTCTGACGTGGCGGCGAGGGAAATAGTAAAGAGCCATCAAAATAACATGCTTGACGAGGG
>DYOB01000109.1 GCA_020720765.1 Borreliella garinii
CACCGTTCAGCTTCTTTCAAATACGATGGGGATATTACAAGCCCTGCCATGTGATCTTGTACCTCGCATGTATCAAACACATTAGATAAGGTCGAATTCGTCTTCTCCATAACTATCTCCTTGGCTTAACGCAATTAACTCATCCGTCCGCTGGTCTTTCAACTGCATAGCAATTTGCTCAACATGCTTAGCCCCGCTTGGGTCAGCGACCAGCCGCTTACTGGCTTGACAGTATAGCTTGACGGCCTCAAGGGACAGCTGCGTTATAACATTTGGGTCGCGGCCAATGGCTTGGTCTAACTTGAAAAGTGCCGTTGTGAACTGAGATGTCCTCGATTCTTGAGTAAGCTCAGTTGCCAGTGCCTTGAGCTTGGCTTCAATCTGAGGGTCGTCAGAATAGATCATCTTCTCCGTCCCTGTGAACGCCTTAGACGTGAGCACCGTTATCGAAAGTGGCTGAATCTCAATCTTCTCAGATTGAGATTTGTTCTTAGGCGTGGCTACTGATGTCTGCCCTGCCGTTGTTTTCATTGCTGCTCTAAGAGCAGCTAATCTGGAAGTTCCAGTCATCCTAAGATTCTCCTCTGAATGTTAAACGTAACGAGACATGCTAACCCGTCTTCCACCTGCGGATACCCTTCCAAGTTAAGCTTGATTACCGCACGAGGCTCAAGCCTTAGCTTACGGTCAGAGTAAGTTAGTACGGCAAAGACAGCATTAAGCATTGATTGGAGTGCAGTCTTGCTATACATAGCGTCTAGGGATCGCCATATCAACGACTGCATACTCTCTCCAGCTACTTCCCAAGCACTGTATGCTTTAGGTGCAGGTGGTTCTTCCATCGGGCGCATATGCCTATATAAAACCTGATATTGTGGTACTTCATCGTCGAAATACACTGACACATCTACTGTCCTTAACAACGGCAGTAGACCCATAGCCACGTCTTCAGCTTCACCTTTGTCAACGGACACTAGCCTATCGAAGCCTAGATGACCTGAGAAGTCAGATAAGACTGCGTGCAGCGCCAATATTGACATCACCATGTGTAGGCAAGTATCAACGGGGAAGTCCAAAAACGTAGGGATTACACACGGTCTCCCCGATCTAGCCATACAGCATTATCCTCCCTAGTAGTGTGGCTTCCCATTGAGTGTCGGCGTAGCCTGCACAGTCCTTTGCGAAACAATGCCTTAAAATATCAACTCCAAATTCATTCGGCCAACGGTCATAGACCGCTCCGCAGGTGAAGCAAATAGCTTTATGTGTCGTAGCTACTTTGATACTTGCTGGCTTCCTGCCTGCTGCCATAACCCTCATCCGAGTCCACATACTACTTGCATAGGCCTGAGACTCAGGACAGTCACCAAATAGCTCGTGCCATTCTTCATCTGTGCATAGCATATATGCTCTCATGAACATAACGGCTTCAATTTGTAGGCTGTGCATAGACCTAATCTCCTTCGGGTGTTAAAACATTAGAGCACATGAATTAGAGGACAGTCAAGGAGAGAAAGTATTTGCTATGCAAATACTTTCTCCCAGCGAAGCTGGCTGCGTCCTTGACTATCATCTAATCTTGTGCTACGCTAACTATGCCCCGAAGGGAGCAATGTCTAAATCAATCGGATCTCGGATACCAAGAAATACTGGATGCCGTGGCTTATTGACAGCGCCGTGCGCCATGTACTTGAACTTAACGTACTTACCCGCCAGCGTGCCCCGTTCTTGCCACATGGTTCTACGTTCATCTAAGGTAAGCCCAGACCCCACAGCTAACTCCGTTCCATCCTTCAATCTAAGGTACAGCTTACCTAGTATGCCAGCGGGGATTTTGAACTCAGCCGCAGAGGATGACTTAGCCATGCCAAGCTCGTCGACATACTTACCTGAGTCCTCCGTTATCATATATTCGTCAAACCCTACTACGATACCTTCATCGTCCATGTAGTCAATAACTCTACCGTCATCGCCTAGTGCCCGTTTTAACTTCAACATTCCTTGATCATTCATGGTGCTTTTTCCATGCTTATACCATGCGAGGGGCTCTCGCAGTATGACACCTTCGTGCCCCGATGTCAGCGCATTCCGCTCAAATTTAAGGAGCTCGTCCATACTACGCAGCAGTGTGTGTGAGTGCATTACTAGCTGATAGCATCTATGCTGAGAGCTTTGAACCCGCAGGCATAGGTCACTGTAACGACCTTCATAGCCCCGCCAGCCAGCCCACAGATCGAACACATTGTAGCTGAACTCTGGTGTGCCTTCAACGGACATCACAGCGGAACTTATCCCGTTGAACGGGAGCACCGCCCCATGCTCGTCATACACAAGAAGCTCACCGTCGAAACCGTGACCTACCAACGGGGCTAGGTATTTCTGGATGTGTTTGTTGCGGATAGGCTTTCCGCTACGTGAAAGTACCTGTGTTCCTTTTATCATGCACCTTATGCCGTCCAGCTTGATACTGCCATATTTTGGGAAGCGCACTTGGCTAAGTGTCTCTGAATTTACAGTTACTGCTGTCATTGGTTTATCTATCTTCATACATTAATCTCCAGCCTTGATCGGCCATATAGTTTATGTCATCAAAAAGTCGTTTCTTAAACGGGATTAAGTCAGCATTGGTTACACCACCTTTGCCCTCGTTCAGCAGTTGCTGAATATTATCCACTTTATCAGGGATTGTTACACCCTGTATTTGTGCACTATGCGTATCACTACGCCAGTTCGGTACTAAAGCCTTACGTATAGCTTCAGGCTTCCCTTTGGCAAGCACTGCTTTACTAACGTCAGGATGAGATATTTTGCCTTGCAAAATATCAGTTACAAGTTGTGCACTAGGCAACCCCCAGAACGCACTATGACTAAACACCGTTAGCATTTCTCTTGCACGAGTACACGCAGTGTATACGTATTCACAGAACGCTGGGATGTCCCCATGTGTAGCAACTACCACGTTTCGTCCTGATAGACCTTGTGCTTTGTGCCCAGTTAAGAGCCACGGGCTTATGTCCTTAAACTCACTGCCCCGCGTAACTTTTATCAGTGAGTCCTCAAACACATCTTCTAACCCGTAGAGTGTCATTAAGTCTTTGATGCTGCGCTCAAACTCGTCGTCACTTATGCGCATACCTTGGACATGGTAGCGGTAGTCCATCAAACGTGCCGCAAAGTCCAACCTCTTAATGACGTGCTCTAACAGTAGCTCTGCGTCTGCCCCGCTGCTCGTGCGGCTTGCAATCTCAACCTGTAATTGCTGAATGTCTACTGCGTAAACGTAGTGGGTAGCCTTACGCCCAACCTTGCCGTCGCCCTCCTCATTAGAGAACTCTCCAGATTCTATCTCAGCTTCAGTCTCTCTTGCTGATGCCAAGTGGTCGTCAAAATCGTCCCAGTCGTCATGATGCTGCCTCATAGCAGCTTCAATCAGACTGCTATCGTGACCTGATTCAGCCGCCCGCGCCCAGTCTAGCCACTCCCCCGGATCACGGGTGCTGTATCGCATCGGAGGGTAGATTTTACCCTTATAGGACGGGCTTTTATTGACCCGTAGGATCATGAACATACTGCGGCTGTTGCTAAAGTCTGCCGCTACTACATCACCAGCAGCTAACAGAACGGCGTTCACTCCACCGTGCTTATTGCGTGAGCTTGTGCGCACAAAGTGTGTCATTGTACCACGAGCTTCATCTACAAGTTGCTGGGTCTTGCGATACAGAGTGGTAATACCGAACTTGTTGATGCCTGATTGCAGCACCGGGTCGTGGAAACAGATTGCTAAGTCCATCCCCGGAATGAATGTGCCAGCAAGAATACCTCTATTCAGGTAGCGTGCAATCATATCCATTGCTGCCCCCGGCTCAGGGTTACGTACCCCGTAGGTTATACGCCGTACCCGTCCTTGATCTGCTGAGCCTGTCATCAGGTCTTGACCGGGCATGACGTATTCAGTACGCTGCTTGCGGATGTCCGTTGCAGTGTTTATAATTGCACCGTCAAAACGGTAGCAGTGTGTCAATGTGTGCGCTTGCATGAAGGTACTGAATGCTGCTAGTGCAGACATCCCCCCCACAGATTGAATCTGGAACAAGTCACCAGTTACGATAAGTGAAATCTTAACCGAAGGATGGATAGCATCCATCAGCTGCTTCATCAAGGCTATGCTTGGCAGCGTAGCTTCATCAATGATAAAGGTAGTAAGTTCCGGGGGTAAAAAATTGCCGTTGCGTCTATAAGGCGACCACTCCTTACCTCCAGACTCTGCGTCATCAGCAGTAACATCCAGAAGATCCTTGTCTTGAAGCCTCCACTGGAGCAGCTTGTGGAATGTCATGCAGATACTGCGCAATTTGATGTTGCCCAACGGGACTTCCGCACCGTCGGCGTCGGTGTACACATACTCAAAATTGGATGGCAGCCTGTTAGCGAGGTTACGAGCGGCTGATCTTGTGAATGTAACAAGTACTATGCCTGGGTTGCCGGGGGTTAAGTACTTGTGCTCAGGGTCGCACTGCCACCCGTCCCTATAATACACATCGCTCTTCATTAATATTGGAGGATGTTTCTGGACAGCCTCCAAGATAGCGCTCACCAGCACTGCTGTCTTGCCAGCGCCAGCTACACCCACGATGCAACAGCTACCCCCACGTACAATTGCATTTTTAGCCCGTTCTTGCTCGTCACTTAGAGTGAAATTCTGCAGCAGGTTTGTATGCGTGTTCAGCTTCGGTACTTTACTGCTGCTAACGGGCAGCATCTTAGGCTCTACAGGCTCAGTTGACTTTGGGCTTACACTACGTAAGTCTTTTCCTCTCGATGCGGCTTTCCGCATCATAGCTAATCGTGATACACTCATTTCAATGATCCTCTTAACTCGGCAAGCCGAGATTTCAAATGCCTACTATCTACTAGAGGCGAATTAAGTTGTTGAGTAACTGGCAGTCTAGGCGCACGCTTAGGCAACAGATTAAGCATCCGTTTTTCAGACGGGCTGAAGTGATATGAAGGTAGCTTACGTATTGCTTTAAACAGCGTAGCCCGTTCTGCCACTAGCCTGTCCACCCTACTGCTCATTAGAGCATATGTGTCATGTGGCTCTTCGTCCAACGGGGCATCAAGGGCTACCAAGTGGAGACACACACGCACTATATGCGCTATATCCTCAACTTGAAAGCATAAATCGGTCAATGTCTGCGCCAGTCTACCTGCTGTTTCAGCCCAACTGTATAGCTGTTGGCTAAGGCTGGTCGGCAAGCTGTTTATAGTCGCCACCACAAAGCTAGTGCTATCATGGAATACACCTTCCATCACAGAACGGGCGGTGCAGTCAGTAAGTTCAGCGATAGTAGCATGTATCTGGGGGCTTGCCCATGCGTGAACCTGAAAAGCAGCAGCTATCTCCTCCATAAAATCCACAGAAGATACATCATCAAGTTTCTTAGGCTCATAAGGAGGCGTGTATATGTCCATATGTAGCAAGCCGTAATTCCGCAAAACTACAGCAAAACACAGCCTGAAAATCTGCTTGTCCAACGGAGCAGCCCCGTTGTACATTGCAGTAATTGCTGAGCTTGCATCCTGCAAGCTCAGGGTGTAAAACTCTGGGTGCACATACACCCTAGCAAGTAAAGGTCTATGAGACATCCGTAAACCTGTAACACAACAGTGCATATTAATATCCCTCCGGGGCAAGAAAATTAAAGCACAGGCAAGATTGAAAAGTCAAGGATGAGAAATAAATGCGTAGCATTTATTTCTCACGGCCTTCGGCCGCTGCGTCCTTGACTATTCAATCTGCACTGTGCTAAGCTAAGGCATCCCCGGTGGGATACCTAGACCACCGTTTTTAGATGAGGTCGAAATCATCCTCAATAGATGCCGTGGAGTCTGCAGTGTATTTCTGCAGCTTACGCTGCTCAGTTGCCTGCATAGTTGTAGCTATCTGTTGAAGCCAGCAGGCAACAGTCTGCATTTGAATGGAGTATGCTGCAGTATCGTTGATGTACTCTTGCACCTCGTCAGTGCTGAATCGATCAGGATAGTTTCCTGCCCTGAACTTGTCAGCCATAGTTTGACGCTTGGCGTCTGCTGTCAACAACACGCCAGCAACTGCGCGGATACTCTTAGGTGTCTCGGAGGCCAGAGACTTGATTACAGGCGGTTTAGGATTAGCTTTGCCAGCAGCTTCTGCCTTATCAACCCGAGCAATATATTGCTCCCACTTGGCTTTCGCTTTAGTGATAGGAGCAAGCTGCTGCGCGATTTGCCCTCGGCTTCCAGCTCCTTTCAACAGTTTGGTGAGATAGGTAGCCGCGGATTTTTCAACGCTGTCGAAGATAGCTACGATCTCATCTGCGTCTTCCACAGTAGAACACATAGCCTGCTGAACTGCCGCAGACAATGCGCTGACCTTGGTAGCTGCCCAAGGCCGCAACTCCGACTCAATGGCTTCCATTAAGTTAGATGTGCCAAAGTGCTTGCTCAACCAATCTTGGTCAAATGCCCATCCTTCCTTGATGCTGACACCTTGTGCAGCCATGTGACCTTGGACTCTCCAGATCAACTGCTCGGTCACAAGACGTACAGCGTACTCTTCGTCCATGATGAAGCCCAAATGTTCATCCCCGCTTACCAAAACAGAAATGTTAGTAGGTATTGATACCTTCTTGAACATCTGCTTTCCAGCCTTAGTCTTGCGGGGCAGGCCTTCCTTTGTCCTCAGCATCTCGCGGTGCTCCACCGGAAAGGTGGAAGCCACGCTGATGCCGTCCAAACGACTAGCCAACTCAGTAGCTTGTGCTGCGCTCATTGAGCATGGCAAGCCTTCACCCTGGCGGTAGTCAATGATACCCGCCTTAGCAGGCAGGTCTTCAGTGGTACGGACATCTTCTGTGATATCATCTACAGGATCAGCAGGAGCAACAGCGGTAGCAGTAGCCGCAGCAAAAGGAGCGGCGAAGCCCTGCGAAGCAGGTATTGTATTTTCAGGCATTGAGATTTCCTCAGTTTTGGTTAATACAGAAGCAGCCATTTGCGGCTGCTCCCAGAGTTGTGTTGCGACTAGCGCAACGGGGTCTTCAGTAGCAGCAGCAGCAGCAGCCGCCTGAATTCGGTCAGCGAACGGATTTGCAGGCCGTTGCGGAAGCGGTCTAGGTGCACCAGATTTTGCAGGTGCGTAGGGGTTAAACATGTCAACCGACATACAATATCTCCTCAGTTAATCAAACATAGCAGGAATTGTTAGCAGTACTGAACCTTCCTGAGGGTGTTCAGTTCTGGGTGCTTTTGAAAGCCATACCATCTCGTACAGGCATCGCATGATTAGGCGTCCTGCAGGCATAGCGCCTGAGCCGATGTCTGCATCTACACCGAGGGCGTCGTAGAACCCAGAGAAGTACTGAGTGTCAATTGCCCATTGACTGCCATAGCTTGGGCTGTTTGCAGTTGCGGCACGCAACGGCAAACATACGCCTTTGTATGGCGGCTCTGGGTAGATGTGCGCTATTCGCTTACCCCAACGGGGGTACATAGCTTTCAAGGTAGCCCCAAGCAATGTTATCCAATCTAATTCATCTGGATTAAGCGCCAGTAGTTCATCGTTACTGCCGAATGACAGCCTGTGCCATAGTTCATACGCCGCAATGCCACGGTCAACTTCTGCATCTAGCTCCAAAGCACGTTTACTTGCACCCATAGCAGCTTCATGTTGTGTAGCTGCAATCAATGTAGGGGGCACAAGCTGAGCTTTGCACTCAAGCTTCTCTCCGATGACACTCAGCTCTAGCACATTATCGCTTAAGTCTGTGACTTGGAATAAACAATTACTGTCCACAAGCAGCAGTGCTTCGCCTTCGCTGCGGAGTACTTCAATGCACTCGCTGACAGGTGGCGCTACAATAGCACCCTTGATGCCCCGCACTAAGAAGAGCTGCTTATATGCCCGCGGTCGCTTCTGACCGAACACCGTTCGGTACGGAACTAGAAGCGTCGAGTGCTTTGGCTTGTTTGGCTTAGGGTCTTTAGACTCTACCCTTACTGGCAACCAAGCGCCTGTTAGTATATCAGGCTCGCCATCCGATGGAAGTGGGGGGTTATTGTACACCCCCACACCCAGATACATACCGCCCACAGGAACGGTAGCTATGTCCGGCTTTGTTCCTGTAGGTCGGGCTGAGCGAGGGCGCAGCGGAAGCCAGGGTACATATGATGCACTGCTGTTGCTGTGCAAGGTGATTGTGCCCACATTAGGCGGATTACTTAAGTCGGCCATATTAGAACTCCCATATAAAGTTGTCTTCACTGTCAGTCAACGTGGCTGTGCTGATGGATCT
>DYOB01000110.1 GCA_020720765.1 Borreliella garinii
GAAAACCCCAGGGTAGCTGATCTACCCAGGATTCGTGATTCAGAACTTCCCTCTTATGTGGACCCCGTTTTACCCGGAAACGGCCTCATTTCCGACTTGCCCCGTGGACCGGAAATAGATACGCCACAGTACGTCAATGTTTATCCTCCAACCGAAACAGCCATAGCGGATTTGCCCAGTACCAACGAGACCCAGACCCCCAGGTATGTAGAAATGAATCAACCACCGTTAGGAGAAATAGCAGATCTACCTCTAAGAAACAGTAGTGATACACCCAGGTACGTGGCGAACCAAAACCAACCAAATACCACAGATATCGCTTTAGAAAATCCGACAGCAAACCTTAATGTTCCTCCTACTAGCTCGCCTGAAATCGCTATGGTTCCAGAAACTGCAACACCGCTTGAAACTCCCCAGGCAACAAGGCAACAGGGAGGTCTCACCAGCATTCCCCAAAGGGTGGATTCATCTGGGCGAAGATACGTTGCAAGGCCCCAGAAACTCGAAGGTGATATCTTGGGAGACATCCAGATAGTAGATGCACTTGCATCTACCGGACATTATATCCAGTTGGGAACCTACATCGATGAATCAAGTATTTTTCAGGCGTTGGACAGGATACGAACCTATGTACCTATGACTATCCTCACTACGCCCCGGGGGTTAAGACTACTATCCGGCCCCGTACAGGAAGGACAGGTAGGTCTCCTTCTAAGACATTATCAGTCCCAGGGGTTCCGGGATGCCTACGTTATCCGGCCTTCTGTCCGCCGATAGTTCAAAAAAACGAGGAGTGGTTATGAAGCTTTGGCTTGTGCTCAATGCAATGATTCTAGCAAATTCGCTTTGGGCGCAAGCTATTCCCCGAGTATCCGATTTTGTATCGGGTTTGGAAACTCCGGTTTCGATAGTTGAACTCGCACCGGATACATTCCTTATTGCCCAGTGCAGCGGAAAAATCCTGCGTTATTCTGGCAGGGTTATGGACTCCGTTGTTTGGTTTGATCTATGGCCAAGCGAACCCGGGGAAAATATCTTCAGAAAGCTCTCGAATATGATCAAGCTTCCTTCGGACGACGGTGAATTGAAAGTTATTGTTTATTCCACGGTTGTCGACAAGGAGAACGGCCAAGCCTTCTCGC
Source organism: Borreliella garinii (assembly GCA_020720765.1). GTDB lineage: Bacteria > Spirochaetota > Spirochaetia > JABEVK01 > JABEVK01 > DYOB01. The sequence goes on from DYOB01000110.1 coordinate 1,143, forward strand.
ATGTTTCTCTCATAGAAGAAAGACCCGGAAATGAAACCCAGCCGGCCTTTCGTGAACTCACCCAAGTACTTGTTAACACCATACCGGGCGGTACCGAAGACCTGGGCGGAGCTATGACCCTGGGAGGCGATGGGATTATCTTTATCGGGACCGGTTCGGTTGGAAGGGACGAGTTGGCCCAGGATGACACTTCTTTAGCTGGAAAAATTCTTCGTATCAACCTCGACGGAAGCACCCCGTCTGACAACCCTTCAGCGGGTTCTCCAATTTGGGCCAAGGGATTCCACAGTCCGGCGGGGATGGCTTATATTGCCGCAACCCAAAGGCTCTATGTCGCCGATAAAGGCCCGAGACCTCCGCTGGCGAGAAACTGGGACGAGGTCCATTTTGTCATAAAAAATGGAAACTACGGTTGGCCGGCAGCTTACGGAGGCAGAACAGGTCGGGGTATGGTCAGCCCCGTTATACACTCCACGGGGGTCAAGTCCTGGGACCCTGGTGGAATGGTCTATATCTCCCAAGGGCCGTGGCGCAATAGTTTGGTTTGGACGGGGATGAACCCCAGGTGTCTCTTCAGAATCGTCCTCGACCAGGGGGACCCCAATAAAATCATGTTTTTTGAAGAACTGTTAAAGGGCCAGCAAGGTCGGTTGAGGGCTATCACCGTATTAAATGACGGGCGGATTCTCGTAGGTACGGATAATCAAGAGGGGGACGCTCCCTCGGCTGAACCTGAAAAGATTTTCATCATTCAACCGCGGTAAATTACAGTATATGTTTTAAAAACTTAACGGTTCTTTCATTTTTCGGTGATTCGAAAAGTTCGTTCGGTCTTCCTTCTTCGACGATCTCACCCTGGTCCATAAAAATCACCCGATGGGCAGCGGCCCGTGCAAAACCCATTTCATGGCTCACGACCATCATGGTCATCCCTTCTTTAGCCAGGTCGACCATTACGTCCAGGACTTCTTTCACCATCTCCGGGTCGAGTGCGCTGGTCGGCTCATCGAAAAGCAGAAGCTTGGGTTCCATGGCGAGTGCGCGTGCTATGGCGACGCGTTGCTTTTGCCCGCCCGATAATTGATCAGGCCACGCCAAGGCTTTTTCTGGAAGCTGGATTTTCTCAAGGAGTTTGTGCGCTTGTATTTCAGCCGCTTCCTTGGAGATTTTCTTTACAGTTCTCGGGGCCAAGGTGATGTTGTCTATCACCCTGAGGTGGGGGTAGAGGTGGAAAGACTGGAAAACCATACCGATTTCTTCCCTGATGCGCCGGATATCCGAATGCGGGTGGGTGATGCTTTCGTCGTCGAGAAAAACTTCTCCGCTATCCAGGATTTCCAGCCTGTTGACAGAACGCAGAAGGGTGCTTTTACCGCTCCCGGAAGGACCGATAATGAAAACCACCTCCCCTTGCTTCACAGTCAGATTGACATCCTTTAAAGCGAGAACTCTGCCGAAGACTTTATGGGCTTGGGTGATAGTAACCCTGTTTTCATTCATGATGTTTGAGCTTTTCCTCCATGATTCCCACAAGCCGGCTGAGAAAGAGCGTCATGACAAGGTAAACCAAGGCGACCATCATATAAGCGTCGAAGTAATTAAAAGTCACACTTGCGTAATTGCGCGCTTGACGGAAAAGGTCTGTGAGGGCAAGGACGCTTACAAGGCTGCTGTCTTTAAGCAGGGCGATAAATTCATTGCCAATGGCGGGAAGAATAATGCGAACGGTTTGGGGTAAAATAATCAGACGCATAGCCTGGCCTCGCGAAAATCCCTGTGAAAGGGCGGCTTCCATCTGGCCTTTCGGTATGGCCTGGATGCCCGCTCGGAAAACTTCCCCCATATAGGCTCCGTAACAGACCGCCATAGCCACGACGGCAGCCAGAAGTCCTTCGAGTCTGAGAAACCTTCCCAGGGCGAAATAGATAAAAAAGATTTGAACAAGAAGGGGGATGCCCCGGATGATTTCGACATAAACGGTTGCTATACGGTTTGCAACGATATTTCTGCTGATCTGACCGATTCCCGTCAGGACGCCGATGATGGTAGCAAAAAGAATGGCCAGGCTCGTCACCTGAAATGTAACCAGAATCCCTTCTGGAAATGTTTTCAGGATGACCCAGTACGGGTCGGGTTTAACGAGGGGAAGGATAACAAGGAGTATAACAGCCCCGATAAGCGCAATCATCCAACTGCTGAAGAGGGATTTTTTGCTCTTTTCGGGGATGAGAGCGCCATCCGTTACGTGGATAGTAACAGACGGCTCGCGATTTATTTCAGACCCCATTTGACCTTTAACTCATCGAGTTTGCCGTTAGCTGTGATGGCAGCTAATCCCTTATTGATAAGTTCAAGTGCTGCTGTGTTTTCTTTTTCTACAGCAAGACCGTAGAACTCTTGGGTCAGAACTTCGCCGACGATTTTCAAGGCGTCTTTGTATTCAGCGCGCTGAAGGGCGAAGTTAGAGGCTATGGGAGTATCAACGACGACACCGTCAACGCGGCCGTTGACGAGGTCTTCAAAAGCCAGTCCGATCTCATCATAGGTTTTGATAACGAGGTAAGTGTACTTTGCCGCTTCCATGGCTCCGGTGGTACCGATCTGTACACCGACATTTTTTCCAGCGAGATCGTTCAGCGTCAAGGCCGTACTGGATGAAGGAACAACCAGGACCTGTCCGGCGTTGATGTACGGGTCGGAAAAGTTCATGGCCTGCTTTCTTTCCTCGGTGATGGTGACTGAACTCACAACGGCGTCGTATTGACCATTAGCGAGGCCTGCAAAAATACCGTCCCAGGCAACTGACTTGAACTCGACAGTGAAGCCGGCGGCGGCAGCGATTTCTTTAACCATTTCGATATCGAAACCAGTAAGTTCTCCCGCGCCATCGATGTATTCCATGGGGGGCCATGTCGAGTCGGTGGCAACAACTAATGCTGTGCTCTTGGGGGTACACCCAAGAAATGCAAGAAGAGCAAAACCAAAGTAAACAAATTTTTTCATTTTCAATCCTCCGGTTTCACATTCCTATAACCTTACCTTTTTGTCAATAACTTGCTAAACACGTGGCTTTCGGGTTAACTGTATGTCATGGGTGCATTTTCTTCGACTTTTATTATTATCGGCCTTGTATTTTTGGGGGGGGCCTTAGGGTGGCGTCGTCCCTTTCAGAACGAAACAGCCGTCAGAGGAATTTTTCTGAGTCTGGTTCTTCTGATGGTCCTTATGGGTTTTTCAACCTCCAGACTTCCGAATATCGGTATCAAATGGTCTGTTTTGGGTGTGACGGCGTTCTGGGGAGCCCTTATTGCCCTTATTGGAACTTGGATAGTCCATTTTATCGTCGGTTTGTTGAGGCATAATACCGGGCCTTCGGAACCGATCGAAGAAGTTGCGGGACATACCCGAGAGAAACCATGTTTGGTCTGTGTCTTCAAGGTTCCTCTTGTGCTTATGGGCTTTTCGGGGCTTGGGTTTGTATTAGGATCATTGACGCCCATTTTCCCGGGAGCGAAGGTGGATATCGCGGTAAATCTCGTACTCTTTGTTCTTGTATTTCTCGTAGGATACGAGTTTGGATTCGCCCGAAGGAACCTTGTGCAGTTATTCTTCCGCTGGGACAATATTCTCCTGCCTGCACTCACAATCATTGGAACCCTTGCCTCAGCCTTTTTTCTCCCAGCTCTGACGGGCTGGAAACTCAGCGAGTCCCTTGCCCTGGTTTCAGGGATGGGCTGGTACAGTTTGAGTTCTGTTCTGATCACAGGTTTTGGTAATCCCCTTCTGGGCAGTTCAGCCTTCCTCGCAAACCTGCTCCGTGAAATGATCAGCCTCGTTTTGATCCCCGTTTTTATCCGTTTAAAATTGGTGAACCTCGCCATTGCGAGTCCCGGCGCTGCAAGCATGGATGTTGCTCTACCGCTTATCGAGAAATTTGCCGGGGTTGACGCAGTACCGACGGCTCTTGCCCACGGACTGATTTTGAGTTTTCTGGTTCCGAGTCTGGTAATTTTCTGGATGGGTCTGGGATTCTAGTTAAGGCGCGCCAAAGAAGCGTTTGAAAAAGGCGACGATGGCGTTCCATAGTCTCCTGAAGAAACCGGGATTTTTGCGTCTATAGAGTTCGCGTTCAGCCTTTACAAGCTCGTCGTGGGTAAAATCTTTCCTTTGTACGTTCTCTTCGATCTCCCATTGGAGTTGTTCCAAGGCTTCTTGCTTTTCCACCACAACAACACGGATGGTTTTCCATCCGAGCTGGCGGGCTGCCTCAAGCCGCCTCTGACCGGCTATTAATTCCTTTTTAGTGTTGATCACAATAGGGTTCATCAAACCGAAGTGCTGAAGGCTTGTTTTAAGACTCTCCAGATCCCCTAGATCATCGCGTATTCGTCTTTTTATCTTTATCTTTGAAACTGATTCGATCATCAGAGTTGATCCGATGCATTTTCGATGCGTCTGGGTCTTGGAGCAGTCTCGTTGGGAGTCTCCTCCTCCGGTGCAACTGTTCCTTCGATATCAATTGTGAGATTCAGGTCAAGCAAAGGATCAAAATCTACCGTTGCAAGGTCCGAGTTGAGTCTTTGGCCGAGGTTTTCGGTGAGCGTCAATTCCCTGTCTCTCTCAAATTCGTGTAAAGTCGAAACAGAACCAGGCTGAGTACCGGGTAGGAACCATTCGAGGAGCGTCCTTTCTCCGGGTTCACCCGTAGGAAGCATCCCTGTATTAGCGTTAACCCTCACCTGTACCAAACCCGTTTCAGGCCTCTGGAAACGGGCCACGGGAAGGTTCCTGTGTACTTCTTTCATATAACGGGCCCAGACAGGACCTGCTGCCCCTGTGTTCCCTATTCCAAGACTATTCCCCAACCTATCAAAACCAAACCAGACAGCTGTAGTCATATACGGGCTGAAACCGATAGCCCAACTGTCGGACCAGTTTTGGGGAGTACCCGTTTTACCCGCCACATCCATACCATCAAAGTTACCTACGGCATTTCTCGCCCCGTATAGGGTACCGTATTCAACGACGGACTGAAGAATACTTGTCATAATATAGGCTGACTGGGGACTCGTTATCTGAGCGTCATCGCCCCTTCGCAGAAGATCGGCTTCTTGATAAGCAGCAGGGTTGGCTACGACGTTTCCGTTTCTGTCCTGGATGAAACGAATACCTATGGGTATCACTTCCCTGCCAGCGCTGGGGAATACCGCGTATGCTCTCGCCATCTGAAGGGGTGAGACGGCGGAAATTCCCAAAGCAAGGGGAAGTTCTCTTGGAAAATTTGAAGCTATAACAGCTGGGTCGGTAAAACCAAGCATTCTTGACGCCCTTCGTATCACAGGGTCAAAACCAACGCCGTCAAGGGTGAGGATTGCAGGAATATTCAAGGATAGCGCTACGGCACGGCGAAGAAGGACAGCACCGCGCCAAAGACCGCCGTAATTTTCAGGCTGGTAGGTGTCGTCATTTTGCCCGTAGGCAATAGGACCGTCGAAGAGCCTGGTTGCCGCGGTAAATCGGCGGGAGTCCAGGGCTGCGGAATAGAGAAAAGGCTTGAAGGCGCTACCAGGCTGTACTTCCGCCTGTACCGCTCTGTTAAATTGGTTGCTGCGGTTGAACTGACTGCCCCCGACCATGGCTTTTATAAAACCGGTACGGTTTTCCAGGGTGATAAGAGCCCCTTCGACAAAATTCAACTGCGCGAATCTTCGTTCGTTTTGTGCATTAATGAGGGCGATGCGTTTAAGGTCTGTAACTCCGAACATACTCGAAATAAGATCGATGGTCGGGTTCACCTGTTGTTCGATATACGTCCTTGCTTCTCGTTGTTTTTTGCGCCCTGCTACTTTGATATTTCCAATATTAAAAACGAGTGCTACCATATCAACAACGGGTATTATATCGGTGTCGATGGTATCGACACGAGTCCCCTTGTTTTCTCGGTAGCGGATGTTGACCCTTTCGATGCCGTCTTTCATAACCTGATCGGCTATAGCCTGCATATCGAGGTCGAGGGTCGTGTGTATGAGAAATTGATTTCGGTAGATGTCAATGGGGCCTAATAGGTTTTCGTTCAGCAGTCCTCTGATATACTCGGAGAAGTAGGGCGCACGGTCTTCTCTTTCGAAAAAAACGGGCCTGTCGTCACGAAGGTAGTCGTAGTTATCCCAGTAATTCTTAAAGGCAATATCTGCATCTTTCTTGGTGGCTACTCCGAATTCTACCATTTGCTTGAGGATTTCTTCCTGGATGAGTTTGGCGCGGTTGGGGTTTCGAATTGGTGAATAGAGACCCGGTTTCACAAGCTGGATGGCCAGGAGAACAGATTCAGCTATGGAAATGTCGCGTGCTGATTTTCTAAAATAGAATTGACTTGCCGCTTCTACGCCGTATGTACCATGACCGAAGGACATTTTATTGACATAGAGTTCGAGGATTTCATTTTTACTATAGTTACGCTCAAGTAGAAAGGCCCAATACAATTCAACGATTTTCCTGGTGAAAGAAATATCTCTGCGGTCAGCGTAAACGTTTCCCGCTAACTGCTGGGTGATGGTACTCCCGCCGGAAAACAACTGACCGGTGAGAATCTGGAAAATAGCTCTCAAGGTGCCCCTGAAACTAAACCCCTGGTGGCTAAAAAATTCCTGGTCTTCCCGGATGACAAGGGCGTCTCTAAGGTGGGAGGGTATTTCTGTGATTTTTAGGAGTTCCCGTTTTTCATCGGCAAAGAAGGTCGTGATTTCACGACCTTTAATATCCAGAACTTTTGTGTTTTCACCTTCACGGAAACTGTCAAAACTGAAAGTCTTGATAGAATTCAAAGAAAGCGCGAAGAGGGAACCCAAAAGAGCCCCGCCTATAAGCGCGAAGAGCAGGGAACCAACCGACGAAAGCGTCAGCCATTTAGTTTGTCTTTGGTATCGATCCACAATTTTCTAGGTTATGTGAGTCTGCGAAAAATGTCAACAAGTGTCCCCCTCTAAAAACCTAACGGTTATCCCCCAAAGCCGATATAATGGACCCCTTTTACGGTTTTGATAGTGCCCCCGATAGTGGTCAAAACAAAAATTTGAGGAAATTCAGGCTAAATTTGATGAAAAAAACGTGATTTTTTGTCAAAAACCAGCTGTTAAAAACTTTTGACCACTATCGGGGGCACTACCTAACCT
>DYOB01000366.1 GCA_020720765.1 Borreliella garinii
ATAAAAAAGATGTCTCTTTCAAAATTCTAATTTTTATTTGCCCGTATAAGCGGAGTAAAAGTATGTTTGAAGCGTCCCCTGAAGAAACCAGCAAACATCCTCTTTGGTGGGGGATTATATTGGTTATGTTATTCATTCTTTTGTTGGCAGGTGGCGTGTTACTCATCTGGAGTTCATTTTCAACCAAAACGGCGACCACTTATCCACTCACAAAAACACCGCGCATCTCCACACCTGTACCAGTCACGCGAACGCTGGTTCCCCCATCATCAAGCCCCACAAGTCAACCCACTGCGACACTCATAGCGCAAAAAACCTACCCTGAGGCGCAAGGCGTTTTGCCCGCGCCGTTATACTTCATTGGTGAAAACCATCAGGTTATGCGTCTTAATTTTGACGGCACACTCACCGAGATTACCGAAGAAGAAAAAGGTGTTTCCCAAATGGATGTTTCTCCAATTGATGGGCGCATCGCTTACACAATTTTGCCTGAAGTAGGATTGCCACAAGGTACTCGTCTAACGGTGGTAGATAGAGATGGGCGAAATCCGCGAACAGTGATAGACGGTTTCGCAGTCAGCCAACCAATCTGGTCACCAGATGGGAAACGCCTTGCATATGCCCTGGACGGAGTCAAAGCCTTCGATTTTGAAAGCGGCGAATGGTTGGATATTCTACCCAACCGAGCCATGAATAACAATTTTATAATCAAATACATTCCCCTCGCATGGTCACCAGACGGCAAAACCATCTTGATTCAAATGCAGACTGATCAGTACAGTGCTGCTATTTACCATCTGGATGGCTCAGTTGCGCAGGTCATCCCTATGTATTGCGCGAGTGCGGGCACTTATAGTCTGGACGGGAAAGATTTCTACATTGGAGTGGATGGGTTTGGACCAACTGGTGAAAGTCCTTGTGAAGTTGAACCACTGATCTGGCGATTAAGCAGCACATCAGCATATACAGAAACCCGCCTGAAGATGGACTCCCGCGAAGGTGATACGATGTTCCTTGCAGAAAGCCCATTTGCCGCAACCGACGGGCGTTTGTACTTCTTATACGCCAAGGTTCCTTTCGACGCTCAGAACAACGAAATCCATACCGAAACAGAACCATCTTACGTTCTGGCTTCCTGCAAACTGGATGGTTCAGATTTACACATCTTGAACAGCGATGTGATGTCAGGTGGCTTTTCTGAAATAGCCTGGATCCCAGACGGATCTTCGGTCGTTATCAAGCGAGATAACACATTCATAATTCTCAACACGAGAGATAATACATCAATAGCAATTGCCCTCCCTGGTTCTGACCTGCATTGGGGAGTTCCCTGATATAAATATTTTTTAAGTTGGCTTTTGTAGGGATTTAATTGAAATTGTGTTGTTCGTAAAACTTCGGACTGTTAACAGCGGCTTCTTTTCAGCCATTCTTTGGTTGGTAGCAAGATTGCCCACCAATACGCCGATACATACAGTTAAAATATTAAAGTCAAAATCGTCTTGCAAAACCTGCCCAACACAGCGTGCACC
>DYOB01000367.1 GCA_020720765.1 Borreliella garinii
TAAAGCGGTACGCGAGCTGGGTTCAGACCGTCGTGAGACAGGTCGGTCTCTATCCGCTGTGGGCGTAAGGGATTTGAAGGGAGCTGCTCCTAGTACGAGAGGACCGGAGTGGACAGACCTCTAGTGTGCCAGTTGTTCCGCCAGGAGCATCGCTGGGTAGCCATGTCTGGCAGAGATAACCGCTGAAAGCATCTAAGTGGGAAACTCGCCCTAAGATTAGATCCCTGTGACCCGAAAGGGTGTAAGACCCCAGGTAGACTACCTGGTATATAGGCAGCATGTGTAAGCGCAGTAATGTGTTAAGCTAAGCTGTACTAATGGTCGAGGGCTTCCTTTATGTGATACGGAGAATTTGGTACTTTTCTTATAATAAAAACATCAATTTGCTGTTCAGACCAACATTGTGAAAATGTCCCTTGGTGATTTGAGCGACGTGGGTACACCCGGTCCCATACCGAACCCGGCAGTTAAGCACGTCAGCGCTGATGGTACTTGGAGGGCGACCTCCCGGGAGAGTAGGTCATTGCCAAGGGGCTTTTCTTTTTAACAAATCGCGCGCGGGATTATTTGATCCGCGCGTGTGTTGTTTGTGGCAGATGGACGATTTTTTCAGGAAAGTAGGTGATTGAAATGGCTTCAGTAAATTTACGCAACGGAGAATCGCAAGACTCCCTGCTCAAGCGCTTTCGCAAAAAAATAGTCAAGAGCGGCATTCTAAGCACAATACGAGACAAGCGCTGGTTTGTCTCCAAGAGCGAGACGCGGCGCATGGAAAAAAAGAAGGCGATTCGGCGCATTAAGCGGCGCGCTTCGAAGAGCAGCGAATAAACCAGAGGTTGTGTATGACAAAAGAAGAAGGCAAAATTAAGGTGGACGGTCTCGTGATTGAAGCCCTGCCCGGTACTCAGTTCCGTGTTCGGCTCGATAACGGTCACGAAGTGCTTGCCTATCTCGCCGGTAAAATGCGCAAACACTACATTCGTATTTTGCTTGGAGACCGCGTTTCCATGGAAATGTCCCCCTACGACCTCTCCCGCGCCCGCATTACCTTCCGCCAGCGCAAGAACGCTTCCGCTTCCATTTCTTCCTGATTTTTCCAGCCCTCATTTTGAGGGCTTTTTTTTACCTAATACTCGTGCGCCACTCCCTTTATGTGCAACGCTAAATGCTCAGAATCGTTGAATTTGTTATTCCGATTATTTTTAGCGATTCCGTTACTTAGAATCTTCTCATCTTTGCGTGTATCGTGTATAATTTGCGTTGTTCAGTTTCGGTTAGTGATATTTTTATATATCCTGCTAAGATGAGGAGTATGAGACGTATTTTTTGATCTTAAGGTCAGTTAGTTCGTTTAAATCCTCGGCCGATTCTGTAGAACGGTCTTTTTTATTTTATTTAGAAAGTAGGTGATTGAAATAGCATCCGTAAATTTACGCAATGGAGAATCGCAGGATTCCCTGCTTAGGCGTTTCCGTAAAAAAATAGTCAAGAGCGGCATTCTAAGCACAATACGAGACAAGCGCTGGTTTG
>DYOB01000368.1 GCA_020720765.1 Borreliella garinii
TCAAGCATTTCACGGATAGTGGACGCTGGTTGTCCGGTCTCAGGGTCAGCCTTAAACCGCATACCAGCAGACGCACACATCTGCTTGAAAGTCTCTGGCTTGTCAGCAGCAGTGGGGAACTTCATATTAACCAACTGTCGAAAAGACAGTCGTTTATCAGCGGCCTCACGATGGAGCGCCATGCCGTTCAAGGGTACTTCTACAAGTGACCCCTCTCTATCATAAATTTTAATAGCCATTTTGTAGTCTCCTTAAACAGATTCGATGACGCCATTAGTACCATCAGTACCTGCGCCGGAAATTAAAATCCAGTTCTTCTTAAAAGTAGAATTAGCCAGAGTAACAGTAGTAGTGGTATCCAGAGTATGGATAGAAACTGCACCCCAGTCAGTGGTCTTCGCAACGCCAGCAGCCGCATTAGCAGCAGCCTCAATACGGGAACCAAGAGCACAAGCACCGCTCAGAGTTACACGGACTCGGCCTGAGACAACCACACCAACTACATTCTTACCGCCGGAAGTACCAACTTCCAGGGAGTTGATGAAGCCGTAAATTTCGGCACCATCAGCGGCAAGGGAAACAGTATCAGTAGCTGTTAAAGAAACGGGTTTACCGAGATCATTGTCAGTCACGGCGTTTGAGATGAGGTAGGTTCTGTTAACCTGCTCGCCTACATTGGGTAATGATGAAAAAGCCATTTTAGTCTCTCCTTATAGTTAAAATCCGAGAGCCGCGTAGTTGCGAATCTCATCTCTGCCGGTTACTTCTTTTTTAATTTCCGTAGCCTTTGGCACTACACCGCCGACTGGAAACGCCTTAATAAATGTACCAGTGACAGCTTCATACTCACGAACTATATTATCGGCGCTGAACTCAGACAAGTCCACAGCCGTGAGAGAAAGGGCAGTACGCATGGTAGAAATCTGGCTGGCCACAATCTTGGCGAGCTTGTCGGCAGCCTCTACTTTTGCAGTCAATGCGGAAGCCAGTGCTTCATTGGCCGTCAACTTATCTGTCAAATCTTTGACAGCAGTCTCCGAAATAGCCAGCTTGTCTGTCAAATCTTGGATAGCGGGATCAACAACCACTTCCGGCGTGGCGTCTGCCTCAACCTTCACATCAACCGGCGTGGCATCTGCCTCGGCCTTCACATCTGCTGGTTCAATCACTGGGTCTCCGGCTACAAGTGCGGCCAGAGCCTGCATGGACATAGTTTTCTTCATGTTGCCTCCGTGCTCCGACGAGGAGCCATAAATTTTTTGTGAACTTCCATAATAATCTACAACTTGTGCTTGCTTGTCAAGTATTTTTTTACCAAGATAGTAAGAATATGACAAGGCTTCATCAAAAGTCATTATCATATCCACGAGTCCAGCAGCTACAGCCTGCTCACCAATGAAAGTTCTACCGGTCGCAATCTCGTTATCTATAAGAGTTTGACGAGACATACCCCTACGCTCTTCAACATAGGAAAAGAACTTTCCGGCGTATGTATCAACCTGCCCCTGAATGTACTTTTTATTTTCAG
>DYOB01000369.1 GCA_020720765.1 Borreliella garinii
CATCCCGCAATGACAACGGCGCGGTGCGCGTATCCTTCTACCTTGACGATATGCCAGCCTCGGACGAACATATTCCGAATTGGGATGCTTATTACGCCACCTCTTCTCTTACCAATGGTGGTGAAGTTCCCTCTGGTGGTCTCAGCACCACTGGGCCAGATAGCTTGGAAATTTTCAATTATTTTAATTATCTCTCTTGTAACGTTTTAGAACGAGGAAATATTCAAGGATCAGATGATGTCTTAATAAGAACTTCATACGTTGAAGGTTCAGGCTCCTTCACCGACATGATGAATAGGGATATCGCAGGCAGTTACGGTTTGATGAACTACCTCAATGCCGAATACGGCGCATTAAAGCTGGATGAAATGGTCAACTATTTGGATGCGGACATGTACCTTTGGCATGTTCGACATGAAACAAAAGGTCCCGGTACAAATGATGATATAAACCTCAGCCTGGGTGTTGCTTCCAGGATCCGCTTTAACGCCGATACCGGCGCTATCACCCTCAACTCTACCGAAGCATTCATCGCCGCCCCCGTACCCGTTCCTGCCGCCGCCTGGCTGCTCGGCTCCGGCCTGCTGGGAATGCTCGGGTTTCGTCGTCGTAAATAAGAATGCAGTTTCAGAGCTTAGGGTTCAGGGTTGTTAAATTCTGAGTTCCGAGTTGAAGGGCTCTGATTTCTTGGTTGTTGAAGACTGAGCCTGGTTATAGATTCACCGCCCCCCCTTGATTGGTGGGGGCGTTAAAGAAATGTTTGAAATAACAGGATGTTATAAATTAATTTATTATTTTAAGGAGTATTATCATGAAGAAGATTATCAATATCGCTTTGGCTACCACTATTTTGAGCGGCGCTGCCCTCACCGCTCATGCCGTCGAAACCGTCGACGCCACCGATGTCGTTATTAACATGTACGGCGCTTCCGCTCAGGTTAATTACTGGTTGGAACTGGGTGGTGAATTTATGACCGCGCAAGGTTGTGACTCCGCATCCAAGACAAATGCTGGCGCCAACTATATTGCCATCAAAGGCGTAAACTGCTCCTCCGTTGGGGGTAACGACATCTATATCACCTACGGTTCCGTCGCCTCCCTGGAAGGAGTACAAGCCGCAATGGAACTTGCCCCATTGAGCAGCAGCTTGAACAACACCTGCTTAGTAGGTGGAGTTGTTGATAATGCTCTACGTGAAACCGTCGACTTGTCCACATGTACATTTCCGACCACATTTGGCCCGTATACAACCACCTGCACCATTGGTTGCGCTGATATCCACGCGGGTACATCCGACGTTGAGTCTGAATCCTTCGATCAGACCTCTTACGGGCAAGTTAAAGGTCATCTATTAGGTGGTATAGAAACTTTAGTAGCCAATGGGCCTGATGTATCCAGTTTGACGCTTTATAAGCCGACCATCGTCCCCTTCGCCTTTTATGCCAACAATAAACTGGGAGGCTCAACAGCAAAAGGTCTTGTAAACAACCTTAGCCGCACACAGGCGGTCAATCTTTTTGCCGGCAAG
>DYOB01000111.1 GCA_020720765.1 Borreliella garinii
CACAGACCAGGGTTTCCGGGCGCCCAGAACACCTCATCCATCGGGCCAGAGCCCTGGTTAGCGCAGGGCTATCCTCAACACGCTGGTCTGCCTGCATCCAGTACAAAACGTATAAGCCATCCGGATTGAGCGGTTCCTTCTTTAACCAGGGTAAGCCGGTCGGGGTGCATCAAGGATAGAGCAACACTAACTCTTGGCTCTTGGAGGGTTGAAACAACTTAATCAAGAGAGTGTTGTCATTCTCATACCACGCCGCAGTCCTGTCGCTCTCCACGACTCCCGAACTGTCTCCTTGAACCGGTATCGAACGTCCGTCCAAGAGAACTTGTGTTGGACGCCTGACATTATAAACCCTGAGGAGGATAAACTCAGGAGGGTTAAATGCCCTGGGTGTATTCAAAGCGTTCCAATTGATACGCATATTTCTGCCCGAGGATGCGAAAGTTGCTTCAGTTTCCAAGTATGCCCCGTTCAAGTAGTTCATGCTCAGGCCGTCGTCCCAATAAACCTTGGCCTTTCCGTTTCCGCCTGGATAAAAACGGATCTCGTGGAGGTTCCTGTCTTTCTCTCCCACAAACTGTGTAACCTCACCCGTTGGAACGATTCCTCCGCCTCGGACAAAGAGGAGAATTTTATCCAAGGGAGCTTCAACCTCGTACGTTCTTCCTCCGACAAATTCCCGGCCAGAATACCAGTCGAACCAAACGTACCCTAAAGGAAAATAAACCTTTCGCATTCGCTGACCGGAAACGAGAACGGGAGCGGCCATCAGATTTTCGCCTATCATAAGCTGATCTTCTATGGAAAAAGTCATGGGATCATTCGAATAATCCCAGAAAAGTGGTCGCGTCAGAGGAGCGCCTGTCAGGGTGTTTTCCCTGAGCAAACTATAAAAAAGAGGCAGGAGTTTATAACGCAATTCCAATGCTTTCCGGCTTGCTACTAAGGCCTCATCACCAAAGTTCCAGGGTTCCTGCATCTCGGTATCTTTACCTGTATGGTTTCGATACAAGGGATAAAGAGCACCGAGCTGCATCCATCGTGTAAAAAGTTCAGGGTCCGGCGAACCGACATACCCGCCGACATCCGCACCGTTAAAAGCTATTCCCGAAACACCCATATTAAGGCCCATCGTCAGGTTGAGGGCCAAATGATCCCAGTTGGAAACATTGTCCCCTGTCCATTGTGCGGCGTAACGTTGCAAACCTGAGTAACCCGCGCGGCTGAGGACGAAAGCCCTGTTTTGGGGTCTCAATATTTTTAATCCTTCCCAGGTTGCCCTTGCCATTTGAAGGCCGTAGACGTTATGAACAAGTGCATGGGGACTGTTGCGTCCGAAGTCGTAAAAGAAGGATTCAAAAGGTATGGTTTTCAAGTCGGTGTTAAAGGCTGCGGGTTCGTTCATATCGTTCCAAAAACCGGCTACACCCCAATCCAGGAGTTCGCTATAGAGACCACCCCACCAAACCCTGGCCGTTTCACGCGTGAAGTCAGGAAAAATGCACTCACCCGGCCAGACATCAGCCGTCATCGGAACACCGGGTGATGAAATGATATAATTTTTATTGGCCATCAGCTGGTCGAAAACAAAATAACCTTCTTCCCTTGCTATTCCCGGATCAAGAATAGTAATGATTTTGAAACCCATTTCTCTCAATTTTCCCAGCATGGCTTTAAGATCGGGAAAGGCATCGCGGTTGACCGTGAAACTTTTATTCTGGTCCATATAATCGATGTCGAGGTAGATAACATCGGATGGAAGCCTTTTTTCACGCAAGACTTCGGCTATGGCCATTACCTCTTCTTCATCGGTATAACTATAGCGGCTCTGTTGGTAGCCTAAAGCCCATTGAGGGACCAATTCGGCTCTTCCTGTCAAATCCGTATAACCCTGGACAAGGTCTTCTGCGGTGATACCCGGAAAGAGGTAAAGGTCGAGTTCGCCACCAAGGGCACCAAGACTCCAGGGGCCGCCTTTTTCATTGCCTAAAAAGAAGTACGTCTGCGCGGTATTATCAAGAAAATACCCTGTGAAAAAACCCGTTTTGGCGTTAATCGCAAAAGGAACCGTACTATAAATGGGGTCTGTCCCCCGTTTATACCCATAAGTATCGCTGTTCCAAAAATGAAACTGCCCGCCGTTAAGCCGCAGGCCTTCAGCCTTTTCTCCAAGGCCGTACCAGTGGGAATCGTCTCTGCCTTTGGCTAGGAGACGGAAACGGTTGGATCCTCCTGCGTTTTCAGGAAGAGAAAATTGATCGATCAGTTCCCCTCGAAAAAAAACTCTGATGATTTGTTGGGCAGCGCTAGCTTCTACCTTTAATGTTTGAGCTTCAAGAGATACAGTCTCACCCTCGGTTACCTTCTTCATTTCAGCTGGATTCCATTTGGATACAACTGCATAACTTTCATCAGGATCCTCAAGAGTTTTCAAAGCCCAACGAAGACGGAGTACCGGACCTGCACCGATCTCCAGTTTGAGTCTCTGTCCGTTTTCCCAAATCAAATCCAACCCGGTTTCAGTTGCTACTACCGATTGCCATGCGCCTGAATTCTTCCAGTCAGGATAGTCTGTATTGAAACGTGAAGCTGGAACGACATCTACAAGGTCGCCCGTAAGTAGAGGAAGTGAGGCAGTGGGAAGGGAATCCGATGTCCCGCACGAAGAAAAAAAGAGAAAAAAGGCAAAACTTCTAAGAAAGATTGATTTCATAAGGTGTCCTTTAAAGAATTAAGCACAACTTATTCTACCATAAATTTGAATAAAGGCGAACCAGGGGCCTTGACCCCTGGTATTTAGACTTACTGGAGATTTACCTTGTAGAGACTACCATCTTTTTCAATGGTATAAACGTAACCTTGGTTGTAACCCATCCAAATTGTATCCGCAAAGTCGGAGGAGCCTAAAGGCATCCAGTCCCCGGTAGGACCTTCCGTTTTATACAAGACTCCTGAAGATTCGATGGTATAGAGCGTGTTACCCGAGTTTGTTCCAGCAATGGTTTCTTTCCAAGAGGTTCCGATAAGCGTCCATGATCCGTCACTGGGTTTAACATTGTAAAGCGAACCGTCTTCTTCAAACACCCAAAGATTTTCTGTACCTGCGAGCATCCCTACAGTGCCGGCATAATCATCGGCTAGGGAGCGCCATCTACCTGTGGAAAGATTAGTCTCATAAAGGACACCGCTTTCTTCAACGGTGTAAAGTTTTCCGTTCATAATGACACCCGTAACAGTAGATGCCCTTTCTCCCGGGCTACCTATGATCTTCCAGGCTCCGGATGTTGGATCGATTTCGTAGAGGCTACCATCCTGTTCTATGGAATAGAGCTTCGATGCACCGCTGAAAAGTTCAATGGTGCCTTCAAATTCGGGTCTGCCTACGGCCGCCCAGCGCCCCGTACTCAGATTTGTCCTATACAATACTCCACTGGTTTCCACAGTATACAACTGTCCATGGTGGATGACTGCAGCTGTTGTATTGGCCCATTCACCGGGTGATCCCAAGTTTGACCAAGTACCAGCCTGTGCTTGAATAAAAGTTCCCATAACTACAAGAAACAAAAACATAGAAAGTATTTTTTTCATATGTAGAATTTCCTCCTACTGTATTTTAACGCATCATTGATGAATTTCAAGGCGAAAAAGTATCTCTTTCCAAGAATCGCCCTTGAATTTATCCACGGTATTTTACATAGTATCCCCGGAGGATGAAATGAGCTTACAATTTACAGATTTGGACGATACAAAAGCCGGAAATAAAATTTTGAAATGGCGGAAACAGGAATCACAGGTAAAGATCCGCAAAGTCTTAACAGCGGAACGGGTCATGAATTTGCAAATCAAGAGTGCACAGGGCTGGACTTACAACTATGCGGCAAAACAAGTGGACGACGAAGTACTGGAAACCCTTGCCGAACTTGTAAAAGACCAGAAACTTATTGAGAAGTATCAGCTCATTTTAAGCGGTGAATTGATGAATACCGGTGAGAATCGAGCCGTCCTCCACCACCTCACCCGCGGACAGGCCGGCCCCGATGTTATCCTCAATGGAAAAAACATGAGGCATTTTTACGAAGAGCAACTCAAAAATATCTTCAGTTTTGCTGACAAGGTTCACCAAGAAAAGGCCTTAACACATGTAGTTCAAATAGGAATAGGTGGATCCGACCTTGGCCCCAGGGCGATGTACCTTGCCCTTGAAACCTATGTTAAGCTCAATAATAAATCACTGAAGATGAAGGCTCACTTTATCAGCAACGTCGATCCTGACGACGGTGTTTCTGTGCTTTCGGAACTTCCTCTTGAAAAATCGCTCTTTATCCTTGTGAGTAAAAGCGGTGTGACTCAGGAAACTTTGGCAAACGAAAGATTGGTCCAAGCACTTCTTAAAAAAGCCGGGCTCGATCCCACAAAACACATGGTCGCTGTCACAAGTGAAACGAGCCCGTTGGCGAAGAATCCTGGTTATCTCACCAGTTTTTATATCGACGATTATATCGGGGGACGCTACAGCTCAACCAGTGCAGTAGGAACAGCTGTACTCACCCTTGCATTTGGCAAGGATGTTGTAAAAGAATTTCTCGCCGGTGCGCACGAAGCAGACCTGGCGGCTCTCGAACCCAACCTCCTAAAAAATGCAAGTTTATTGGATGCTATGATAGGGGTCTTTGAACGGAACGCCTTGGGATATCCCTACTCCGCGGTCCTTCCTTACTCACAAGCTCTAAGCCGGTTTCCAGCCCACCTTCAACAACTGGATATGGAATCCAATGGAAAAAGTGTCAACCGAGATAATAAATCCTTTGATTATTCCACGGGTCCGGTAATTTTCGGTGAGCCTGGAACCAACGGCCAGCACAGTTTTTTTCAACTTCTTCACCAGGGCACCGACGTAGTACCACTACAGTTTATCAGTTTTCTCGAGTCACAACAGCAGGAAGATATCGTAGTCGACGGCTCGACAAGCCAAAAGAAACTTTTAGCGAATTTGGTGGCCCAGATCGTTGCTTTTGCCAAGGGGACTAAGAATGAAAACCCTAACAAAACTTTCGAAGGTGGAAGGCCGTCAAGTTTACTCTATGCGCCTCAACTGACCCCAGGTGCTCTAGGAGCATTACTCTCCCACTTTGAAAACAAGGTGATGTTTCAAGGTTTTGCATGGAATATCAACAGCTTTGACCAGGAAGGTGTACAGCTGGGCAAAATTCTGACCAAAATGGTTCTTGAAGGTACTGAAATGGACGGAGCCTTGGCTGAATACGCTAAAATTTTAAAGATTAAGTAGCTGGAACTGTGTCGGACTTTCCTAAAAGCAAGAAGGTCCGCATTTTCCCTTTTCCTTTAATATCAAGAAATTCTTCTTCAGAATATTTGAACCATTGCGAAGTTCTCACGTAAACCCTTTGTGTGACCCTCACCTGTCCAGAAATACAGGCCGACTCCATCCTGCTTGCGGTATTCACGGTGTCTCCCCAAATATCATAAGCAAATTTACGCTCACCGATGACACCAGCAACGATAGGTCCTGTGTCGATTCCTATACGGCATTCAAAGGGAAAATTCTTTTTGTTCCTGACCCTTTTGATGTTTTTCATCACGGAATAAGCAAAGTGAACCAAGTCGGCCAGGTGGTTGGCAGTATTTGTAAATAAGCCCGAGGCCACCATATAACTGTCTCCTATGGTTTTAATTTTTTCAAGACCGTATGCCTTTACTCCCTTATCCAGGAGCCTGAAAAAACGGTTGAGGTATTTGATAACTTCTGTGGGGTCCTTTTTGGCACTCCATTGGGTAAACCCAACGATATCAACAAAGAGAACTCCACCGTTTTCAACCTTGTTAACAATATTTTTTTCACCGGATTTCATGCGTTTAGCAATGGGCGGAGGTAAAATATTGGCCAAAAGGGCATCAGAAGTTTTAAGAGATTTTTCCAGTCTGGTCTCTGCAGTTTTCACTGCCAGAGTAAAGTACAGGGAGGCTAATGCGACACCGGAGAAATTGAGAACAATGTTGACGGGAAGCAAAAATCGGATGATTTCTTCATTCATCGGCATTAGCCCGATGGTCCTCCAGTTGAGGATAATGATCGCACACAAAGATCCAAGGGCTAAAAGTACGAGCCCGATCCTCCACCGGAGTTTGATGGTATCAATAAAGGGAACGTATGCAGCGACACCGAAGAGAGAATATTGAAAACCGGGTTCTATGCCGAAAGCAAAACTGGTAAAAGTAGCGTGGGTTATGTACTCGGCAATGGTAAGAAAAAGACCAGCGGTAAACCAAAGCCTTTCATTTGCAATAACAATCAAGAATACAAAAAGCATAATGCTCGCTAAGTTGTAAATGGCAAGGGGAAAAAAACCCGCTATGGAAAAAAATACGGCGTACCCAGTGTGAACTTTCATGCTGATCAAGTAAGAAAACTTGCTGACGTAGTAAACCCGGAGTTTATCCGACACTAAGTCTTCCGGATAACTCAAGAAAAAAGAAATGATATTCCTTAATATGGAGGTATTTTGTTGAGACATGTAATAGATTAATACTTATTATTTTTTTAGGCAATAAAAAAAACCGCCCCGAAGGGCGGAATCCCGAAAAGGTTTTCCTTTTACTGGAGAAGCTGGAGAACGCTCTGGCTTCGGGTATTCGCCTGGGCCAACATAGCTGTACCACTCTGAACAAGAATCTGGTTCTTCGTATAGTCCACCATCTGGCGGGCCATATCCACGTCACGGATCCGGCTTTCGGCGGCCTGGAGGTTTTCAGAACCGATATCGAGACCCTTAACGGCGTATTCGAGACGGTTTTGATAGGCACCTAGGTCGGCCCTCTGCTTGGATATTTTCTGCAACGCCGCATCCAGAGTCATGATGTTGCGGTTTGCCTCTTCGGGCGTGGCCATCGTGATAATCTTACCATCGGTGATGCCCTTTAAGTTCAGAGCAGATGCGGTCATGGTGCCGATGCTGATACGAATTCTCTGGTCGACGTTCGCACCAATATGGAACCACATGGAAGAGGTTACCACATTCGTACCTTCTTCGCGGGCAAAGGAACCGGTAAGCATGTTCAATCCATTGAACTGAGCATGTTCGGCTACGCGGTCAACTTCGTCTACGAGTGAACTGATTTCGACCTGAATCTGCATCCGGTCTTCGGCTGTGTAGATACCGTTTGAAGCCTGAACTGCCAGCTCGCGCATGCGCTGGAGAATGTCCTGACTTTCCTGAAGGTAACCTTCACTTGTCTGGATAAAAGAAATTCCGTCACTGGCGTTCCTGCTGGCCTGGTTCAAACCACGAATCTGGCTGCGCATCTTTTCAGATACTGCCAAACCCGATGCATCATCACCCGCCCTGTTGATCCGGAAGCCACTGGAGAGTTTCTCCATATCCTTGGTGACGTCACCATTAGTGACCTTAAGCTGTCTCTGAGCGAACATAGCGCTCATGTTATGGTTAATGATCATCGTATTCCTCCTTGAATAGATGTCCCGTGATTATCCGGACCCCCATCCGGAAAGAGGCTTGGTCCATCAAGCCTCTTTCATATCAACGGCTATCTGTGGAGAAACTTAAGATTTTTTTTCGAAGATTTTCTTTTCTATAAAAAGTTGCGTATCATTACGCACTTTAACCAGCCATTGCTGACGGTCGTCAAAATGACTTTCGCGCAAATTAAAAAAAGTATTCAAGGAAAAATGCGTGATTCCGCAAAAAGGCAGGATACTTTGAGCCCAAACTGCCTCGGGAGGATATAGGGTATCGGGTTTAATCGTATCTGTTGTCGAAAAAACTAGTGCAGATTTATTTTTCCATAGCCCAACGTGTTTTCGACCGCCTTCCTCGTCACCTATGTAATCATAAGCAGTTCCAGGTCTCAGCATACGGTCTAAAAAACCTTTTAATAAGGCCGGAGGACCGCCCCACCATTCCGGGTATACAAAAATAAGATAGTCTGAGGATTCAAGCCGCTTTCCAAAATTCTGGATATCCTGTTCTAATGAAGTTTTCTGCATTATCTCCGTTTCTGTAAGAACCGGATGAAAATTTTCTCTATAAAGATCGACAAAATCGACTTCACCGAGTGATTCTGCGGCCGAACGTACGCTGGCAGCAACAAAATGGTTAAAACTCTCAGCCGCAGGGTGGGCTAAAATTAACATACTCTTCATATAATTAAAATAATCCTTTTTTATTCATTATCAAGGGCCCCCTTTAAAAACCTAACGGTTATCCCCAAAAGCCGAT
>DYOB01000370.1 GCA_020720765.1 Borreliella garinii
GAGCTATTACGCTTTCTTTAAAGGATGGCTGCTTCTAAGCCAACCTCCTGGATGTTTAAGCAATTTCACCTCCTTTAACACTTAGCGTGCATTTGGGGGCCTTAGCTGGTGATCTGGGTTGTTCCCCTTTCGAATACTGATCTTATCACCCGCATTCTGACTCCCGGACTACACATAGCGGCATTCGGAGTTTGTTTGGGTTTGGTAACCTGGTGTGGCCCCTAGCCCATTCAGTGCTCTACCTCCGCTACTCAGCGTCCGAGGCTATACCTAAATATATTTCGAGGAGAACCAGCTATCGCCGAGTTTGATTAGCCTTTCACTCCTATCCACAGGTCATCCGGAGAGTTTTCAACCTCTATCGGTTCGGGCCTCCAGCTGGTGTTACCCAACCTTCACCCTGCCCATGGATAGATCACCCGGCTTCGGGTCTATTTCCAGCGACTAAACGCCCTATTCGGACTTGCTTTCGCTATGGCTACACCTATCGGCTTAACCTTGCCACTAAAAATAACTCGCAGACTCATTAAGCAAAAGGCACGCCGTCACCACCAAAGTGGCTCCGACCGATCATAGGCAGACGGTTTCAGGTTCTATTTCACTCCCCTCACCGGGGTTCTTTTCGCCTTTCCCTCACGGTACTAGTTCACTATCGGTCATCGGAGAGTATTTAGCCTTGGAGGATGGTCCCCCCAGATTCCTGCAGGGTTTCACGAGCCCCGCAGTACTTGGGATACTGATAGGTTGTTTTTGATTTTCATTTACAGGGCTATCACCTTCTATGGCCGATCTTTCCAGATCATTCAACTAATCATTAACATACCACGGCTCAGTCCCGCAACCCCAAAAGGCAAGCCTTTTGGTTTAGGCTGTTCCCTTTTCGCTCGCCGCTACTCAGAGAATCTCTTTGATTTCTTTTCCACAGGGTACTAAGATGTTTCAATTCTCCTGGTTTGCTTCAGCAGACTATGTATTCATCTGCAGATATCTAAACATTACTTTAGATGGGTTTCCCCATTCGGAAATCTCCGGATCAAAGCCTGTTTGCGGCTACCCGAAGCTTATCGCAGCTTGCCACGTCCTTCATCGCCTTCCGATGCCAAGGCATCCACCATCTGCCCTTAGTAGCTTGACCATAAAAATGCCAAATCCTAAGTCACATGATTCTCAAATATCTATATCTATTTTTCAAAGAACAAAAAAAACTTTTAAATGGTGGAGGTGAACGGGATCGAACCGATGACCCCCTGCTTGCAAAGCAGGTGCTCTCCCAACTGAGCTACACCCCCCTATGATCTAAAATCATTATGGTGGGCCTAGAAGGACTTGAACCTTCGACCTCACGCTTATCAGGCGGGCGCTCTAACCACCTGAGCTATAGGCCCACGGTGCATTGGGCAGAACACCACTCTAATAGCAATGCCTGACCATTGAAAACTGAATAGCAAATTAAGCAGATAAGTCGACTTCTCCTTAGAAAGGAGGTGATCCAGCCGCAGGTTCCCCTACGGCTACCTTGTTA
>DYOB01000112.1 GCA_020720765.1 Borreliella garinii
CCAAATTGGAATTCCACTCTTAAGATTCTCAACAACAGGTAGTGGAGAAGAGGAAAAATTAGAAATGAAATTGAAAGAACTGCTTTTGCCTTTCAACCTTATGTCAAAAGCGGAACCTGGAAACCGGTGATTATAGGAACTTTATCACCGGTGATGACACCCAGAGGTTAGCGTTGTTTGGGAATGGCAACGATTGCATTGGTAGGTTTTGCATTGTCCATGGTAGACTATGCAATGAACGGGATGCTGGCAGTGGGGACAAATAAACCCATTTAGCCATCGAGTAGAGGCGAGAGCGGCCTCGCATTTTTCTTCAGTTCCATATTTTTCCCAGAAATCAACGATTTTAAGGCCTTTTTGGAACTGGATTTTGTTTATCGCCATGATATATCTCCAAAAATATACATAACCTATGTATAGTATATGTCTGGCGAGGATAAAATCAACCAAGAATTTGGCTGAATCATGACACTAATCAGGAAAAATTTTAACCACTGACCTCACTTCGTAAGGCTACACTGGCGGTCTGCGACCGCAACACTGCCCCGGCACACTCCCGCCTTCGGCATAGCCGCGGAGGTTCCTCTTTGGGGAGAGCGAGGGGGCCGTGTGCCTCCCGCAGGGAGGTCCGTGTGCAGCCGCAGGCTGCCCGTGTGTGATGGCGGCTATACCGACATCACCCGTGCTAAAGAATTTGAACACTGGCGGTCTGCAACCGCAACACTGCCCCGGCACACTCCCGTCTGCGGCAATGTCATCAATAACATTTAGCGAAATACCAAACCTTGAAAAACTAGAAGGTTCGGCAGCACCAAACCGCTAGGACGAAGCTTTCCGGCGTTTTGGCCAACGGACCTCGAAGACCAAAAGCGTGAGCGTATCCGGGATACGTGAGCGCTTGCGGTCGAGGGGCCTAGAGCCAAAATGCCGTGGGGCGGGTCTGTTTTAAGGAGTGTTGGGAAGCGCGGGACTCGAACCCGCGACCTCTTGCATGTCAAGCAAGTGCTCTAACCAACTGAGCTAGCTCCCCATAAATTCACAGTGAATTTACTTCAAAGTACCTAGTCTGTCAACCGTCGAGCGAACTGACGACACGCTCCAGAACCTTTTTTCGGTCCAGGGGTTTGACGATATAATTCTTAGCACCGAGGAGGAGGGATTTTTTAACAAGTTCCTGTTTACCGAGGGCGCTGATCATCACAACCTTGGCGTTCTTATCGAACTCCATGATTTTTTCCAGGCTCGTGACACCGTCCATCTTGGGCATGGTGATGTCCATGGTGACCAGGTCAATGTTGGGGAATCTCTCTTTGTAAACATTGATAGCTTCTTCACCGTCTGCCGCCGTGGCAACAACCTCAAAACCCTCGCTTGTCAAGATTTGGCTGATCTGTTTAGTAACGAACAGCGAGTCGTCGACGACGAGAACTCTAAAGGAAGTACCGTCAACACGTCTTCCATCAGGTGCCCGTTCATTCATATTCGGAAAATCAGCTTTTGTCTTCACTTAGTCCTCCTAGCTCCGATCTCTTTCACGTATAGCTACATTGATTTCTATCTGTCCCAAGGAAGTCTCCATGGGAACGATCAAAGTCTCTGTTTCATCTTTATAATCATCGTACATTTCCATATTCTCACCGGTTATCAAGGCCGGCGGGGTAAGGTCGAAACGAAAACCCAATTCATGGAGTTTGGTGACGGCTTGGGCGGTGATAAGGTTGGCAAGCTCGGTAATAGTCGCTCGCCCCAGATCATCCCATCCGGCTAGATCTTCGTCGTTCATCACCGAGGCGACTTTCAGCGCTGTAGCTTTACTCATATCGAAAAGAACCCTTCCCTCGACCTCGCCGGCAAGTCCGACTATGGCGGCGACACCCATCACGGGTCTCGTGGCGGATTTAAGGTAGAGGTTTCCACGTTTAACGTCCTCTTTCAAGACTTCTGTGAGTACGTTGTAAGCGGCTTCGACAAAAGGGTTTATGTATTCAACTCGCATTCGCTTCTCCTTCTAGAGTTTCCTGAAGAGGCTAACCCCTTCAGTATTCACGCATTCCCACATACCATCCTGCACGATTTTTTCATTTTTGCCAAGGAGGAGGTACCCTCCAGGGCGTAGTTTTTCATGAAATTCAATTAAAAGATTTTCCTGCTCGTGGGGTTTCAGAAAACTCAGGATATCCCTTGAAACGATAAAGTGGAGATCAGTGTAGGGGTTGATATGAACTATGTCGTGAAATTCGAAGAGGATACGGGATTTTACCTCGCTGGTAAACTGGAACCCGTTCTTGGTTTCGACCATGGAGGATTTATATTCTTCGGGTATATCCTGTTCCCTGAAAACAAGACTCGGGGCCATGGAAATGCCTAGAAGGTCCTTGTCATTACTCCATATTTTCAGCTGTCTGTCCGGAAAACAGTCCTTTAGGAGTACCGATAGGGAATAGGATTCCTTTCCTTTACCGCACCCGGGATTCCAAACCATAATCAATCCCTGGTTGCCCAGGTCCAGCTTCGATATCCAGTTTTTCGAGGAATTCCAGTCCCAAAGTGCGTCCGTTCGTTCGCTGTAAAAAGTCGAAAGAAATTCGTTGGCATCGTCTTTCCCGCCCAACTGAACTTCGAGGTGCCTGGTAGACCTCTCGTTTTTCCACTGTGCAGCCCTGGATTTCACCCAGTCTTCATTGAGGGGCGAACTGTAAAAATCGGCAAAAGTCGTCAGCGTCTCGGAAAGGAACTGAAGGTCCAAGGTCTCGGGTTCTTTAGGAAGTGTATGTTCGAGGGGTTTTAGTGGTTCGGTTTTTTCAGGAGTTGCTTTTTCTTCCTTTTCACGGACAAAAATCCTATCCACATCAAGGATAATGTAGAGTCGGTTATCATTTTCCACGACACCGCTGATGTATTTGACATTGATATCCCCGAAAATAGGGTGGGGTGCCTGGATGCTGTCTTTACTGATACCCACAACTTTTTCGATGGTATCGACTATAATTCCCAAGACGAGTTCTCCGAGCCGAAGGATGATAATATTTTCGAGGGAACCCTCTTCAAGCCTCTCGGCGGGAAGATTGAACATGATACGGAGATCAATAATCGGAATAATATCGCCGCGCAGGTTATCGACACCCCGCACGTAAACGGGTGTGTTGGGAACGTGGGTAAAAACCCCGGATTTGCGAATTTCTTTCACCTTCATGATATCGACGCCGTAGTCTTTCCCTGCCAGGGTAAAGCTGATCATTTTAAAATCAACCTTCTTTATGGCGGCGACAGTTTTCTCCGCACTGATATCCTGTTGAAACTCAGTTACCAAGTTATCCTCCTAGCGTGCACGAACTTCCCTCTGATCCCTGAGGGCCCGTTCATTTTTGAAACCCAGTTCCAGCAGCTGACTGACATCGATGATCAGGCTGACCTTTCCGTCACCGAGAATCGTTGCACCGGCGATACCTGGACTCAGCGTATACGTATCTTTCAGTGGTTTGATGACGACATCTTCTTCACCGATAAGGCTGTCCACAAGGAGACCCATCTTCTTATCTCCGCTGCCTACCACAACGATAAACTGGAAAATGCCTTCATCGGAAGGGACCCCGAAGAGACGGCTCAGACGGAGGAGGGAAATCACGTCCTTTCTGACGTTAAACACCTCGTAGTTATCGATAATTTTAATTTCGCTGGGTTTAATCCTATGGCTGTCGATTACCGAGGTGATCGGGATGACGTAAACTTCTTTACCCACTTTCACAAGAAGGCCCTGGATGATGGCGAGGGTGAGGGGCAATTTAACAGTGAATTTTGTTCCCTTGCCTTTTTCGCTCCAAATACTGACTGTACCGTTGAGTTTTTCAATCTGTTTGCGGACCACATCCAGCCCGACACCACGTCCGCTGATATTGGTGACGGTTTTTGCCGTGGAAAAGCCGGGTTCAAAAATAAGGTTGAAGGCTTCAACATCGGTAAGCATCTTGGTCGGGTGGATAAGCCCCCGTTCGACGGCCTTGCGCTTTATCGTCTCGACTTCAATACCCTTTCCATCGTCACCGATAACGATAACGATCATATTTCCCTCATTGCGAGCAGTAAGTAGAAGGATACCCTCGGCGTCCTTCCCCAAATCTTCCCGGGTATCGGGATCTTCGATTCCGTGGTCAATGGCATTTCTGACGCAGTGAATCAGAGGATCTAAAAGGTCTTCGATGACGCTTTTATCGAGTTCGGTATCTTCCCCTTCGACGACAAGGTTCACTTTTTTACCTAAAGTCTTGGTTAAATCACGGACCAGACGGGGAAACCGGCTGAAAATCTGGGCAATGGGAACCATGCGTATCCGCAGAACACCTTCGTGAAGTTCACCGATGATTCTACCCAGGTTTTGCGAGCTGGATTTAAAATTAGAAACGGCGGACTTCATTTTATTTTCTATGGGATCGTAAAGTTGGAAAATCGACGCCATATCCTCGGACATCATTTTCTTCATATCCTTGACAGTCTGTCCGCCTTTTAGTTTCTCCCAGTATTCCGGAACCTTCTCGATAAAACTTTTCAATCCGTCCCTGAGCAGGACATTATGGGACTGAAGTTCGGAAAGCGTGTCGGAAAAAACGACAGATATCTGGTTAAAAGTGGCTTTATTGATAACCGTCTCAGAAACCAAGTTTAAGAGATTATCAATCCTTTTTGAATCCACCCTGAGGATAGAACCACTTTGAGCCTGTTTCTTTCCTTCAACATTCTCCGCGCCTTCCTTCGCAATTTCTTGATCCAAGGAAAGTTCTGACGTTACAGGGGCTTCCAATATATTGTCAGTTGCCCGCTTGGCCGGTGTAGCCGCTCTTTTTTGCTCGGGTTCGATGATTTCAAGGATATCAAATCCCGTTGTGACATCCGTAATATGAAGCTTTTTCTGAACAATAGCCCATTCAGCTGTGATACTCATATAATAGTCGACGGTTGGAAAAAAGTTATCTTCGTAGAGTTTATCGAACTCGGGGTTGGTTTTCAGAACAGTACCTAACTCTTTGAGGACTGCGAAAACCTGGATTCCACCGACCGAGTTCATAGGGTTAGACTCGTCAAAATGCACGGAAACCTTATAAACCTTCTTACCGTTCGAAGCGTCCTTGAGTTCCATCCTTTCGTACTCGCTGAGACCTCCGGTTGATTGGGACACATTAAAGGAAGGTTCTGACTGGGTTTGCCTCCGTTCCGCCTGCGGTTGAGTTTTTTGCTGGACAGGAGCCGGCTGGGATTTGGCTGGAGTTTCATGTAAAAAGGACTCCAACCTATTTTTAAGCGGGGTGATATCCTTCTTATAGACCGACCCCGAGGTACGCTCCTCAAGCATAGCTTTGATAACATCGATACCTTGGAGCAAGGCATCGACAAGTTCAGGGTTCGTATCGAGCTTACCAGATCGAATTGAATCCAGCACGTCCTCTAGGGTATGGGTGATTTCGGCAAGTTCCATCATCTGGACCGTTGCCGCCCCCCCTTTCAGAGTGTGGGCACCCCTGAAAATTTCATCGACTGCATCCTTGTTTTTTGGATCATTCTCCAGTACAAGGATGTTCTGTTCGAGTATGTCTATTTGAGCTTGGGCTTCGGAAAAAAAATCCTTCAGCAGCTCCTCATTGTTTGGATCAAGGTAGTCGCTCATTCTCGTATTAGCTTGACCTATAAATTCTCTCTCGTCAAGGTCTTGTATACTGGTTTTTTTTCAGAAAATAAATCATATTGGTTAAGGAGGCCTAAAAACCGTGAAGAAAATGGGAATAGTTGTGTTTTCATTGCTCATCTCAGCCGTAACAGCCGGTGCACAAACCACGGAGATGGGTTTCAGTTCTGAGGTCACCAATATTTTTCTCAACCCCGATAGAACCCAAGACGTTGATACTTTTAACGGTACCGATTGGTTTCTCGGAGGAAGCGGATACATTTTCAGTGAATTTATGCCCGGCATCTCCCTAAAGTCAGGTTTTGAATCAGATTCCATTCTCCGTCGGAAACTCTATTCTAAGATCAGCGTACAAGCATCAAACATCACCTTCACTGCAGGTCCTTACTATGGTGTGCTCAACACCACCCGAAAATGGTTCAGTCCGGGAATTATTTTTGATGTGCGACTCGACGCCATAGGCTTATTCTTTTTTACCCTAGGCTTCGAAACAAATTTTAGTCCCATTATGACCGATGGCGATTATTACCATTCTGGCGAAAGGGTGAGTTTCGGTTTTTATGTTCCCAACGGAATAATCACCTTAAAAGGTGAATATAAAACCTTCCAGACCCCCGTTGATGGACAAGTTGTAAGGGACGATTTCCACCGTGTATCTATTAGTACAGAGATCTTCCACAAGAATTTCCCGTTGCGGTACACGGCATCCATCGAATTTCAAGGCAACACAAGGGATTATGTCGGTGAGAACACCCATCAGGTTTTTTCCCTTATGTTCGGAAATAGGCTTTTCTGGGATATCAATTCCGGACTGAGTATGTATGTTGACGCAGACTTTTCCCTTTTCAGTTTTGGCTGGGAAGAAATAGTCTACCAGGTTTCCGAAATTCTTCCATTAGGCAGACTTGAAGTAGGGACCCGTTTAAGATTCGGACAATAGAGCCTTTTTCAAAACTACTGCGGAGGATTTGTCAGTGTGCGAAAAACTCGCTCAAATCCTCATTTACCCGAGTAAACTGCGGTTTTCGCTTCCTTTTTCACTTCTGAAAACCCTTCCTCGTTGAGTTTTGAAAAAGGCTCAATAATTATCAAAATGTCTCAAATTATCCTTGAAATTTTTTTATCTTGATTTACATTGTATTGAGGAGGATCTCAAATATGAGACACATTCAACTGTTGACGGTACTTGTTCTGTCAACCCTCGCAGTTTCAGCCTTTGGTTTTGACTCAGACGATCTCAATCGTCTCACAGTCACCAACCAGACCGGAAAAACCATCCAATACCTCTTTATCAGCCCTGGTGACAGTGCGGATTGGGGACCAGACATGTTAGGTCAGGACGTTCTCAGCAATCGTGCCAACGTTACTTATTACATGCTTTACCAGGGAAGAACCGGTGAATTTGACATTATGGCCATTGATGCGGATAACCAGCGCTATGAAGTGAGAAAGTTCACCCTCACCAACGGTTCCGTAGGAAGAGTGACCATTAACGCATCGAATAAAACCACAGTTGAAGCCCCGGACCTGGTCAACGTGACCCTTGAGAACGTAACCGGCTACGAAATGAAATACGTTTTCTTTTCACCTGCTGACTCATCCAGCTACGGTGCGGACATTCTTGGATCTGAAACAACCCTCACCAACGATTCGAGCCACACCTTCGCCATCCTCAAGCCCGACAGTGACGTCAAATACGACTTTATGGGCATTGACGAAGATAACGATAAATACACCTTCCAGGTAACGATAAGAAGTAATCAGACTGATGTCCCTGTAAAAATTGAAATCAGCGATCTCGATACCAGCGAATAAGTTTAAACTGTAATAGGAAGCACTTTCTCTGGGGTGCTTCCCAACCTTGACACAATCCTTATTTTTCATTATAGTTTTCTCATACGGCGCAGGGTGGAGCAGTTGGCAGCTCGTCGGGCTCATAACCCGAAGGTCGTAGGTTCGAGTCCTACCCCTGCTAAAAAATTTAAGGCATCCTACGGGATGCCTTAAATTTTTTAGTGACGAAAGAGGACTCGAAGGTGAGGAGCGCCGACCGTGAGGGAGGAAGAGCCGCCACGGAAGGCGGCGGAAGCGACAAACCCTGGCCGGCTGATACGGTCGGAGCCGGATCAGGAAGGCCGAGTCCTACCCCTGCTTAATTATATCAAGAGGACTCGAAGGTGAGGAGCGCCGACCGTGAGGGAGGAAGAGCCGCCACGGAAGGCGGCGGAAGCGACAAACCCTGGCCGGCTGATACGGTCGGAGCCGGATCAGGAAGGCCGAGTCCTACCCCTGCTTAATTATATCAAGAGGACTCGAAGGTGAGGAGCGCCGACCGTGAGGGAGGAAGAGCCGCCACGGAAGGCGGCGGAAGCGACAAACCCTGGCCGGCTGATACGGTCGGAGCCGGATCAGGAAGGCCGAGTCCTACCCCTGCTTAATTATATCAAGAGGACTCGAAGGTGAGGAGCGCCGACCGTGAGGGAGGAAAGGGTTCACTTTTATTC
>DYOB01000371.1 GCA_020720765.1 Borreliella garinii
GGAGGTGTATATATCCCCCTTTAGGTTTTGTTTTGACTTCTTGCTTTTCCTTCATCATACCACCTCCCATTTTCCATTTTCCATGATTTCGATTGACGTGCAACCATAGGATTCACCCACGACGTCTAAAGGGTGAAATAATGCCTCACTCTGCGTGGGCTTCATATAGCCGAGAAAATATACAACCCCATCGTCATCTAACAATCTAAACGGTAAGGTGTGCTCTCCCAAGGCCACAGATAGTTTGAATGTGTAATCGATGGGGGCTTCAGTAATGGTCCAGTTTTTTGTCTTCATTGTGTTTCTCCTTTTTTGAATTAGATTAATAAACTAAGATTTAATATGGGAGGAGAGTCAATTTCATCCCCCCATTTTTGACCTAGCAAGACTTGATCTCTTCTTATAAATCGACAAGTTGTTTGGGTCCTCCTAGTCTGATTTTTGAGTGCCTGATTGCTATCGAATAGGTTTGGCTGATCTCACCCGATACGATTTCACATTCCAAGGTGTCGTCGGTGATCGTTATAATCAACTTTTTCATCACATATAACTGATAGTCTGAATCCGACTCGAAGCATTTGAATTCGACTTCGATCTGCCGATCACCCAACACCTTTACACCTTTGTACATAGCACCGTTATCATGTACAAATTCATCAGCTCTCACCAAGCGGGCGATCTGCGGACCCAACTTGTTTTCGAGTGACCACTCGAACAATCGCCAACCCAGTGGGGACATCAGGTTATAGCCTGAGAAGCACCTTGGGTCATCGACTAACTCGAATAGTATCCAACTGTTCAACGACCTTGGATAGTGATTGAACAGAAGGTCTATCGTGTCGCCTGGTAGAGGTTTTCCTGGTGTTGGCATACCGAGATTCTTGACCCCTTTGTGGTCGAAGAGCCATTCGAGTATGTCAGATCGGTACAAGATTAGCGAAGATTCCGCTATCCGCTCAAAATCTGTAGCGGTGTTAGCCTCCTCCACCAACTTCAACCAGTCCTTCGAATTCACTAACTGGGATGCTGTGAGTCCCTTACTATCAGACCAATCTATCGTCGCCGTTGGATATTGCTGTGCGATCTCTTGCACTCCAATTCCTGAAATACTCTGTCGAACCTTCCGGGGTTTTCCTGAATAAGTTGGGCAAATCTGTCCATCCAACACTAGTTCCCAAGTGTCTAGATAGATCAAATCAAGAAGTTCTCGATTTGATGGATGTTTAGCTCCTAATATTTCTATTGCTTGTTCTCTGGATATATTGGAGGGTAAATCTATACAAACCATCATTTTCTGATTAGCTCTATCCACTTCCAATCGAGCCAGACTTTTTAGGAGCACTACTTCCATCTGTCTTCGTACATCTTCCATGATTCTCCTTTTTTTTAAGATGTTATAATTACGATCCCACAGGGATAATAATTGAATAAGTTCGATGAATATCTTCCGATACAACGATGCATTCCAGTGCATCATCGTTGATTGTTATCCTCAACGTCTCTATTA
>DYOB01000372.1 GCA_020720765.1 Borreliella garinii
CTCGAGCAGGGGGTCGAGTTGGTGTGGCATGCGTTCGAGGACATGCAGGGTGGCGAAATTTACGTCAAAAAAATCCCCAGCATGAACATTCTCGATATCGCACGGGCGGCGGTTCCCGGAGCCGGACATGAGATCGTTGGCATCCGCCCGGGCGAGAAGCTGCATGAGCAGATGATCGGGCCCGAGGATGCGCCGCATACCTATGAATATCCGGAGCATTTCAAAATCCTTCCCGCCATTCACAACTGGAGCCTCGACCCCTCGCGCATCAAAGAAGGGCGGCAGGTTCCGGAAGGCTACACGTATTGCTCGCACAACAACACCGAGTGGATGAGCGAGGAGGCACTGAAAACCTGGATTGCCGAGAATAAGGGGAAAATTGGGAAAATCTGATCTTCTTCCCCGCGATCCTAAAAAAAGAACCACGGAGGGACGCAGATAGACGCGGGATTTTAGTAATTAAACAAAGCAAAAACTAACAAAAATCGAAATGATGAAAAGCCTCTACTATTTAATGCGCCCTTTGCTGAATGTATTTTTAACCGAGACCTTTATGCGTTCAATGGCCGGATTGAAGAGGAATCTTGTTCTTGTTGCTCCGATGAAGGTGGGTTCGACCTGGCTTTCGGAGCTATTGGTTCGATCTACGGGATGGGGGGAAGGCCTGCTCGCGCCATCCTATTGTCAAAGGGAACAAGAAATTGATTTGCGCTATTTTGTGACGAAGAACGCAAAGCAAAACCGATTTTTCACTCACCTGCACCTGAAATATTCAGATTACTCAAGAGATGTGTTCCTGAAAACAAACTCGAACGTTATTCTCATGTCACGCAGAATTGATGACACGTTGATGAGTCTTTTGGATCATTGCAAAAATAACAGCATCAAAATGCCACCCTGTTACATTTCTCCAAAACAAGATCTTCCGAATTGGTCCTTTGAAGACATGACGACATATTTGACGGATTTTGCTCTTCCTTGGTATTTTACGTTTTATTCTGGGTGGTTGGATAATATGTCAAGTTTTTCCGATAATCTGATTCTTGTGAAATATGAAGACATGCTGGAAAGTCCTGAATCTGTGATTGCTTCAATTCATAAAAAATTTGAGATTCCGATGACGAAGGAGGCCGGGAGAATTGTTGAAGAGGTTAAAGGGAAGGAAACCCTTAAAAATAAGGCTGTTTCCGGGAGGGGAAAGACCTTTCCCCCTGCGGTTCATCGTCGGATCGAAGAACTGGCTTCCTATTACAAGCATATTGATTTCACTCCAATTGGCATTCAGGACGGGAAGTTGACTTGAATCACAGAGGTCAGCTCTCTTTGCCCACGGCCAAAAAATAAAAGCAGAACCACGGATGGACGTGGATAGACACGGATTTTACAGGGACCAGAAGACGTCGAGGAATGAGATTCGATCAGATTTCCCGTGTTCTGGAAGTTCCGGTGGTTCCTCTTCTCCGGAAGAGAGCTTTTGAAGATGCGGGCGCAAAAAGGCCAAAAACG
>DYOB01000373.1 GCA_020720765.1 Borreliella garinii
ACATGAAATATCCATAAGCGTAAAATAATCATACCCATTGTGCATGAATATGAGCGAACTTTGAGAGCATCATTTCAAAATAGCAGATATGGAAACACAAGAGGTAAGTTTTTCGCAACTTGTCACTGTAGGCTGTGGCATAGATGTACATCAGGCGGTAATAGTAGCAACAATAAGTAAGGGCGGAAGCTCATACGAGACAAGGAGTTTTGAAGCCTACACGAGTTCATTGAAAGAGTTGAGAGATTGGTGCAAATCAGAAAGAGTTACACATGTAGCAATGGAAAGCACGGGGATTTATTGGAAACCTGTTTACAACATTTTGGAGGATTCTTTTGAAGTAATACTGGTGAACGCCAGGCACGTAAAGAACATACCAGGGCATAAGACAGACAAGAAAGACAGTGCATGGTTGAGCAAGTTATTACTGGGTGGGTTGTTGAAGGGTAGCTTCATACCACCTGTCGAGATACGTGATTTGCGTGACATCGTTCGTTACAAGAAGAAACAGGTTCAGCAGGTAAGCAGCGAAAGTAACCGTCTGTACAGGATACTCGAAGATGCGAACATCAAGCTTGGTACGGTGATGCAGGTTGGCAGCGTGAGTGCCAAGAAGATTATAACAGATTTGTTGAAGGGAGTGAAAGATCCTATCATACTGGCCAAGCATGTTCACGGGAAAACCAAGGCAAGCAAATCCGAGATAATCAAGGCTTTGGATGGGAATCTTAGGGAACACCACCGATTCATGATGAAAGCGATTCAGCAAAGCATTGATGCGAAAGAAAGGTTGATAAAGGAGCTGGATTTGCAAATTGACATGATGGTAGAGAAATACTCGGTAGAGATAGAGTTACTGACAACCATTGATGGGGTTGGGCGAGACAGCGCTATTGCCATAATAAGTGAGATCGGGGTTGAAATGAGCCGTTTCCCGAACGAACATCACTTAAGCAGTTTGGGAGGAATGAGCCCGGGCAATAACGAGAGCGCTGGTAAAAAAAAAAGCTCTAAAACCATCAAGGGGAATCAACACCTAAGGGCAACCCTTACCGAATGTGCTTGGGGTGCAACCGGGAAGAAAGATGGATTTCTAAAAAGGAAGTACTATTCAATAGCAGCAAGGAGAGGTAGGAAAAAAGCACTTTTTGCGGTTGGTCACAAGTTATTGGTAGCTTCGTTCTTCATTTTACGAAACCTTGAACCTTACAAAGAGCCTGCTGACAAAAGCAAAGAAATGAAACAAAAGCAAATAGAAAACCTCAAAAGGAGAATTCTGGATTTGGAAAGTTCCATAACTTAATGGTAATCATAAAAAGGTCGTTTTTTTACCGGGCAGGCTTCAATGCCATCCCGCACATGAAATTGACATCCAATAAAGTTAAGCACCCATTGTTGTAGCCAAGCTTGAAGGGATTCTTGCCGGAGCACGTAGATGAAAATTTACTCTCTTAACTTTTATTATTGATTATCAAACAATTAACAAATTTATATACAGATGAAAA
>DYOB01000374.1 GCA_020720765.1 Borreliella garinii
GCCTCTTTCTGGAATGTTGTTCCTAAAAAGAACTAAAAAAGGAGACATCCTGTTGCATATTATGGATTTCACAAGAAACCAAATAGCGAAAGGAATGTCTCCCCCATGTGTGACAGAGAATTTATTTCGGAATGTCTCGAATTTCAAGGCTGGAAAGTGAAAGAGGAGTGGTTTTCCGGACAGGACTTGTATTTGCGTCTTGTGCCTTCCGAACCTGGAGTGTCCTGCTGTGGCATATGCGGTGCAGTCGTGACCCACGGCAAAGGGTGTATGCGTGAGCGTTCAGTCCGGCACCTCAGCCAGTGGCACCGGAAGACCTATGTGGTATTCAGCCAGCGGCGTTTTTTCTGTGAGTGCTGCGGGAAGGTGGTTTCCGAGCATATCGCCTGGGTCAGGCCATATTGCCGGAACACCGTGATGTTCGAGCAGCTGTGTGCCTCCTTGTGCGACAACTCTCCGGTCACGCAGGTGGCATTGCAGATGAAGGTGGACAAGATGACATTGTACAATATTGACGATGCATTGATCCGAATCCGCAACGATGAGCACCGGGTTTCTCTTGATGGAGTAAGATATCTCGGCATAGACGAGGTGATGATCCATCGCGAGGAGGTCAAGGTGCGCATGAAAATTTCTGTTCCGGCGAAGACTCGTGGCTCCAGCCACAAGGGGGGGCGAAAGTTTGTGAACAGGTGGGGCTGGGTTGTCCGCCCGTGCTTCGCAACAATTCTTTATGACCTGGAGACGGGGCGGATTCTTGCGATTGAGGAGGGGCGCAACTGCAAGGTAGCCTCGCGCCTTCTGCGCTCGCTCGGCAAGGATGTGCTCAGGAAAGTCGAAGCCGTCTGCATGGACATGGCGGCCTGCTACCGGAAGGCGGTGGAAAAGGTTCTGCCGAAGGCAGCCATAGTCTTCGACCGCTTCCATGTGAAAGGATATGTCAACGAGGCTGTGGAGAATGTCAGGAAGGCGGCGCAGGCCAACGCCGATGAGGACGAGCGCAAGTTCATCTTCAATCAGCGGTGGCTGCTGTTGAAGTCAGAACCGGAGGAGCGTGACAAATGGCGTCTTGAACATCTGTTCGAAATGAACAAGGATCTGGCTCTGGCATATCAGCTCAAGGACCAGTTCGACACCATATTCACGCTTGCGGACAGGGAGGATGCGGAAAAACAGATGAACGCCTATATCTCTTATTGCCGCAGATGCAGGCTTGAGCCGTTCAAAAAGCTTGCCGGGCGGCTTTCAAGGTGGAAGCCGTATATGCTGAACTATTTCGACTATCCGATAACCAATGGGATGGTCGAGGGAATGAACAATGTCGTTAAGCGAGTGCTTTATCGGGGCTTCGGATACAGGAACATGAGTTACTTTTTCGGGAAGGTCAGGGTCGCAACCGGAGACCTGCCGACAATGGTTGAACTCGGAGTTACAATAGCCGAAAACAAATATCAGGAAGCCTCATGAAATCATCAAAACTGGAACAACAATCCAGAAAGAACC
>DYOB01000375.1 GCA_020720765.1 Borreliella garinii
AACAATTCAGAAACACCTCAGATTAAGATGTTTCCAAAAGATCTTCACCCATGCCTTATCTTGAGAACCAAGACACACATTGAAAGCGTAAAGCTTACAGTATTTGCCAGAATCAATGGTAAGTCGTTGAGAATAAACCCATAAATCAACCAGAGAAACAGTCCTGTGGTAAGCACGGTATTATACATCAGAAGAGACACGTCCTTGTCCTTTTTGTTCTCAAGATTTTTATGACTTGAGGCAAGAACGAACAAGTTGTGCATGTGGCCGCGACCAATCCTATAAGAGTAGTCCAGTCTAAATTCATAGCATACTCGGCGTTTTAACCACAGGCAGCTCATGCCAGTTGGTGGTATAGGCTGGTGACTTTCTCGTCTGCTGCATCATCCAGGGTTTATTCTCAGCAGTCGTCATCCCATATTGAATGGTTTGACGCCCCCACTTGCCATTGATCCTGTCCAGCGCGGTCATCAACTGTTTATCCTCACTTATTGCGGACTGCGAAAAGGAAAACAAATCCTGCTGTCTGTACCTATCCTTCTTTACAATCTCAGCCAGCATAACTCCTGCCTTTCGGTACCGATATCCTGGTCTGTACAATAACTTGAGGCATTGAAGAGCTACAGCTATAAGCTCAGGCGTAGAGGAAGTGGCCTGGGGTAAAGATATCGTCTGGTTGTTGGAATACCGGGCCTGCTCATCAA
This sequence comes from Borreliella garinii, assembly GCA_020720765.1. Lineage (GTDB taxonomy): Bacteria > Spirochaetota > Spirochaetia > JABEVK01 > JABEVK01 > DYOB01. Next base: position 705 of record DYOB01000375.1, read on the forward strand.
ATGGCCCAGTGGTGATGAACAGGTTCAGGATACCGGCTTCAACACCTTGTTTCCGGAGTTTTTCTCCAGCAATGGAAACAAAAGTAATAACGGCCTCCCGGAGATTATCAATATCCGTCACCGGATGCCCGAATGATCGTGAGGTAATGATGGATTTTGGACATGCCGGGACATTTTCAAGAGAGATACACGAAATCCCGTTCAGCTCCATAACAGTCCGAGCGCCGACAACAGTCAACATCTTGCGAATCCGCGATTCATCTGCCCGTTTAAGGTCAAGGGCTGTATAAATGCCGTGACTGTTCAGCTTTTCAGTGGTTCTCCTTCCAATCCCCCAGACATCATTGACATCTATCTTTTCTAACACGCTGTCAATGTTACTATTGTCAGCAAGGTCAAAGACGCCATTAAATTGAGCCTGTTTCTTGGCAACTCGATTGGCTATCTTGGCAAGCGTCTTGGTTGCGGCCATACCTATGGACACAGGAATACCGACATTCTTCCTGATTCTTTCCCTGAGCTCTCCTGCGTATTTGACCCGATCCCACTCATTTGTTACCGGCAAAGCAATAAAGGCTTCATCGATGGAGTATACTTCAACTTCCGGTTCCATCTGGCGTAGGGTCTCCATGACTCGGTGCGAAAGGTCTCCGTACAGCGCATAGTTTGATGAAAAGACATGAACCTTGTGCTTGGAAATCAGGTGCCTGGCCTTGAATAACGGCTCGCCCATGGGAATTCCAAGGGCCTTGGCTTCATTTGACCGTGCAACAATACACCCATCATTATTGGACA
>DYOB01000376.1 GCA_020720765.1 Borreliella garinii
AGCGGTTATAGGGCGTAAACTAGGCGTTAAACACGGTGGAGATAATGGATAATTTGGAGATATTGGAACCTGTCAATTCCTCACAACAAGCTCCACAGGGAGCGCTCCGGTCCCGTGTCCACACGAAGCAGGCCCGTAACTTTGCGAAGCAAAACCTGTGGCTAAATTCTGAAGGCTCCGCAGGTTTATGATGGGGCAGGTTATGGGGTCACATACGGACGGTTGCCACGGTGGAGATATTGGGATTATTGGATATATTGGAACCTGTTATCTCCCCACAGCAAGCTCCCCGGGGAGCGCGCCGGGGCCGTGTAGCGGTAGCAGACCGACTGTGTAGCCGAACGAAGTGAGGCCAGTGGCCTCACCGGACTCGCTTCTCGCCATTTTGGCTCTAGGCCCCTCGACCGCAAGCGCTCACGTATCTGGGATACGCTCGCGCTTTTGATCTTCGAGGCCCTTCGGCCAAAACGCCGGAAAGCTTCGTCCTTACGGTTTGCTACTGACGCACCTTCCAGCTTTTCGTGGTTTGGTATTTCGCTGGATGTTATTGATGATATTGCCGAGGGCGGCCATGCGCCGGGGCCGTGCACGGCGGTAGCCGTCTGTGAAGCCTTGCGTCGGCAAGGCTAGTGGTTAAAATTCTGAAGGCTCCGCAGGTTTATGATGGGGCAGGTTATGGGGTCGCAAGCGGGCGGTTACCACGGTGGAGATATTGGGTTTAATGGATATATTGGAACCTGGTAATCCCCCACAACCAGCTCCCCAGGGAGTGCGCCGGGGCCGTGCACGGCGGTAGCCGTCTGTGTAGCCGAACGAAGTGAGGCCAGTGGCCAAGAATTCTTTGCGACTTTCCGGATTTTTGTAGTTTGCATCCCCCGCCTTAAAGATGGCAAAGCTTCCCATCCAAAAATGTTTGATGAGAAGCATAAAACAGTATTAAATTATTCTGGCAACTGCCAGCTTGTGAGTACGCCGTCTTCAATATAAAAATATTTCATTTCATTAATCTCTTTTCCATAAACCAATTGCTTATGGACGGAACCACCTATATTGGAAGTGTTCGTTTTTTTTGGACCTCCAATCGTTATATATAGAATTTTTTCGGGCATTCCAATGATGGGAGTCCCAGATTCTACTCCATTTAGAAACTCACTGATTTTTGTCTCACTTAGTCCCATTTCTTTCATTGTCTTTTCAGCTTCCTTCTTTTTAGCCCCTGTTTGGAGAATAAAAAAGGTAATGGCTAAAACAAAACCGCCTATGGTTAGCCCTAAACCTGGACCAAAATTAACTTGTCCAATCATTAGTAAAATACCGAACAGTAAAGCCCCTATTGCCAGTTTGACAAGCAAACCATATATATGACGCATTCTGCGCCTCCTTGATATGTAGATAGTTTCTACTGTAAACCTATTTTTTTTTGTCAAGTATTACTCTATAGAGCCTAGGAGCCTGTTGCGCTTGAGATTTTGACACAGGACCGGGGAGCTGGGATGCT
>DYOB01000013.1 GCA_020720765.1 Borreliella garinii
CCGTGGCAAATATTAGGAACAAACCCCCAAAGAGAAAATACTGATTACCTGAAACTTCGTTTCTCGTAGAGGCGCTGTGAAGCTCAGGCACGGAGGGCTGGTGGTGGGGCTACAAATGGGGCGGTAAACAGGGTGGAGATAATGGATAATATGGAGATAATGGAACTTGTTCAATCCCCATAACGAGCACTGATTATTAGCCACAAAGAACTCATGGAACACAAAGCAAAGTTATCCGCAGATTCCGCAGATTGACGGTTACCGCGTTTCCCGCAGAGCTGCGGAGGGAGAGAGGCGCGGAGAGCTGGTGGTGGGGGAACGAGTGTGGCGGGTACACTGTGATGATAGTAGATATAATGGTGATATTGGAACCTGATAAATCCTCACAAACCCGCCCTGTGATGGGCCTGCGACAAGGCCCCAAAAATTTTTTATTTTTTTAAATTTCCGCTAAAGTTCAGGTATATTCGTGCCGACAATAACTAAGGAGTTCCAAACGGAATTGGAATTCAATCGGATGTTATCCGAACCCCCCAGCTTGATTCTGAGTATTCACGGAGGAATACAATGATCATAAACCACAACATGAGTGCGCTGTTTGCACAGCGTCAGCTCAAGGTCACCAATGGTGACGTCACCAAGGATATGGAGAAGCTCGCCAGCGGGTACCGGATTAACCGGGCCGGTGACGATGCATCGGGTCTTGCCGTTTCTGAGAAGATGCGGTCCCAGATCCGGGGCCTTAACCAGGCCAGCCAGAATGCCTCTAACGGCATTAGCTTCATCCAGACCACAGAGGGATACCTTCAAGAGTCTCAGGACATTCTCCAGCGTATGCGGGAGCTTGCCGTACAGGCTGCTAACGGTATCTATACCGCCGAAGACCGGATGCAGATCCAGGTCGAAGTCAGCCAGCTCGTCGACGAAGTCGACCGGGTAGCACTTCATGCCCAGTTCAACGGTATGAATATGCTTACCGGTTCCTTTGCACGGGATGAAGGCAACAACGTGATAACCGCGTCCATGTGGTTCCACATCGGTGCCAACGCTGATCAGCGTGTACAGGTCTATATCCAGACCATGACCGCAACGGCTCTTTCCCTCAAGGGTGTGTCGGACAATTCCATGATGACCCTTGTCAGTCCCGAGTTTGCGAACCAGGCCATTATGACCTTGGATTCCGCCCTTCAAACCATTTCCAAACATAGGGCCGACCTCGGCGCCTACCAAAACCGTTTGGAATTTGCCGTAAAAGGTCTGGATATAGGCGCTGAAAACCTTCAGGCTGCCGAAAGCCGGATCCGTGACGCGGACATGGCTCGTCAGATGGTTGACTACACGAAGAACCAGATTCTGGTTCAGAGTGGAACCGCTATGCTGGCCCAGGCGAACACGCGTTCACAAAGCGTCTTGCAACTTCTCGGGTAAGGTTTTATACTTAAGGCAGGGCTTCGGCCCTGTCTTATTTGCTCTTTGACATCAGTACTCTTCATCTTGCTACCCAAGGAGATCAGGATTGGATAAGTCCGGTCTTTTTCTCCTTGGGATCTGGGATTTGTCCGACATTCTGACGCGGATAGTGAGCGGCTTACCCCAGTGAGCAAGATTGGGCAAGGGATTGCCCTTTAAAATCAAGGAGGGTACGTATATGATTATTAACCACAACATGAGCGCCATTAACACCAATAGGGTTTTGGGAGTCGTTCAGGGGGATCTTTCAAGAAACCTCGAGAAACTTTCAAGCGGCATGAGGATCAACAAAGCGGGTGATGACGCTTCGGGTTTGGCTGTATCTGAGAAGATGCGCAGTCAGATTCGGGGTTTAAACCAGGCGGAGAAGAACATCCAGAACGGGGTGAGCTTCATTCAGACAACTGAAGGTTACCTTCAAGCCACCACGGACATCATCCAGAGGATCCGGGAGCTTGCTGTACAGTCTGCCAACGGTATCTATAGCGATGTAGACCGTATTCAGATCCAGGTCGAAGTGAGCCAACTCGTGGATGAGGTAAACCGGATTGCTAAGCACGCTCAGTTTAACGGAATGAATATGCTCACCGGCAGATTTACCCGTAAAGAAAGTACCGGTCCTGATGGTGATGAGGGCGGACTCAGACTCCATGTCGGTGCCAATGTTGATCAGTCAGAGACAATCTTCATTGGTAGCATGGGCGCCGAAGATCTGAAAATGGTCTCTGATCAAGGCACTGCGATGTCGATTGGAAAACCTGAGGATGCCAACATTGCGTTGACGACCCTGGACGCCGCATTGCTTATCGTTAACAAGCAGCGCGCCGACCTCGGAGCATACCAGAACCGGTTCGAATTGGCCGCTAAGGGTGTTGCTGTTGCTTCGGAGAACATTACCGCAGCAGAATCCCGGATCCGGGACGTGAACATGGCTTCTGAGATGGTCGAGTACACAAAGAACTCGATTCTCACACAGGCTGGAACCGCTATGTTGGCACAGTCCAATGTTCGGGCCCAGTCAGTCATGCAGCTCTTGGGTTAAGTTTTCCAAAAGAGATTTCTGGACGTTGTCTCTTAAGGATTTGGGAAGGGACAGGGGCCGCGTCCCCCTTTCTCTCCTTTTTGGTTTTGTAGGAGGCTTGTATGTCGCAAGATATGATCAGTCCCGCCATTTCGGCGGTGCAGAATGTACTTCCCGGCCAGGATTTAACCAGGGTAACTAGACCGGTTCAAAAAATCGATACCCCTTCTCCTGAGCATTTTCAGGCCATGGAAAATACGCACTCGGAAATCCGCAAGGTTGTTGAAGACCTTGCGAAAATCAGCAATAGCCTCAATAAAAGACTGGATTTCCACGTCATTCACGATACTAACCAGGTCATTGTCAGGGTTATCAATTCCGAGACAAATGAGGTTATCAGACAGCTTCCTCCGGAAGCCCTGCTTAGATTGCACGCAAGAATCCAGGAAGCCGTGGGCTTGCTTTTCGACGAAACGATTTAACCCATGTCAGATATGAGCATACCCGGTGTATCCAGCCGGTACAACACCCAGAAACTCATTGCCGACCTGATGGAGGTCGAGCGTCAAAAACTGACGCGTCTTGAAACAGAAAAAACACAATACCAGGATATGAAGACTGTCTGGCAGGGGCTCAGCCGGCGTATGCAGACCCTGCGCGACGCTACACGAAAACTCTACGGTTTTGAGTCCCCATTCCTCAATAAAATCGGTGAATCCACCCAAGCGGGTGCGGTGACTCTCAGTCCTACGCGAGCCGCGGTTGAAGGCCAGTGGAAACTCAAGGTCCTACAGGTAGCAACTGCTGACAGGTTTATGAGTAAAGAACTTCCCCTCGATGCTACTGCTCCGGCGGGTGATTACCTCTTTCGCGTGGGTGATAAAGAAATCACAGTACCGTTCCGCGGAGGCAGGCTCAACCTTCTCGTGGATGCGATTAACGCCCGGGGTAGGGACTACCTGCGCTCGAGCCTTATCCGAACGACGGCTGAAAGCCAGGTGATGACTATTGAATCCCTTAAACTGGGTTCCGCCAACAGGCTTGAATTTCTGGGACCAGCCAGGGACTGGAGCGTGCAGGCGGGCTTGATGGCACCCAACACGAGTGCAGACAGAATTGTACCCCTTAGCGCTTCAGCCTCACGAGTTTTGTCCGCACCGAATTCGGTAACTTTTGAAAACAACACAGCGGTGCTCGGCCCTGGGTCACGCCTGACACTGCCTGTGGACGCTGAAATAAAGCCGGGCATGATGCTTGAGTTTACCGTCAGGGGCACGCCAATCACTGCACCGCCCCAGGGTGAGGTTCCACCGGGGCTTCAACTCCCGACACCGGGAACTGTCGAGTTCCAGGATATCCGCATCCGCAACAATCCTCTCAGGACGGGTTTCCCGAATTTTACACCGTCGACACCCCCGCCAGAGGTTCGTAATCCAAAAGTCGGGACAGTTCTCGGAGCACCTGTTGCCCTTGTACTGCCTGATTTCCCCTTGACCGCGGAAGAGAAGACTATCCAGGTTCCTCTTGCGGGAATGACAAGGATGGAAGGCCTTCAGCTTGAAAATAAAAATACCGGCATCAGTTATACTCTGAGCAATATACGCATCTTCGACCCCAACGCGCGCGGCGAGCTTGCCCCTGTCAATGCGCAGTCGAACGCCATGGACGCTGTGTTTGAACTCGATGGAGTCCGTGTAACTCGAGGCACCAATACCATCGATGATGTTATCACTGGTGTGACTATCAATGTGAATGAAACCACCCCCGCTCCGGCCACAGTTAAGGTGACCCCGGACTATGAGAGTATCAAAGAAGGGATGATCCAGTTTGTCGGGAATTACAATAGATTCTTGGTTGACCTGCTTACCCTGACGAGCCGCAACGAATCGGTCATCAACGAGGCTACTTACCTCACAGATACCGAGCGCGAGGAATTGCGTAAAAATATCGGGAAACTCCAGGGAGATGTCACATTGACCCAGCTCCGTTCAAGTCTCCAGCGCATCTTGATGGATGGTTACCCGACCGGAAATCCTGCATTGAGCCTCCTCCACCAAGCAGGAATCAGTACGAACGCATCGGGTTCCACCGGAGGAAACCCCGAGGCTTCGCGGTTGCGGGGTTACTTGGAAATCAACGAAGCAAAACTCGACCAGGTAATGAGGGAAAACCTCAACCAGATAAAAAACCTTTTCGGGGTTGATACAAACGGCGACCTGGTGATTGATAATGGTGCGGCCTATAAAATCGAAGAGTATTTGAAACCTTACCTGCAGACCGGCGGCTTCCTTCCAGCCCGTGTGACGAATCTTGATTCGAATATTGCCAGGCAGGACCGTGAAATTAACGAATATAATAACTACCTTGTGCGCTACGAGCAGGATCTTAAACGCAAGTACGGGGCCATGGAAGGCGCACTGAACAGGATGGAGTCCACTGGCCAGGCTATTGACAACTTTTCCAGGCAAAACGGAGGCGGCAACTAGTGGTCATCAAAATCAACGGGAGCGAAGTTGAATGGTCGGCTCCCGGCTTTAAAGTCCTCTGCGAAGTGATCCCCGGCATCCAGGAGTGGTTGGGCCAACAGGGCTGGAGCATGAAGGGGGTTGTCTGTGACGGGATGCCGTACACAGAGGAAGACAGTCAAAAGAGTTTGGATAAATGCCAGCTTCTGGAGGTCCAAGCCGACCATTTTCCCACCCAGATGAGGGAACATATTGATCTGTTAAAGGATTTTATCGACCTGGTTATCCGGGGAATCGATAAAAAACCCGAGGAACTTCTTCTTCAAGTGCGCGAGGTATGGGTTGAACTCTCACCCGTTCTTCCCCAGGTTTTCGGGCCGGCTCTCGGACCGAGGGAAAGGTCCATCCTAGACTCTCTGAATCTGGCCATCGGTGAAGGTTGGGACACGCTTGCAGAGATTAGAGAATCGCTGAACTCGCTTCAGGTGAGGTTAGAGCAGGTTTCAGTACTGCTGAGCCATCCTGATAAGGCTATTGTCCACCTTCGCAAAAGACTCTCGGTGCACCTCGAAAAGGCTAAGGATATCCCTTTTCTCTACCAAAGCGGACATGAAAAGGCGGCGTCTTCGGCGCTCTTGGAAACTTTAGATATCCTCGATCTTCTCTTTCTCTGGTACCAGGTCGCAGCCGTGGCGAAGGAGGTACCGGAGGAAGCACAGGAAGCCGCACGGTTTTTAAAGGAACTCCAGGCATCATTAGAGAACGCAGACTGGATTCTTAGCGGGGATTTATTAGAATATGAGATCCTTCCCAGGCTGACATTACTTTCACAATCTGATACACTCGAAGCAAATTCAGGAGATCATGAAACTACAGGCACTGCATAACATAGAGAAAAAAAAAGAACTTCATCTGTACTACCGCAATGATTTTCTGGCAACTGCACATTTTATCAGCAGTGATGGCCGCGATCATAAGAAGAAGATCGAGTTCAGTGTGGAAATGACCCCCACAGGCAGTAAAGAAATAAAGGTCGAATTTGTCGAAAAGATGGATTATCCGGTCCTTACCCTTGTAAAAAGTCTTAAGGAGGAAATCCGGGAGTTGGACCGAAAAGGGCTGCTTCTCTGATTTTAGATTTTCCTAATCTTAGTTCAATGCACCGTTGGGCGGTTATTTGGGCTGAGAACCTCCTAAAAGGCGGACTTGTCTACCTCACAGGTCCAATGGGAGCGGGAAAAACAACACTCGCCTCTTTTTTAATCAACGCCCTTGGGAGTGAAGACCTTGTCACCAGCCCTACCTTCGCCCTGGTTCATGAGTACTCGGGTCCTCTAAAAATCTTTCATATAGACCTCTACCGTCTTCATAGTACACAAGAATTCTGGGCACTCGGTGGAGAGGATTACCTCGCTGAAGGTGCCCTTTGCCTAATCGAATGGCCGGACCGAGTCCGGGATGAACTCCCTGCGCCCCGATGGGAATTGACACTTGGTATCCAGACGAAGGGCCGAAGTCTGGAGGTTCTGCCTTGAACCTCCTCGCCCTCGATACTTCTTCCCCCTGGCTTATTCTCGGTACCTTAAAGGGAAACGAGACATTCATAAAGACATCTCAACCTCTGGCCTCCCATGGTGAAGAAATTTTTAAGCATATTGATGGGATTTTGGTTGAGGCGGGATTAAGGTCCGCCGATCTGGATGGTTGCGTGGTGGGAAGCGGACCGGGTTCTTTTACTGGCACAAGGGTCGGATGGGCCGCAGTTTTAGGCTGGGCCGAAGGCTTGGGGATTCCTGCTGTATCCATTTCTACCCTAGACGCGTTGGGCTGGATGGACCTGGATTCGGGGGTGCCGGGTCTGGCGGTTCTTGACGCCCGCAGGGGTAAGTTCTACGCTGCGGTCTACGTAAAGGGAAAACGTCTGGGGAAATTCCTAGACCTCGACCCCCTTAAGTCCGGGAATCTACCACTTCGCGTGATAGGCCCCCAGGCTAAGGATTTCATTCAAGCCGCAGGAGGCGGGGGATGGCAGGCCGTCGTTGTCTCCAGTTGGGCCCCCGGACTTTTAGCCCTCGGGGCAGATAAATTAAAGCATGGAGAGTCTATTCTAGCAGGGGAAGGACCGGTATATTTAAGGCCATACATCGACACTCTTATAAAAAAAACTTAAAAATGTCTGCACTTGGTGTAGAGAGCCTCTTTGAAAACTCAACGAGGAAGGGTTTTCAGTAGTGAAAAATAATGCGAAAACCTCAGTTTACACGAGTAAATGAGGAATCAAGCGAGTTTTTTACGCATTGACAAAACCTCCTCAGTAGCTTTCTGAGATGGCCCGAGTTGGGGTTGGAAATGATGCGTTCATCCAGCGGCCTTTCAGGATTACAGTCAAAATTTTCAAAACGAACTTCCGGATTGAGAAGTCTGAATCCAAAAACGTTTGCACCAACAATGCCCCAGATATAAGCGCCAATAAAGATTCCAAGGAAGAAGCCTCGCAGATATCGGAAAATTTTCTTCCTTTTTAAATAAATTCCGACACAGGAAAAAACATTTCGAGACCACGAAAGAAAATACCGCGACCAAACATTGCTATCTAAGGCTGAATTCGCCTTCTTCACGAAAGCTCAAAGGAAGGGGTGTAGCAAGGATTTCACGCGGAAGTTGGAGGGATGCATTACCCGTGACGAGGAATCTTGCTGTTCCTTTGCGAAAGGCAGATTGCACAGCCTGACCGAGGTTCTTTGAACTGAAAGTATTCGTCACCCTGATCAGGGTTTTATTCCCGGTTACGGCAACCTCTGTCGAACGCCCGGACACAAGCTGTGCTCCGTCCACTGTAAGGGTGAAATCGAGTTGGGGGAAGCTCAGTGAAGCACGTGCTTCATTTTCTATCTGGATGGTAAAACTCACCCGGAATGGCAGGTCGAGGTCTTCGGGGTTGATAACGGGTTCTGCAGGCCGACCCGCAAGCATATTGGTAAACATATTCACCGCCTGGGTAGGGTTAACGTTCCGGGCCGCCTTGGAAAGCGCAGCAGAGACATCAGCCTGTGTGGGTGGTTCAACGCGGAAATTCAGAACCTGGAAGCGGGGCTTTACTGCTGGAATGCGTACCCTGGATGTGTGGTCGAAACTGATATTCGGAGGCAGCCCGGGCATGGAGGGCAGCGGAAAAGTGATGCGTATATCCGCTTGGGTTTCCAGGTAGTCTTTCTGCAGGTAGTTGCGAATCGTTCTGATCAGACCGTCAAATGGCAGGACAATGATAAAAGTATTCGTCTTCTGGCCATTAGCCGGAATTTGAAATGATTCCTGGGTCTGGGCTTCAAAGACCTTGGCAGATTCCACAGAATATTGGATGCGTACGCCGCTCAGAGGCAGTGCGGCGGGGTAGGGATTGGTGACGGATACATCCATCTGAAAGGTGATATCACGCAGGCTGACGGCGGTCGGGACGAACCTTGTCACGCTGGCTGTCGGCAGTGGAGGTCTAAGATTTCCAAGGTTACCGAATTGTGCCGTTGCACAAGCGAGGGTTAAAAATGAGAACAGCAAAAAAAATACCTTATTCATACGCATCGTTGTGCTCCTATGCTTTTAAAGATCCCACCTGATTCCAATCAGAAGGTTGAACTGGGTCTGATCCCAAATTTCTGTAGGTGTCCAAAGGTTGTAGACAGGCAGAAGAACCTGGGTCCTGACTGTGAACCTAAAGAGCTCAGAGAATTTCCAGGTGATAAAACCCGCACCCGACGGGTAAAGGAACCTACCCGCTAAATACCACGCAGTAATATCGAGAGCCTTTTCGCCCCCGGTTCCTACGAAGAAAATAGGAAACCTGGGGGTAAAACCAATCGTTGCCTCCCAGCCGCCTGTCACCACGTCGAGTATGTCCCACTCCATCCCTACCCAGGGAAAAATACCCACACCCAGGAGTAGTACCGAATCGAAAATAGGTTCAAGCGGAATAGCCCTCTGGTCCTGGTAGCCGTAGTGCTGATGAAAGAAGGTGAATTCCGGTCGGAAAGTGAGGTTCTCTGAGAATCTTATGGGTAGAGAAAGACCTAGGAAACTGACAATGGGGGACGGAGCACTGTTTTCAACGGAATTGAGGATCAAACCCACGCCGCCGTGTATTTCCACCCCAGTGAAATTGACACCAAAGATATCCAATGCCTGGAGTTGCGGCAGAGTCATAAGAAAGAGGAAAAAGTGTCTCTTCACTCTCCTAGTATAGCGCTTTTTTCAAAAATACTCCATGGAAGAAAAACGCAACCTTCGTGGCCTCTTCCGCCGCTGACTGTGCGTGTCCAGAAGGCTACCAGTCCTTCGGATATCGCGCCGAGTCCGGTAAACCTCATTCCAGGGTGGACGAGAATTTCACCGGTCCCGGAACTCCCGCGAATCGTGCCCGATGGAGAGAGTACCCAATGCTTGTCACGGTAAAAGAGTCCGAAATACAGAGGGCCGCCTGCTTTTGTAAAGACAGCCCTTCCGAAAGGTAGCTTTGAGTCCTCGAGGTTCAGTGTCCATGTTCTTTCTGACGGGGCCATGTCCGTCCAGTCGGGAGGAAGTTCTCCTGAAGGCTGGGTAGCCTGGTTTCTCAGTGCCCGGAGTTCTTCCGCGGGTAATTCTCTTTCAAGACCCACCTTGGGATGAAAAAGGGTCCATACGGCGCGGGGGGAACTCCACTGCAGAAGCCATTCCTCGCCGACGGGTAAGGCGCTCACCAATCTAGCATCGGGGGTTCCGAGAACAGTTGGGATAAGGACTTTTTCGGGTTGTGAACCGGATTTCCAGAAATAGAGAGCTTGCTGAGGTTCTGCTGCTGTAAAGAAAACCCTGTCTGTTGACCAGAGACCACGGATACCCTTAAATCCAGGATTCCAGGCTGCCCTTTCCCAGACTAAACCCTCACCGTGAAAACTGACGAGACCTACACCGTCCCAGGTTTCGGTGAGAATACCTTCATTGATGGAGAGAAAAACACCCGGCGAGGGAAGGATTTGGGTCTCCCTCTGGTCGAGTTCCTTCCATCCACCAAGAGGCCAATACCCTTCTTCGGTGAGAACGTAAAGGGTTTGGAAATTTTGATAAAGGAAGGACGAAGGTGATTGTGAACACGAGAAAAATAGCGCTGTGGATACCGCTAGTAAGCTTTTCCAAAAAGTGCCCATACCGTAGCCTCCTTCCCCGTACGCAAACAGGGTTCCTTGATGGGTTTCCCTAGGGTCTCCATGGGCAGACACCTGATAGTCGCCTTCGTCTCTTCTTTTATGGCCTTTTCTTCGGCTGGATCTCCGCAAAAGGGGATCAAAGCCCAGCCTCTTGCTCCTTCGCCTTTGAATATTTCAAGGAACTCTTTCCAAGTTTGAGGCCGGAAGGTGTTGGTCTCCCTGAAAGCCAGGGCTTTCTGGAAAAGATCTTTCTGAATTTCTTCGAGTAAACGCTGAACTTCCGAGTTTACCTGGGAGCGTGGAACAAAGCTTTTTTCGCCCGTGTCCCTTCTGACAAGGCACACTTGGTCCTTCTCCATATCTTTAGGGCCTACCTCGACCCTTACAGGGATTCCCCTGAGTTCCCATTCGGCAAACTTCCAGCCCGGACTGGCCGTATCGTCAAAATCGGTCTCGGTCCGGAATTGAACTTTAAGGTCTTTTACGAGGTTTTCCGCGTAACTGCGGACCTGTGCTGCGGTCTCTTTCCGGTAAATGGGGATGACGACGACCTCTACCGGAGCCAGTTTGGGAGGAATCACAAGGCCTTTATCGTCGCTATGGGTCATAATGACTGCACCGACAAGGCGGGTGGAAACCCCCCAGCTCGTGGCCCAAACCAGGTCCAAACCGCCTTCGGCCGTCTGGAAAGTAACGTCGAAGGCTTTAGCAAAATTTTGTCCCAGGAAATGGCTCGTTCCCGCCTGGAGCGCTCGTTTATCCTGCATCATAGCCTCGATACAATAAGTATCCACCGCACCGGCAAATTTCTCCATTGCGGTCTTTTTTCCGGTCACAACAGGGATAGCCATAAAATCTTCTGCAAAAGTACGGTAAACTTCAAGCATTTTAAGCGTTTCTTCTTCAGCTTCAGCCTTGGTTGCGTGCGCAGTGTGCCCCTCCTGCCAGAGAAATTCCGTGGTACGTAGGAAGAGCCGGGTGCGTTTCTCCCATCGGATGACGTTGGCCCACTGGTTGATAAGAAGGGGGAGGTCCCTGTAACTTTGGATCCACTTCTTGTACATGGACCAGATGATGGTTTCTGAAGTCGGGCGTAATACAAGGGGTTCTTCGAGTTTTTCGCCACCGGCGATCGTGACGACGGCGAGTTCCGGTGAAAAACCTTCGACGTGTTCGGCTTCTTTGCGGAGGAAGCTCTCTGGAATAAGCATGGGGAAATAGGCGTTTTGGTGGCCGGTTTCCTTGAACATGCGGTCCAGTTCTTTCTGGATATTTTCCCAGATAGCGTAGCCTCGGGGTTTGATGACCATACAACCCTTTACAGGGCTGTAATCAGCCAGACCCGCCCTGACAACAACGTCGACGTACCATTGGGAGTAATTTTCTTCTCGTGAGGTGATTGCTTCAGCCATAGTAAGGCAGAATATGCCCACTCGGAACCTATGTCAAGGCGAAATGCGCCCTGTTTCAGCCATGTAGCGGATATTCACGTCATCCGGGGTCGTGCCGCGTTCTAGACGTTCCACAATAACTACGATTTCCCTCTCAGTGGGACCGAGGATGACCTGGTGTATGCGGTAGTCCGTCACGCCCCGCCTCTGTATGGAAGGGGTTCCGATGCGGCTTGTATGAACTGTCTGACCCGCCTCGGTTTTTATCACAAGATCAATGTAAAAACTGCTCTGCACCGTACTTCCAGAAGGGGTGACGGTTTGGGTCAGTTTTAAGGAATAGTCGCGACTTGTTTGATAGTCGATGAAAGTGACATTTTTGCCTTCGGCGTTGTCTCCATTGACCCTAAAAAAGATAGGGCGTCCCAAGCGGACAGCATCTACCCCAAGTCTGCGCCTCGTAGTGGCGGCTTGATCCATTAAGGCCAGGAGGGCCTTGCGTCCGTCATCACCCAGGCTGGCACCGCCGGGAAAGGTACCCCTGAATGCAGAATTGGGTACAAAGGTATTCCGTGGTACTTCAACTGTGAATATCTGGGCGTAGGGGGCCTGGGTTTGGGAATCCACCCCGTATTGGCCGAATTGAAAATACCTACCATCATTAGAGAACCCGAGGTTCTGAAAGATCGCTACATCACCCGCATAACCACCAGCAGAGAGGACTGCCAGGATAGCGACGAAAAAACTCCTCATGGTTCTACCCTCCATCCTTACCATTATCGAGGGGTTTCTTCAAATCCTAAAATTTTACATAATAGGAATATGGGTATACCCGCGCGGGCGCGCTTTCTCCTTGCCGGACAGTTTCTTTCGTTTCTCTTGTTGATTTCATCGTTCTATCCTCTTGCCCATTGGATAATTGTAATCCAAGCCGGGGAAGTTTGGCAAATCATCACCCTTACTGCATTAGCTGTCTATGGAATCCTATGCCAGATCATTCTCTTCGACACAAGAAAATTGGGTTTGAGAACCAACGCTCCGGAAGTTTTCTATTTTTCTTTTTTCCTTATACTCTCAACATTCGAGGTCCTAAGAATCTGGTTTATTTGGCTAAATGAAAATCAGCTGCTGTATTTCTGGGGCGGATTTCTGACTAGGACGCTCTATTTTGCAAGACTCACTTCTGTCATGTCGCTTTTCGTAGGTGCACTGTACCCACTAGGATGGAGGTATAAAAGGTCGAGCCGGATCGGTGTGGTTATTTTTGCTTTGAGTCTTTTTATTGTTATGGGGATTCCTGTCAATTCCAACAACCATCAACCCAATGGTTTGTATCTCATCGGCGAAGAGCCACTTTTCCTTTTTGCACTGGGAATATTTTTTCTTCTCGCTTTTATAGCTCAGTTTGTGGCTTATTTTCAGAATCAGGACAAAGACAGGTTGAGTATCCTTGTGATGACATTCCTACTCGCACCGTTCTGGATTATGAACCTTGGGGTTTGGAACGTCTTTATGACACCCTTCCTTGGTTTCATCCTTATGATCATGCTTAAATCTTTGAAAAAAGAGTATGAATGGGCTTAAAGGTTTAGGGAATAACCAGTGAAACTCCAAGGCGTTTCTGGGGGAAGAGTTTCTTTACGGCGATGGCATTTTTTGCATTATTAAAGATCACACCCTCTGTCCAGTATTCGAGAGCTGCAAACATAGCGTTTCCACCGTCGTGGTCGTCGCTCTTGATGGTCCGGTAACTGACGTAGTTGCCGAGTTCGTCGAAGTTCTGTTGAAGGAAACACTCTACTCTTTTGCGGTTAAACACGTTCCATTGTTCCAGGTTCTGAAAACCTTCTCCCTCGTCTTGGACTATGATGTGGGCTTGGGTCACCGAAAAGCTGTACCAAACCCGGACCTTCTTTTCAGGATTATTCCCGTTTCCATGTTTTACAGCATTTTTAATGATCTCGCTGATCTGTTGTTCCAGCAAGTTGATTTCTTTTATTTCGGGGGGGGCTTTTTGTACAACCAGTAGGGTGAAGTACCGGATTTGACGAAAATCACTGGGAAATTCCTTGTAGAACATCCCCGTCTTGTCAAACAATACGTGATTTTCATCGACTTTGAGTTCTTTTATTTCGCTCATTGACTTCTTTACCCCTCGATTTTCAGAAGGGCTTCATCAACAGTTGCAGCCATGGGAAAGTACCCCATGAGCTTTGTCAATTCGATGACTTTTTTCACCGATCCGTGAACATTGGAAATAAAAAGTCTCAAGTTCATCTTCTTAATGGTGGAGCAGATAAAAATTAAGGCCCCAATACCCGAACTATCGATGTAGTCGACGTTTTCCATGTTGATGACGAATTGATCGACCTTTTTCTCAAGCATTTTCATGACGAGCTCTTTAAGCTTGTAAGAATTGTAAAGGTCCATTTCACCGTTGACGTCAATGATGTATGTTTCTGTATGCTTTCGGATCTTCAGCTCCATCCGTAACCCCTTTCAAAAGCGTTCATTCTCAATTATCCACCTTCATCACTAATAATGTTTGGTCATCCTGCCGTACCGATTTACCGCAAAAGACGTCGAGGTCTTTTTTGAGAGCCTCTTTTATCCTTTCGGCCTTTTGTGTGGCGTTGCCTATGACAAGTTTTTTAAGCCTGTCCAGGCTGTATAACTGGCCGTCTTCCGCAACAGCTTCGGTCACACCATCAGTATACAACATGATTATATCATTTTTTTCAAGTTTTGTGCGGATTTCTTTATATTTCGATTTTTTTTCGAGACCTATCGGAATTCCTTCGCTGTCAAGTTCTTCTATCACCCCTTTTTTTGAGCGGAAGACGAGCATGGGGTGGTGGGCTGCGTTCGAATAGACGGTTTTACCGTCGAGGAATTGGTAATGAACGAGCGTCAGGGTAGCAAATCTGTCTAGGCTTACCTTTCCGGAGATGCCCCAGTTGATGATTTCCAGGAGTTTTGAAGGCGACATCCCTTTCTGGTGGGCAAAAAGGTGGAGGATGGTCCTGATCATAACCATTGCCATACCGGCCGGAATCCCCTTTCCGGCGACGTCCCCGATGACGATCAGGATTTCACCCTTGCGAAGTGGGATAACGTCGTAGAAATCCCCGCTGACGCCGCGGGCGGCTCTCGACATGGCGCCAAGGGAAATACTGGCGAGCCGGGGAAGCCTCTGCGGAAGAAGAAGTTCCTGGATTTCCTTGATTTGCGTGGCCTCGATATCGATTTTCTGGCGTTCGAGTGTGTGAAGACTACCAAGCAGGCCATAATAAAATTCACCTGTCCAGCGCGAAATGTCCTTAAAACGCCGCATCTGTTTAGGGTGGATCATTTTTCCGGTTCTTGAAAAGGTAATAGCGGTGACCCCGAGAAGCCGGTCCCTGGAAACTAAGGGTGCGGTCAGTAAATTTAGGTCTTCCCAATCGTTTGAAAGATGGGAATTCAAAAACTCATAGGAAGTGGCTACAGATTCGAAATAGCTGACTTTTCCAGCCCGGCACGCTGGGTTGAGCAGAGAATTATCCAGGGGGAGATCGAGACCCATAAACATGGCCTCCCGTTCTTTTCTTGTGTGGGTTCCCGAGTCTTGAATAGGTACGAGCGGAGGAAAATCACCCGTGAAACAAGCGGGTTTTAGCACGTCTTCGTACTCGTCGAGCAGGAAAATTGCCGCACCAGCGCAACCCATAAAACTCATAAGTTTTTCGGCTGCGTGGACCAAGAAGTCCTGGGACGGCACGGATTCTGCCAATTGTCCTGAAAAGTCTTTTAAAAGCGTACGTAAGGTTTCCCTTCCCCAGAGAAGTTCTGAGTAGGCCCGCTCTTTTTGGTGGGCGCTGTCCGATGT
This sequence comes from Borreliella garinii, assembly GCA_020720765.1. Taxonomy (GTDB): domain Bacteria; phylum Spirochaetota; class Spirochaetia; order JABEVK01; family JABEVK01; genus DYOB01. Next base: position 15,393 of record DYOB01000013.1, read on the forward strand.
AAAATGTGCCCAAACCATCATGAGGGAGAACCAGTTGAGAACAGTAAGGAACCTTGAAATTGTCCCTGAAAAATCAGCGGTTTCCCCAGCATTGTTTCCAGAGGTTGAGAGGATGAAAAGTACCGCATTAAAAAGGAGGATCAACCAAAGAGGAGGCAAGAGTGTGGTTGCAAGACGTTTTGCGTTTTGGCTTCGCTGACCGTCTAGAAGAATAAAAGTCAGTGTGACGGAGGAAAGGTTAAACAGACTCCAGATACTGAACATTTGGACGAGAATCTCCGGCGTCCATAAAAAAGGATTCACAAAAAAGATGTACAACATGCCGGACCCCAAAAGAAGGTTCCCGATAAAGAAAACAGGACCCGGATGGGGTCTTCTCCCCCACCTGCCGGCCAGTCTAAGGAGTAAAGCCGAGACTAGCATAAAAAACACAGCAATGACCGTGGGGTGAACCACTATAAGGTGGACCAAAGGCATGATAAAGTAAAGAACAGCTAAAAATATAAAAGTATGACGCAGAGCCTTGGGTATAAGCCAGGATGTCCTTGAGGAAAAAATAATAAAGATTGCTAGAAAAAGGATGTGAAGCCAAAAATGCGGAGAGGAAGGAAGAATCTTAAGTTGATCAAGAACGGGGGGCATACCTCCACCTTAAGACGTGGAAGGTTTCCAGTCAAGGGCGTGTGAGATTTCAAGACATCTCAGCCCTATTTGTTCTATATACCCGATGATTTCGAGAAAAGCCAACTCGGCGCGCGGGTCTGCGTCCGATTTTTTCACGAGGTATTTTCTTGTACGTTTTTTTAGTTTTTCCCTGACCTGTTCGATGGCCGCTTCCATCTTTTTGGCTATTTCCTCATCAGAAACTTGAATTTTACCCCTGAGAAAATCACCATTGAACCGGACGAAGTCGAGAACACGGGCTATAAGATCGTAGAGTTCTTCCCTTGCCGTATCGTGGTACTTGAGGTTTTTATGCGCACCTGCGCAATAGACCTTAACCGCTCGGGCAGCGGCCTGGTAACTATCCCGGAGTTCGTTGGCGAGCCTCTGTTTTTGCTGGATTAATGAGGCGTGGCGCCGGGTCTCGACCATGGGGGTGGCTTCAAGAAGGGTCTCGTCGATTTTCCGGTAAAGCTCTTCGATCTCGTGCCCCAGGTCCAAGGCTCTTTTTTCCAAAGTTTCGTCCGGTTGGACTTCCTGGGTTACATTCATAAGGATCATGAGAAGCTCGAAAATTTTGTCGTCGAATCTTGCTACGACGTTATGGAGAAGAAGGAGATTGGATTCGAGGGCGTCGGGGAGACTGAAAGGAAGGGGAGTAAATGATTCTGAAGGATTTATTGATTGGTACTTGCTTTTTGAAAACCTCGAACTGATTGTCAGGAGGATAGGGATGAGAGGAAAGACCACAAGGGTGTTCAGTAAATGAATCAAGGTGTGAAAGCCTGCCAGCTTGAGAGGAAGAAAATCTGGGTGGTTTCCGCCCCCCGGAAAAATCAAGGTTAAAAAAAATACAAGGACCGGAAGTAGAACCATTCCCCAAAGACAGGCGATGAGGTTGATGAGTATGTGGAGAAGGGCTGTTTGGCGCCCACTCTCACCCATTCTCCGGCTGACAAGAAATCCCGTGAAGGTAAAACCCAAATTGCTTCCCAGGACCATAGCGGCAGCGGGTGCTATTCCAAGCCAACCCTGGTATCCCAGTGTCATTGCCAAAATCAGAATTCCGAAAGATGAACGGAAGAGTCCCCCGAGGATAGCCCCTGAAATAAAGGCTAGCGGCAGACCGAAGGGACCGCCAGCCAAGCTCTGTAAGGCTGTCAGAGTCGGAAGGTCTTGAGAGACAAGGGGTAAGCCGCCGTTGAGGAGTTCTACTCCCAGAAGAAGAAGACCCGCCCCTGTGAAGAAATCACCCTTGGCGTATTTCCCTAAGGTTAAACTGAGTTGGAAGGGCAGGGCCAGCACAAGAAAAATCAGCGCGAGAAAAGAAAGTTCTGTTTGAAAACCTGCAAGCGATAAGAGCCATCCTGCAAAGGTCCCGCCAAGATTGATGCCCAGGAGGAGCCAGGGGGTTTTATCTGGTGCAATGATTTTAAGCTCGCTGAGGGAAATCATAAAAACGACGCTCGACGACTGGGAGAGGGTCAACCCCGTACCACCGGCGGCATAGAGGTAACTTTTAAAGTGACTTTTACGGTTTTTACTCAGAAGTTTTTTGAACCAGGGGCCCATCCTCGTAAGAAGGCTTGCGGATAATTGGTTGAACCCTACTAGAAAAACAGCAAGAGGTCCAAGGATACTTAAAAATGTCAGAAAAATATTCATTTAGACCCGACTCCCTGCAAGAACCCTTCGCTGACATTATTCTTGAGAAATTCCTGGAATCTTTTTCGGTGTCCGGGCATCATCCATGCTGACTGAAGGGAATTCTCCTTATTGGTATATTTGATATCACTGGAGAGGTCCAGGTATTGAAGCGCTGTTTGGGCAGAGATGATATAAGGTGGGGTTGCGGCGCTGACCAGCAGGTAATTAAGGATGATATTTCCAGTCCGGTGGTTCCCTTCGATAAAGAGCTGGGGCTGTGAAAGCGCCCTCGAATAATACCCTGTGGCAATCTTAAATGGATCCTTTTCGTTTTTTTTCTCAAGAACCCATTCCTTGATAGGGAGTATTTTTTTTATAAAGCCCTTCCTCGTTTCGTTGAGATGGGAGTAATAGTCGAGCCGGGTCTGCTGGTCTGTTCCGCAGAGGACAATATGGTTCAGTTCGAGGAGGTTATAGAGCCCAGCGGGGGTGAAAAGGTCCATGTTTAGACGGAGGAGGGAGTTTAAAAACGTGTAGGATTGAAGAATCTGGCTGATCATGGTGTCCGTTACGTCTTCTCGCCTCACTTCAAGGCGGCTGTTGATTTCGGGAAAAGCTGTTTGAAACCCTTTTAGTGCGTTAGAGATTTTTTCCAAGTCAAATAACCTTTTCGTTAACATGGGAATAAACAATTTACCTGTATCAATTTACATTTTTACCGATTCAATAAAACGGGTAAAAATCTCCTGGCTGGACTTCCAGGATGCCAGGTGTTCGTAATTTTCAAGACTCTCCAGACTCATGGTATGAAGTCGCTCCCTGCTGAGGAGGACTTCGAGAAGATGGTCGTTTATGGCTTTTAGATCACCGAAGTTGACAAGCCATCCGTTGCGCCCGTGGGCTATGATTTCTCCTGCGCCCCCTTTTGCGGAAGCCAAACAGGGAAGACCGAAACTCTGGGCTTCCGCATAGGCTATTCCGTAGCCTTCGATATCGGAAGGAAGGGCGAAGATATCCGCTTTTTCGTAGTAGGAGCGCATCTCTGTGTCGGGTTTTAAACCGTGGAATTGGATTCTCTGTGCCAAAGGCTTACCTGCGTTGTCGGGTTTTTTAAGCAAGGAAAAAATGGATTTGACATAGGTTTTATCGGCCGCCAGGCTTCCGATAACTGTAAATTCCCAGTCGAAGTTTCCGAGTTCCTGGAGAACCTTGATCAACGGCAGAAGACCCTTTCTGGGAATGATATTTCCGACGAAGAGGATCCGGAGCGGGCCCTTCGTTAAGGCTCTTTCAGACACTGTTTTCGGTTCAAGCGGTGGGCCTAGCCTGTCTTTTCCCGGGTGTGCGACAGCCCAAGGCCTCGATAAAATCGGGCTTAAGGCATCGACGCTCAAGCGGGTGTGGGAACTGTTAAAGGAAAAAGCGTGTACACTTTCTAGGTAGGACTTTTCAACGCCGCGATAGAGAACTGAAAAGGGCGGGAAATGTCTTTCCGAGGATCTGAGGTGGTGGATCAGGGCGACAATGGGGATTTGGCTCTGCTTTCTCAAACGCCGGTTGAACCAGAAGAGGGAAGGGTGATTGAGTTCGTCTTGGACAAGGATATCGAGGTCGAGGTCCAAGGTCTCATAGAGAAGGTCGTTGTCCCAATTATGCGTCACAGCGGAAAACCATGGTACGTCGGGGAGTGAAATGACTTCCACTTTATGACCGGCGGCTCGTAAACCTTCCACCATGATCCTGTCGTAAAGGTACCCCCCGGACATCGTCCCTAAAGAGCCATAGATCATCCAGCCTATGCGTAAAGGTGTCATGGTTTCATTGTAATCTATTTATTCTGCTTGTGAAATCCCGAAGATTAAAGTAAGATCAAAAGGTGAGCGCTGATAAAATAGTCTATATTGGGAAAGAAAAAGAAATCGACGGTCGTTTTATGGGCGAACAACTTACATTGATGAATAATACTGAAATCCAGTGGCATTCGGCTCCTACTGTCGAAGAAGCCATGGAACATTTTTTTTCAAGCGACCATATTGTCCTTCTCCTGGTGGAACACGGCCTGGATGATTTAGCGACGTTTATCATGGACATCAAGACAGACGAGGTCTTTCAATTCCTTCCCATCATCCTTATGCTACCGACGGTCGATCCCGATACGAGAAAAATTTACTTTAATTTGGGGATCGAGCACTTTCTGGAACTGGGGTGTGATCACGACGAGCTGGTGATGTCTTGCCACAGCGCCATCAGGTATAAGATTAAAATCGACAGTGTGATGGAGAAACTCCGGGTCGTATCCGAGGAAAACATCACGCGTTCCATCCAGCTCGATATCCTTAAACGCTACCTTCCCCTGACTATCTGGTATAACAGCGAATTTCTCGCAGAAGCCCAGGATTATGAGATCCCCGAGGAAGAAAAAGAGCTGGCAATACTTTTTGCTGACATCAAAGGGTTCACCACCCGTTCGGAATCCATGACACCGCATGAAGTGATCGAAATGTTGAACAGGGTTTTCGATGTAGCTACCCGTGCTGTGGACGATTTCGGAGGCGATATCGACAAGTTTATCGGGGACGCCATCCTTGCAGTCTTTCCCAGTGCTTCGACAGCATTAAAGGCGGCACTCCGAATCCAGAGGGAGCTTTGTGCCGGAGGCGTCTATGATGATGATAACCAAGTTCAGCTCCGTATCGGCATCCACTTCGGTAAAGTCATCCGTGGAAGCGTGGGCGGTAACCAGCGCTGGGACCTGACACTTATCGGGGACACGGTGAATACCGCACAGAGGCTGGAATCCCAGGCACCGGCGGGTGGCATCCTTATAAGCAAAGCGGCCCTAGTTAACGCAGGGATAGTTGATAAGCCGCTTTTCAGGTTTAAATCCTATTCCCTCAAGGGTAAAACCCAAATTCTCGAGGCTTCAGCCATAGTTCCAAAATCACTGAGGAAGGTAAGATGAAAATTTTACTAGCCTTCTCAATGTTCGCTTTCACTCTTTTCGGACTTGAAGCGCAGGGGAACCTCGTGCTGACCTTCGGCGGCGACCTGATGGCACACGATGTGAACTATAAGATGCCGGATTATAATAATATCTACGACGATGTCCGAGAGTTTCTCCATACCGATGACCTAAGTTTTGTGAACCTCGAATTTCCAGTGGATGACTCAAAGCCCTTTTCCTCGTACCCGAGTTTCAACACCCAGAGTCCCTATGTTGAAGCCGCTATTCGAGGCGGTTTCGACGCATTCAGTTTAGCGAATAACCATTCGAACGACAGGGGTATCTCGAGCATCATTGCCACCCAGAATGCCATGGACCGTTTTAACCGCGCCTATCGTGTGATGTCCGATGGGTTGAGAAGGAATACAAGTCACAGTTTCAATGTTGTAATGCGCAAGGTAAAGGGGACCTGGGTTGGACTTATGGCGGGAACCAACCTTCTTAACCAACCCGCAGGCCAGGAGTACATCAGGTTTTTGGGCTGGCGCAATCATTTCAACGGGGTCACCAACCAGGAAAGGGTAGAGGCTTTTCTCCAGGATGTCCGCGATGCCGCGGTGCGGGTGGATTTTCTGGTGGTCAGCATCCACGACGGCATCGAGTACGGCATCAGCCCTCTTGAGGGACAAAAAGCTTTTTATAAACGCATCATCGAGTCCGGGGCCAATGTGGTCTGGGTTCAACACCCCCACGTTTTAAACCCCTGGCAGAAGGTGGGTGACGGCCTCATCCTCTATTCCATGGGCAATTTCATTTCCGGGCAGCGCCACATGCTTTCACCTTCCCAGTGGAACGAATACCGGGCGGAAAGGGGAGACGGAGCGCTGATCAGAGTCCGTTTCTTCAGGACGGGTTCCCTGTGGAGGATGGAAGAACCTCAAACCCAGTTTATTACCCACTACCGCCAGAATGGGCAGGGCTGGGTCGTCAAACGCCTTCCCCAACTCCTAAGCACCTTACAGGATAATGACCCATGGAAGGATTACTATACCAGACGTTATGGGGAAATGGTAAAAAGGTTCGTCTCTATGCCGCGGGCTTGGATATGGGAACAAACCCTGAGGCGCGGTTTAACCTCGAAACGCTTCAGTCGGTTGTGAAAATACCTTTGGCAGCCGCTTGCGCCGAACTTGAGGTTCATAAAAGCAGGTTTTTAGCCGAACTCGTTCCCATATTGGATCCGGAGGAATCAAAAAGCACTGTGAAAGCTTTTAGAAAACTCCATCCACGGGCCCGGCACGTTGTCCACGCTTTTACCTTAAACGCTATAGGAAAAACCCTTGAAGGAGCATCCGACGACGGGGAACCTTCGGGCACCGGAGGTCGGCCGATTCTTGATATTCTTCATGGAGAAAAGATCACCAACTGTCTTATAGTCGTCATACGGTATTTCGGAGGAGTCCTCCTCGGAACAGGCGGACTATCACGGGCTTATGCAGAAGCGGCGAAGAGAGTTGTCGAAACCGCCCGTTTCCAGGAATTGATTCCCTGCCAGTTTTATGAGGTGATTATGGATTATCCCCTGCAGAACTCGGTCATGCGTATGGCAGAAAACCTGGAAGTGGAGATTTTTGGGAGGATATTCGGGGAGGCAGTCCGTTTTCAGGCAAGGGTTCCCGATAAATCTGAAGAAATTTGGAAAAAATCCCTGGAGGAATATAGAAGCCGGGGCTTTTCCGTGGATTTTTTTAAACCACTGGTTTAGACTGTATCTATGATGCGATCCAAATTTTTATTTTTAATTTTCTTTATGGGCTGTTCAAGCCAAGCCCAAGGTCCATCAATGTTGAGTCAGGACGATGTTCGTCCGAGATCAACGGTTGAAGGAGCTTCAAGACGCGTTGCTGAAGAATCATTTCTAGGAGATACGGAAGCTCCACCAGCACCATCCAGCTCCGGGGAGGCTTCTAAAGCGGCAACAGACTTACCCACAACGACTGTTCCTGGCGGAGCACGGCCAACTCCAACCACTACAGCTGCACCCGCTCCCACTTCTTCCGGGCTTCGAGCGGGCTTTAGTGACGATAATAAAGAGTACAACCGTTTCCTTCTCTTTCTGGAAAGATTTTCTGGAATCGCCAAGAGGGAGCTGGGCATTCAAAACCGCTTTGTGCTCAACTACCAGGATAAGGCGGGATTACCGGCCTCAAATACAACTGTGAAAATCTACACGGGTACGCGTCTTATCGAAGAAGGTAAAACAACCCCGGATGGCCGATACCTTTTCTTTCCCGATCTGGCCCAACTGAGTTCGAGGATGCGCGTAAGATCCGAGTGGCAGGGACAGTCGGATGAGGTAGTTCTTGAACTCAACGGTCCACGTTCCTTCACCAGGACTTTCAACGCAACAAAATTGGTACCTTCACAGCCTACCATTGATATAGCTTTTATATTTGATACAACAGGAAGCATGGGGGACGAGATTGCCCGTCTCCAAGATACCATCCAGATTATTCAGATCAACCTCGCAGCCGTGACGGACCTCAGGCTCAGGTTCGGTATGGTCCTCTACAAGGATATCGAAGACGACTATCGGACCCAAACTGTCCCGTTTACTTCAAATCTCGATGAGTTTCAGAAAACTCTGAACGAGGTCTCGGCCGATGGCGGAGGGGATATCCCCGAAGATCTGGAAGCTGCCCTGGAGCAGAGCCTTAAACTTGACTGGAACCGCGACGGGGTGAGGATGAGTTTCATCATTACCGATGCCCCTTCCCAAATGTACTCCGATCAAAGAGTCACCTATGCCGCTTATTCCCAAGAAGCAAGGCGCAGAGGAATCCGAACGCATTCGATCGGTACCGGCGGGCTTCCCACCCAGGGTGAGGTCATGCTTCGCCAGATCAGCCAGATGACCGGCGGCCGGTACATCTTTTTAAGCTACGGCGAGTCCGGAGAGTCCGAAGGCGGAACTGCGGGTTCGGTGAGCCACCATTCCGGGGCAAACTTCCAGACAGACAAACTCGAAAGCATTATCATCCGGTTTGCGCGCGAAGATATCGCTTCCCTGACCGGACGCTCACTGGAATCAGGCGAGGATTTTTTCGAGGCTAAACGCATTGCTGAAGAAGAAAAGGAACGCACCCTCCAGACGCTTTTCACCCGTGCCTTGGAACAACTTGCGGATTATTCAAGTATCAGTGTCGTCAAGGGCACTCCGACGCTTTACCTCCCCTTCACAAGCAACGAAGCCGACAGAAGTACGGGAGAATTTTTTGCGGCAAGCCTTCTCCAGGCTGGAACTCGGGCCGGATTTTTCCAGCCGGTCGAACGCGCCGATCTCCAAACCCTTCTGGGCGAGATGGAGTTGAGTTTGAGTGCGGCTTTTGATGCCTCGCAGGCTCCACGCATAGGAAATCTAGTAGGTGCCAAGTTGATTATCACGGGCCAGGTTCAGGCGCGTGAAGACCGTTGGGATATATTTGTACGTTTGATCCGTGTTGAGACTGGTGAAATACTTTCGGTCAGCCGTGCCAGGCTAGATAAAAATCTCGGACTATAGGAGTGATGATGCGTAAGAATTATGTAGTTTTGTTTTTTGTGCTGTTAGCATTTGTTGCTTGTGATCAGCGAATAACCCGCTCGGAGCTAAAACTGGGGCCTGTTGAACTTCCCCAAACCGCAGACGGCGCCGGTGGAATACCCGATCCCTCGGCAGAGTATGGAATCTTAGCGGATATGGACGGGGACGGAGTTGAGGAATGGGTCCTCGTGTTTTTCGAGGGAACCCAAGAGATTATTGACCACTACGCCATAGTTCTCTATACAAAAAAAGACGGTGGCTATGTCCGTTCCGACTGGCTGGACAGTCTGGATCCGCTGATGCCAGCTTATTTTAAGGAATTGACACCCGATCTGCCGCCGAATCCTGAAAACCTGCCTGAATCCTTAAAGTATTTCCCTTACCCGCGCGGACAGGATTGGAAAGGGGGAGCACTCAACCTTTGGAATGCCAACCCAGCTTCTGCGTTGCCATTAGCACAAGTTGATAAAAAACCCGGCTTTGAGGTTCTGATACCTATGACGGGCTTCGATCAATGGCGCATTACCTTTCTCAGCCTTTCTAAAGGACAGCTTCAGATTATCGGGGATGTGGAAGGACTTGAATTTTCTGGTGAGTTTGGCGGAAGCACTGTATGGACAGGGAGAAAAACCGGGGGTGCTGGACTTCCTGTTTCTGAATCCCAGTGGTATACCGAGTACAGGCTCGACGAAACTGGTCTGTTGAAAAGCGTTGAACCGCTTTCACCCGATGTACAAAAGGTTTTGTTTGACTTGAAGAAATCAGTACTTGAGAAAACCCGGAAGTTCAGTGCCCTGGAAGAACTTGCCTGGTTTCACAAGTTATACCTGGGAGTGGTTCCTCAGGAACTCCTTATTGAATGGAGCCTTCTTGTGGATGGTCTAGACCAAGAGAAGCTCTTGGTACTTTCCGGAAGCTTGCAATAAATATAGACCTGGAAGAGATTCGAGCGATAAGTAAAAAAGACCTTTTGGAAAGACGTTTGGTAGAAATCGGGGAGAACCTTGAAAAGTCCGGGAAAGCTCTCGGACTTTTATCCCTTGGTTCGGTAGGGATCGAAACTACAAGGCTGGATGAGTGGAGTGACATTGATTTCTTTGCAATTGTAAAGCAGGGTGTGAAACAAGACTTCCTTGAGGAAACATCTTGGCTTGATACCAAGACTTCGCCGATTGTTTACAAGTTTAGAAATACCGCTGACGGGTTTAAGCTTCTGTGGAAAGACGGTGTTTTCGGGGAGATGGCGATTTTTGAGCCCCATGAGCTGGATACTATCCCCTACGCTCCCGGCCGTTTTATTTGGGCTGGAGAAGGACTAGACCACGGTGTGGCTATTCCTAAAAAACAAGGCCAGGCTCCCTGGGTGCCCGATTCCGCAGAATGGGCGGCCAACGAGCTTATCACGTGCCTGTATGTGGGTATGTGCAGGTATCGGAGGGGGGAGAAAATTTCAGCATGGCGTTTTATCCAAACCCTCTGTTTTGATCGGTTTCAGGAAATAATCGCCTTGACCGAGACTCCGCACGCAGGTGTTTACCAGGATTTCTATTCGCGCGACCGCAGGTGGGAATTCCTTTATCCAGATCTGGCGGGTTGGACTTCCAGCTTTCTAGCCGGTGTTGAAAGAACCCCGGAAGCAGCTTTGGCTTATCTCGAGTTTCTTGAAACCCGTAATTTGTCCCATCCTTCTATGGCGGAAGAAATACGTAAGCTCAGTCTTCTATAAGTCTAACGTCGGTTCTCAGGCCCTGGGGAAGGATATCGACTACACGGATTCCTGGAAGCCTGTGGTCCATTTTAAAGTCCACAGCGTCTGGGTCGATCTGATAGAGAAGGCTAGGAGTAAGAAGAATCGTCAACGAATTATGGCTGATCACCCTGTCCACGTGGTAATGGCCGCAGAAGAGCAAGGCACCACCGGCGTATTCGAGTATTTTCAAAAACCTCTGGGCATTTTTCAGGCCGTAATTCTTATCCATAAATCCGACACCGGTTTCCAGAGGTGAATGATGGATAAAAACCATGCGGGGAGAACGGAGTTCTCGAATCTTCTCCTGTACCCATTGAACCTGGGCCTCGCTGAGTATGCCCAAGGCTGAATCTAAAAATAAGGCCTTCTGACCCGGGAGGACCTCCGCCTCATAATACAATTCACCGTTATGGAGAAAATTTTCCAGCCCGAATACCTTTGCCAACATCGTAGAATCATCGTGGTTCCCGGGGATAACAAAGGTAGGAATCCCGGTTTTATCGACTTGAGCTTTAATATACAAGTAGACTTCGAGGTCGGGGTCCTCCATGGAGAGGTCTCCGTTTAAAACAAGTGCTTCAGCTTTCAGTTCAACAACCATGGACAGAGCCGCTTCAAAGCGCGCCCGGATATCAATTTCCTTAGGTTTTACCTTAGCTGGACCAAGATGCGGATCTGTAATAACAACGATTCTGCCGGGCATACGTTCATTATCGGCAAAAGATGATGAATTACCAAGAAGGGCGGGTGAGAAAATCGATTTCCAGGCTTATTTCCAGGTTTTTTTTCAAAAGTTCAGCCATAGAGGTGCAAGATTTAAAGTCTCCGTTCTTGTGGTAGTGTGCGAGACCCTGTTTGAGTTCGTTGATTTTTCCAGGGGTGCTTAACTGGTCGTGTTCCAGGGTATCAAGGAGTTCCACGAGCCTGGACCAAACGCTTTTCACCCTTTTTGCCATAAGGACCCGTTCTTCCTTTTGGTACTGGCGGATATTCTCAGCGGTCAGAAGTTTCGTCACTAAATCCACAACAGGCCGGTTTTCTTTATGGAAATGGGGAAGGTAGACCTTGATATCCCCTTCGTAGCACTGCTGGTCGAAGTCTATGGCACGAACGCGGTACTGGTCCTGGTCGAAGTCCATGGTAACGTCCACGACATAGTTGTAAGCCCGCATGTCGCCTAAGAGCCTGATAAAACACCTTTCGTTAAACTTAACAAATTCCTTAGCTAACCTCACAGGGTTGATCTTCTCGGGTTCAACATAATCCTGCATGTAAGAGTCACCAGGAATTCCGGCTATGTGTTCTTCCGCCAAGGTGTTTTCATGAACAAGGAAGTTGATACTGTTGGGACTGAGAAGATGCTCCAATTCAAGACCGTAGACCCTGCTGGCATCGGCATTTTTAATATAGAAATAGTCGTGGTTATCGTTGAATTGATTGACTACCCTGATACGGAAAGGAAATGAATTGGCAAAGTTGCAGAAATCAATCCGGTCGATAACCAAACCTTCCACGAAACTCAGATCCCCGTCGAGTTTAAGCTGGCAGTATATCTGGCAGAGTTCTTTATCGAGTTCCTGGCGGTAGGATTGGGAATAAACAATTGTATCCCAAAGGGTGTTCCTTCCAAGACTGTCCTCCAGGGGAACAGCATCCTGCCAACTCTTCAAATCTGAATAAGAAAGCGAAAATGTCGCCTCTCTTTCAAAACTTTCCAAATACAGTTGGAGACGATGCGATACAGGAAAGGCCGGCTTTTTCCGGCTTATCTGGGCAAGCCCCTCCTGGGGATCAATGGGTGTCACAGCCTCCGCCGCAGCCTCCGCAACCTCCCGAACAGTCATGGGCGGGGGCCGTGTCGCTGACACTCAGTAAGGAACAATCGAAATGAAGGGGGACACCTGCTAAAGGATGGTTTGCATCAACCGTGATCACCTCACCATTGACTTCTGAAATGTAGGCATCGAGCCATTTGCTGTCGAACTGTACTTGAACTCGATCACCCACCTCGGCCTTTTTTAAAGAAAGCTCTTTTAGGTTGGTAACTTTTATTAGAGTCTCGTCTTTCTGCCCGTAGGCTTGTTCAGGGGGAATGACGAACACCAGGTTTTCACCCTCTTCGTGGCCTTCGAGGTGAATATCCAAACCCTCGATAACTTCACCAACACCAAGTTGGAAACTTAAAGGGCCGCTATGGGAGGAACTCCCGAGCAAAGTACCGTCAGGAGAGGTAAAATGGTAATCCAGGGTTACAAATTTCTCTTTTATTGCAGTCATACTTTAAATTAAACAAATTTCCCACGTTTCGTCTAGTAGTAGAGGCGGATTTTACCATTCAATAAAGAGTGAAAGCGCTCCCTGGACCCGCCAATCCTGAAAAACAGGACTCAAATCCCAGGTGAGAACATTGGCTGCCTCAAGACGGATAAACCAGGCTTCGGGGAGACCGAGAAGGGAAAGACTGAGTTTGGACCAAAGGTTGGACGAGACCGTCAAGCCGGGTTCCTCACCTGGAGGCGGCGGTAGGGCTGGGTCTAAGGAATCGGGCCTGCTCGGGTTACGGGTTCTGAGGTTATTCATGCCTTTTCTTATAAATCTGTTTTGCATTCCCGCCTCAAGGAAGCCGGGATTTTCCCATGAAACCGAAAGATGAAGGAGAGCACTATCAGGGCCGAGAACGTACCCGAGGGGCTGTTCCATAACGGCCCGCCCGCGGATCTCGGCGTAGTCGGAAAGGTTTCTTCTCCATAAAACCCAGTTGAAGTTTCTATCCGTGTAGGTGAAAGGGTCGATCCAAACCGCTTCGAAATTTACCCGCAAAAGCGAGGTGCCCTGGGTGATCAAGGTTTCAAAACCCGCCTGCCAACCCAAAGCGAGGGGCATTGTGTCGCTGAATACGGCTTGTTTATAAGAAGTCGTGACATAATCTGCAAGAAAGGCTCCGTAGACCGTGAAACCCCGCATGGGTGTCCATTCTAAATCAAGTGCGGCGTTAGAATCGGAGTTTTGGGAAAGAAACCAGTTATGATAAACATAGAAAGGATTGAGGAACCGAAAGTCAAAACCTTTTGTTTCCACAGCGCCGGCTTCGGTTAGGGAAAGTACGAGTTGTGGATTTATACGGAATTCAAAACGGTGAAAAGTGTGGAAACGCGAGACTTCCTGTGCGCCTTCCGATGCGTTCATCCAACCCGAGGGGTGAAACGAAAGATCACCCGCATAGGAATAATAATCCTGGTTGATGATCAGCGTGTGGAATTTAAACCCCTGCCAAAAGAAACTTAAAGAAGCAAAATCAGCAAAATCTCCGGCGTCGGAAAGCAAGAGATTTCCGGTTCGTCCCGGTCCGTAGGTAAGTTCTCCTCTACCGACTTGAAACGACCAAACCTCACCACCGAAAGAAAACCAGCCTTCGAAAGGGAAGTACTTATTCCATTCACCCAGGCTTGTAATAAGACTACTCGTCACAGGCCCGTTTTTTTCAAGTACGGCAAAGGGATCCTGGCTTACTGGGACATCGAAAGCAAATGCAAGGTTGTCGCTCCCCCAAAATCGAAAGAGTGCATTATAGGCTGGAGGCCTGTTGGGGTAATCCCAAACCCACTCATTACCCGTGTCGGCGTTACCCACATAAAGTTCCGGGTAAAGAGTTTGACGCAGAGAGAAAAGGAATTTTTTTTCTGTAACCCAGGGTTTGGGCGTGAGGTCGTTAAGGAGATCGTTCCTGAGTTTTTCCTCGACTGGACTTAAGGCGAGAGGCAGTGTAGAGAGATAAAGGAAAATCTCCTCCCTGGTTATTGGTCCGACCGAACTGGGAAGGGAACGTCCTGCAAGGATGAAAATGTCCCTAAGGCGACCAAAGGATGGTCTTGAAGAAAAAACGAGGTCCTGGTGGTTTCCTTCGTATAAGGGCCCTTCCAGGGGTAGAGGGCCAATGTCCTGGCCGCAAAGGAGTACCGGTAAGGCGAGACTGATTAAGAGGGTTAAGGTCTTTTTCACAGGAATATCCTATCATAATTTAACCACAGCGTCACGGATAATTTTCTGTTTCATACGGATAAAATAGAGCTCTTCCCTGAGTTCATATAAATTATCCAGGGCCAGGTGGTATTCCCTTTCAGCTTGCAGGGCTTTCATTTTTCCTCCTAGGCCCTCTTTTTCCTCGTTTTTTCGTCGATCTGACAAGATTTGTAGCAGACGAACCTCGTTTTCCATTGATGCAATCCGGATTATGAGTGCATTCTCGGTGTTTTTCATGTTCTGGAGCAACCTAGCGGTTTCTCTTTCTGCAAAGACACGTTTCGCTTCCGCAAGGTGAAGTCGAGTGAGGTTACGCGGGGTGGAATCGGCCTCACCATAAGGAAGCTCAACCTGTAAGGTAAGTGAACCTGAATGCATCGGTTCCGCGGTAACAGGCGAAAAAGGAGCCGTCAGGGTTTCCCAATTGATGGAGGTAAAAATGCGTGCCCCCTCCTCGGCAAGCTGAGAATCAATATCCGCCTCCAAGAGCTTTTGCTCCCAATACTCACGGAGTATCATCTCACCCCCTTGCGGAAGGGTAATGAAGCCGAGTGCAGGTTTTCGGGAAAAATCATTCCATCCCTCTGATTCCAACCGAGCTTGAAGGCTGAGTAGCGATCTGAACCTCACCTCAACGTTTACTAGGGACCTATGAAGTTCCATTTCCTGGACTTCAACCTCTTCTTTAGAGAAGTACCCTTCCTCGGCCATGGCTATAGCAGAGTCGTGTTCGACAGTTTGCCACACCAAAAGCTTGCGGGCGGTGGCGAGTTCTCTTTCTGTACGTATCCAGTCCATAAAAAGAGAAAGAGTTTCCATCTTCCACTGCGCTTCCAAGTCGCGGCGTTCGCTTTCCCACAACCCCCATTCTAAAGACTTACGTTTTTCCTGGTTGATGACAGGATGAAGATACCAAGTCAGCCCCAAATTCCCTTCGAGGGCTAACCCTAGTTTTTCAACATCACTTCCAGGAATTGTTCCAGAAGCAGAAAAGGCGAGTTCTGAGACGAGACCTCCATCACGGTAAGCCAGAGTATTCTTTAGAACCGGGATGGTGAAAGGGGAGGAGTTCCAAACCGGCTTTCCTTCTTCGACGTTTGCTTTAATGGTAAAGAGACCTGAAAAATATTTCGACTCTTGAGGTCTGAGTGCAGAGACATTTTCCCAAAGTACCTCAGCCCTTTTCCCATAGAGTAAAGTATCGCACCATTCCTCCCATTCGATATTTTTTTCCTGAGCACCAAGTAAGAAGCCAATAAAAGTAATTATTGGGACTAATAGATTTTTCATAGGTCGAACCACCTGTCGAGTACTGGGCGGGAGGGAAGTTCGATGCGAGCTGTTACGCTTAAACCCCAGAGTTGAGAAGGGTCAATACCTGCTTCCTGCATATAGAGTTCGAGGTACTTTGATTCGGGTTCCACCACGGCCCAGAAAAGTCCCGGCTGCGGGGAAGGTTCCATGGACAGGATTAACCCCGACAATTCCCGATGACGGCTTACCGGGTATCCCACGGGCGAGAAGGTAACCCTCAAACCTAGGGCCGCTCTATCGCGGTAAAGTTCCGGGATGGTGAGTCGCAGCCGGAGGGCGGAGTTCCTGCCGAAGTAACCTAGAACCTCGCCGGCTTCACAAAATTCACCAGGTGCGGGAGAGTGGCCCAGAAAGGGCTTGGAAGGTTCCATCATCAAGTTACGGATTATCTTGCCGTTATAAGGGGCAACCAAGGATGACTTCCTGATTCGTTCTTCGAGGAGCCGTGACCTTTCCCGGTTGGTTTGAACGATAACATCAAGGTTTTGGATTTCTTTGCGGAGTTCATTCCTTGCCCGAACAGATGCTTCCCCTTCAACTTGTCTGATCCGAAGGAGGTCTTCGAATTCTTTTGAACTTTTTACCCCGGCTCGTACCAACCTCTCCATACTAAATTTTTCTCTCTGAGTGACTTTTTGAAGTTCACGGGCCCCAAGGTCGAGGTTATCAAGTTCCCTGATCAATCTCTCCTGATGGATTTCAGCGCTCTTTTTCTCTTCTTCGCTGTGTACCAGTTCCTCTTCGAGTTGGTGCGAGTCCCGACGAAGAATCAGATCCCCCTGTTCCAGTGTCGAGTTGAGAAGAAGCCTTGAAAAATCAAGAACGCCTGATTCCGGGAACGATAGTGGAAGAAATTCTGCGGGTTCCAGAACACCATTGACGTAGGCCATTTCAGGCATCAGCACCCACCCCGTAAAAAATAGTATACCAGGCAGAAGCAGAACCAAGGGAAGTTTCGCTGAAAAGGGTACATGTTTGGGATAACTTCGGCGTTTTAGTTGCATAGGATTCCCTCCGGTTCTGAGGTGCTGTGGAGTCTAGAATACAGTCCGCCTAACCCGAGCAGGGAACCGTGGTTACCTGTTTCTACAATGCGGCCGGATTCCATAACATAAATGCAGGAAGCCTCTCTCACCGTTGAGAGCCTGTGTGCTACGGTTATGACGCTAGTATTTTTATCCAAGGCCGCAAGTGAATCTTGCACAAATGTTTCAGTGAGGTTGTCTAATGCGCTGGTGGCCTCATCGAGAATGAGTAGACGGGGTTTCCGCAAAAAGGCCCGGGCTAAAGCCAATCGCTGTTTCTGTCCTCCCGAGAGTTTGACCCCATTGGCACCATAAAGGGTGTGGATGCCTTCGGGGAGGTCTCTAACTGTTTCCAAAAGTCCAGCCCGCTCAAGGGCTTCTTCCATTTCAGGGATGCGGTAGCTCCGGTCTCCGAGGGTGAGGTTGTGGGCAATCGTGTTGGAGAAAACGGCGTTGTCCTGAAGAACCACCGCCATCTGTTTTCTTAGGTAAGAAGGCGAGACCTGGGAATATTCGATTCCGTCCCAAAGTAGTCTACCGCCTGTGGCTGGGTAAAGGTTGAGGATGAGCTGAAGCAAGGACGATTTCCCACAACCCGATGGGCCTACAAAGGCTATCCTTTCCCCTGGCCAAAGGGTGAGATCCACACCGCGCAAGGCTTCTGCCCCCGTAGGATACTTTAAAGAAACTTGACGAGCCTGCACGAGAGGAGGCCGGCCAGCGATATAGAAAGCCGGTGTGCGCCTCTTTTCTATTTCTACTTTAAGCAGATCAGAGTAGCGGGCTTTAGGGTTTTGGGTTTGAAAGAGGGTTTTAGCAACACCCAGGAGTCCTCCGAGGCTGAGAATGCCCTGGGCGCTGAGGACTTGAAAGGCCATAAACCGGCCGAAACTCAAATGGTTGTTCGCCATCATCCAGGCCGCAGTGAAAAACACAAGGACCGACCCGAACTGTGCGAGCAGCTGGGCGGAAAAGGACCAGAAGGCGTTCCAATTCCTTCTTTCACCAGCCTTCTCTCGCACATTCAAGAGACTGTACCGCAATTCCCTGAAAACTGTATTTTCAGCAGAAAGGGCCTTAATATTCCTCAGACCTTCGTAGGCTTCCTGGAACTGGGTGTGGAAGAGGTTGCTTCTCTCCCAAACCGCACGTTCCATCTCTTGGTCACGGCTGGCGAAGGCCCCCCCGAGTTTCCAGTTCAAAGGAAGGAGTGCAATCCGTAGAAGGGCCAGTGGCCAGGCGACAAGAAACATCATGGGGATGGCTGTAACGGCACCCGGTAGATACTTGGCAGAGAGCGCACCAAGAGCGTGTCCGCGTCCTGCAAGGTGGGCGGCATCGTCGAGACCTTTGAAAAATTGGCCTATACCTAAGGAGTCCAGGGCCTTCTGAGGCCAGTTCAACACCCTTTCTATCAGGTTGCTTTTTAAACCTTCCTCAAGCCTCTCGGATCTCAGACCGCCTAAGATATCGCCGAGACCCGATGCGAGGGCCGTAAAAGTTTCAGCAAGAAAGAGAAGCCCGAGAATGAGAAATAGATTGAGGGAGTTGCCTGAAGGGACGGCCCAGTCAAAGAGTTTTTGATGGAGCAGGGCTGGGAAAAGCGCGAGGACCGCCTCGGCCCACCCCGAACTCCAGAGGGCGGGGACTTCGGGTTCCCTGTGACGCTGCCATTCGTGAAACCATTGCATACATTCCTCCTATGGTGAATAAGGAGGAAAAATCTAGTTTTGCTTGTCTTCTGGAATATTTTTTTGTTTTTCCGGGCGATTTCCAAGAAAAAAACCTAACAGTACACCCAAGAGAACCGCAACAATGTCGACTAGCAGGGTCCAGTCACCCAGAGTTGCCCGCGTAGTGGTTTGAGATGTTGCAAGAAAAGACTTTTGTAGAAGTGGAAAAAGGCTGCCAAGGACGAGGCCGAAAATCACCCCGTAGGCGAGATCCGGAACTTTTTTGAAGAGCCAACTCATCAAGCGGGAGGCAATCCAGATTCCCAAAACTGCTCCGAGACCGAAGGGTACGAGAAGAAGGAAATCAAGAGAAACGACCGAGGAGAAAACTGTCGTGTAGTAGCCCAGCATTATGAGAAGAAAGGACCCGCTGATGCCGGGAACGACCATGGCCGAAGCAGAAACCATCCCCGCGAAAAACATTATAACTAGAAAGGGCCAACTTCGGTCCGTGATGATTTCCAAAGAGTTTTTATCCGGTGCTGTGATGAAGGAAAACGATGCCACGATTAGTAAACTCACAATCAAACCTATCCACGCCCGGACGCCAGGGTTGGAAGACTTGAGAAGTTTCCACAGGAAGGGAATTCCGCCGGCCACCAACCCGACGAAGAGAAGCCCCGTTGGTTCGGGAACTAGTTCAAGGGAGACAAGGATGAGTTTAGAAAAACCGAGGATACCGACAGTAACCCCAGCAAAGACCGGGCCCAAAATGGGAACCTGTTCGCCCCATAACCGGGGGCGGTTGAGTTTTCCGATGGAGGCAACCAGGTCTTCATAAACCCCCGTAAGCACGGCCATGGTTCCCCCGCTTACTCCGGGGATAACATTGGCCAAGCCTATAAGGACGGACTTTAAAAAACGCTGAAAGGCTTGAAGCAACAAAGTTTAGTCTATGATGACTTTTATCTTACTGGAACCGCCGAATCCTGCATCGGGTCTCCAGCCTATTTCTCTGAGCCTTCTTAACCGGTTGGGGCCGAAGCGCAGAAGAAACTTCTCATCCAGCGAGTCCTGTGCCGGGGTAACTTCACCCAAACCTGCTACCAGGCTGTAAGAACCGCCGGGAATGGACTGGGCACCCTGTCCTAAGTCATAATCAACTAGTCCTGCGTCAACGTGGAGTCTGAACATATCCATATCAAAATCAGTTCCCCTCACAGATGCAGTTGCCTGGGGTGAACGAACGGTGAAACGGATCTCACTTGCCTCGGTTCTTCGGACTTCGGCGTTGACCCTTCCGACGTTGAGCCTTAAGTCTGTTGTTTCCATGCCGTTTTGTGTGGTCAGGGTTTCAAGGGCCACACGGGTCATAGCCCTCAGCCTTACAGTGCTGGCGTTAACACGGATACTGGCCGAAGAATTAAAACCCGTAGACAGGATGGCATTGAGAGGAACCCTCATGCCCTGGGTCGCGGCCTGCCACTGGGTCTGGCCGGGTAGCTGGATTTCCACCTTACCCCGGAGTTCGGTGATTGTTCCCTGCGCGAACACGAGAGAACCCGCGAGTGCAAAAGCACCCAATAATAATAAACGTTGCATGAAAGCCTCCTTAAAACGCGATACTTAAAGTGAAACTTGTCTGTTGTTCCATATCGGGACGAATCCCTTCAAACACACCATCGCTGGCTACCGCTGGAAAAAAGAATCCCAGGTTTAGCGCTAAACCAAGGTCGGACATGGGTCGCCAATTAACACCAGCGTCAATCTCCGTTCCTAAATAGGATGAGACCGAAAGCGGGTTGGTGTTTGCGGCGCTGATAGGACCCGTATTGGACCTAAAAAAGCTTGCCACCTCTGTGGAGTACATCAAACCCTTTGCGGCGTCGTCCGAACTTGAAATCCAAGGCTGGTGAGAAAATCTGAGTTTAAAAAGCGAGAGGTTGCCGGGCTTGGGGTTGAAAATCTGTGAAAAAACGGGGGCCGAGGCCGACTTGAAGGTTGACAGAGTTGTGAGTTCTTCGTTGATGGTTGCTCCCTCGTCAAACTGCAGGCGTTTGTTGGTATCGCCTGAAGAGTGAAGGCCGTTGAGGGAAACCCTTAACGCCTTATCAGAGGAATCCCACGAAGACCCGAGGTAAAGCATATAACCAAGGTGGGGAATCAACTTGTACTGGTCTCCGGCTATGTAAGAAAGGCTTGCGCCTTGTCCCAGAACACCTCCGAGATTAAAGCTGAGACCCCAGCCGAACTCGAGAAACCTATAATCGACCTGGAAATAGTTGGTGTGAAAGAGACCGGATTTGGAAGGATCGAAGACAAAATCACCCTCGGCCGGAAGCACAAGGTCCGGCTGTGCAACGGCACGCAGGTCCTGCTGGCGGATATAACCGACATAGAGTAAGTGGTTTGGGTTGGGTTTCCAGCCTGTCCAAAACCAAGCGAGAAGTCTGGGGCTGGATAAATAGCGGGTTGTGTCGTTTTGATCAGCTGAATCCGTCAGGTTATAACCCAGGTCCGAGGTGTACTTACTGATAAGTCCATTGTACCCTGTCCCAATTCTAAAAGAGAAATCGGACAGTTTCATGGTGAAATCCAGCTGGTCAAGGACCGAATCGAGAAAGAGCCTGCTGGGGTCGCTGGTGGACAATCTTCCAAGGGCAAGAAGTGCCTGGTTTCCCTCTCCGGGAAAGCCTGGAAATGCTAATTTAAGGTAGGCAAGGTCGAGTTCTGGAATCAGGCGGTTAGTTGAGGATTCCTGGAAATACTGGTACGTGAAGGTGCCTTGAAGCCTGACAAGGAGGGTCTGGGATTCGTAGCCCGCCCAGAGTTGAAGGCCCAGGCTATCACGGGTGTCGGTGAGCCCCTCGGAGCCTGCGTCCAGAACAAGGCTATTTTTTAGGATTCCGCCGAAATCTTGGGCACCGAGACTGGACAGCCCAAATAAGACCAAGGAAGCAAGGATGATTTTATTCACTGGCGGCCTCCTTTCGGCTGGCTTGTAGTTCCATAGCCGAGTTCAGGGCTTGAATGGCTTCGTAGGGCTTGAGAACTCTTCCCGCGGAAAAACCCGCCGGGTACCAAGACCGGTAACTGGCCTCTTTATACCCGTACCAGCCGCCACCGAAAAGGGAGTACATCAACCCACCGTTGATCCCCAGTCCCTTAAGAAGCATGTGTGCCCAGGTCCCTGCATCGAGGGGTTTGGCGGCAATAGTCTCTGTGATTCCCCAACCTGCTTCAAGAGCCTTCGCTCTTGCCTCTGCGGGGGTGGCTGTTTCGGGCAGCTGGCCCGAACCCACAAATAATAAGTAAGCAGCAGTATCAAAGTCGGCAACCTCGCGGGCCAGGAAGCCATCCACTACATGGTTATTCTGGGCAGTCAGGATGCCGGCAACCGCCAGCAGAAAGCCCACCATCGCTTTTTTCATACACCATCCTTCATTCAATTTAACGGGCGCATCCGACGGATGCATACACTTCAAGGTAACACTTAGAAAACCAAATGAAAAGTATATTTTCTAGTTTAATTTTTAACCCATACCTTAAATAATTGTCATTACATACATGTAAAAACCCCCTACGCCATCGGGAAACCGTATTCTTAAGACAGTGGGAAAAGGTGAGTATGTAATATCTATATTATATTCACCATTTTCTACTTCTTTTGGAATCCATGAATTACCATTAATACTATAGGAACTTCCTAGGATAGGATCTGAAGTGGGGGTAAAGTAAAGCGTACCCGGACTAGACATAAATACAGCTCTAATTTCCAGGCCTTTCGTGGTAACAGTAGCTCCATCAAATGTATCATGAAGATTTCGCAACCCTGCCATCAAAGGCATCCTAAGGGTTTGTTGTGTTCCGTCAAGAAAGACAGTGCGGTAGTTAAGCGCTAGCACAGTAGGTTCAGAATTAAATGCCTCGATTTTAAGCAAGTATGGCTTTCCGGATTCTAAATCCAGATTAAATTGGGAAGGAAAGGTGGGGTTAAGTAGGGTGGATTCTTTTATCACATCACCGTCCGGGTTCATCACGGTGAGAACCAGCGTCTCCACTTGCTCCAGGTCGGTAAACCGGGTTCCCGGGAAGCTGACCGCTCGGGAGTCATCGTTGCCGATGGTGAGACTCAGGGGTGTTGAAGTTTCATTTTCCTGCAGAACACAAGATAAGTTTAGCAAAAATACCGCAGTTAAGAAGAGTACATTTTTCATAATTTCTCCTAGGATAAGTCTACATCAGGTTCATAAAAAAAACAGGGTTTAAATGAAAAAATTCATAAAAATGAGGGTATGGAAGAAAGAATATCCGTTTAAAAATGAAAGGGATAAATTGCGGGCGGGAAATGGATGGAGATAAATGAGTATTTAGCGATTTTGGAACCTGTTATATGCTCACAAACCAGCCTCCCGGGGGAGTGCGTTGGTCTCTTACCTGTACCTCTGGGCTCTGTGCGCGGCTAAGCCGAAGGCGGGTGTGTGCAGGCCATGTGACCTTTGCGAAGCAAAACCCGTGGCTAAAATTCTAAAGCCTGCGCGGGTTTATGATCGGGCGGGTGATGGGGTGTAACACTCTGGAGATAATGGATAATATGGAGATATTGGAACCTGTTCAATCCATATATCGAGCACTGATTCAATAGCCACAAAGAACTCATAGAACACAAAGCAAAGTTATCCGCAGATTAACCGCTACCCCGTTTCA
>DYOB01000113.1 GCA_020720765.1 Borreliella garinii
CCAATGCATCTTTTCATTTTTCAAGAACCTTGATCATTATTTTTCGTGGAGGATTTCCACACCTTCCCAGTCTATGGGAGGCGGATCTTTCTGGTATTCTACCGAACGGCTTAACATTTCCTTAGCCATATAATCTTCGGGTAAATGGCTCAGCGTGTTTTGGAAATGCCCCATAGCGGCCCTGAAATCGCGGTCGTAATAGGCGTTCAAACCCGAGTGGTAGTGCGCCCAGCCTATTTTTTCCTGCTCCGTTATTTCCCTGCGGACCGTATACAGCCCCACGCCCTTGGTTTTTCCTTTCACTGCTACCTTGTCCAGGAGCCTGCAGTACAGGTAACGCCCCACATGCTGGTACACAAATTCAGAGAACACGATTTGCTCGTGGTATTTCTTGGTTAGACTTTCCAGCCGGCTGGCAAGGTTGACCGTGTCGCCGATAACCGTATAGTCCATCTTCTTTTCACTGCCAATGTTTCCAACCGTGACTTCACCGTAGTTGATTCCAACCCCAATCTGAAAATTGACTTTTCCTTCAAGGGTTTGCTGACGGTTGAATTCATCCAAGGCGTCGATCATGCCCAAGGCTGAATTGACGCAGAGAAGGGCGTCGTTTTCGCTTGCAAGCGGAGCCCCATAAAAAGCCATAATGGCATCCCCGATGTACTTGTCCACAATGCCGTTATTTGCCGTTATAATGTCGACCATCGCGCTGAAATATCTGTTGAGGTTGGCAACGAGTTCAGCGGGAAACATGGATTCGCTAATGGTTGTAAAACTCCTGATGTCGGAGAAAAGCACTGCAAGGTTGCGGTTCTCCCCCACGAGGGATTTTTCGGGGTGGGCGAAGATGGAGTCGATAACGTTTTTTGGAACGTACTTTTGAAAGATATTGCGGATCTTCTGTTCGTTCTTTTTCGCCACGACGGATTGGAGGGCGAAATTCTTGATTTCAACAGTGGCCTTCTCCAACTCGGCCACCATCAGGTTAAAAGTCTGCGCCATATGGCCGATCTCGTCCCTGTACTGGATTTCAACTCGGGCGCTCAAATTATTTTCTGAAATTATTTTTTTCATGGCGTTAACCATTTTACTGATAGGCGAGGTGAGGTAGTTGGCGAAGGCGAAAAGGATGATGATTCCGATAAACGCACTGATCCCAAGGATGGCATAATTCTGAAGCCTTATAGCCTCGACGTCTGAAAAAAAAGTGGTTTGGGATTCAACGACGCCGATATACCAGTTCCAGGGTTCAAAAATCAGGAATTGTCCCACCATACCGACGCTTGCAACGTTGACCGAATTCCAGCCCGAAATTTTCTTCTCGAAGTTTTCTTTCAGAATTTTCTTCTCTTCTTCGGTCAGAACCACTTCCTTTGTGCCCATGACCAGGTTTCCGTCGGGATCAATCGCAAAAATGAGTTCCGTCGGTGATTTGATCAGGGATTTTGCGAAGGATTCTACCGCCTTCTTAGCCGCCGAAACAAATTCTTCGGTCTCGTCGAGGTTGTTTTCGGTGATGATGGCCCACTGGCTGTCGGCGTTTTTACTAAGCTCTTCGGCCTTGAAACTGAGAAAATTCACCGCAATCCGCGTCAGGCCGGCCTCAGCGCTGAAACTTGAAATAAGCCCCGACGCCAACAATGTCGAGATCAGGAGGGGAATGACGGTCAGGATGATCTTAAATCGAATGCCCATGGTGATATATTACTATAGAATACTAAAAATGTCCTTAAAATGCCGATAAGTAAGGGAAAGGTGGATAATCTTGGACCAAGACGTAGAAAACGATAGAGAACGTGAGGAAATCCTCGAAGAAATCCAGAAACTCGTAACCACCCGAAGGATCGATACGAGTTCGGAAAAACTCGAAATGAAAAAGGTGAAGCTCGGGATGTGGTTTCCCCTTTCCGTCAATCTTCTCAGCCTCGGACTCCTTGCGGCGGGGTTTTTCGGTGCCAGGTGGTATTTTGACCAGAGGGCTGAGGAAATCCGTACACAAAGTGCCCAGCAGTTTTCCCTCGAAGGACGCTTGATAACCAAGCTTCTGGAAGAGTCCCAGAAAAAGATCGAAGAGCAGCAGGCGGAAATAGATAAAATCCAGGGCGACCTTTCCCGCCTCACTGAAGAAAAAGACCAGTTGGCGGGTCAGTATGAAACCCAGCTGAAGAACCGTGAAGAACAGTTAAAACAAGAATTGAGCCAGGAACTCGCGACCGAACGCGCTAGACTCTCCCAACAAGGGGTGTCCCAGGCTGAGATAGACCGCAGACTGAAAGAGTTTGAAGACCGAAAAAACAGCGAATTGAACCAGAATCTCGAACGTTTACGCCAGGAAGCCCAGGCCGAACTCGCCCAGAGGGAAGCCCAACTGAGCGTCTTGCAAAATCAGCTCTCCACAGCCCAGTCAACCCAGGATGCGGCAAGGCGAGAGGCCGAGGCAAGGAACGAGGGAAAGATTTCAAACCTGGAAACTCAATTGACCGAACAAGCGGCCTACCTCGAACGTTTGTCCGATGAACGCTCAACGGACCAGGAGCTTTTTCAGAGGCTAGAAGCCGGTTTGGATTTGGTAAAGACGGGACTTGGAACTTCCGGGGCTGAGGCTCTGACAGCCCTCGATTCTTTAGACCGTACGCTCGCCTCCTCGCTGGAAGGAGCCACAGAAAACCTTGCGCGAAGGATACGAACTTTCCAGGCGGCTTCCGGCGCGATACGTTCCGCCTTGGGGAAAATCTCCGTGCAGGAGGTTGGTCAAGTCGTTGCCAATGATCCCTCCTTGGACCGGCTCAAAGAACTCGTCCTGCGTGCCCGGGAACAGCCCGCGCAGAGAAGGGATATCCTCGCTGAGGCGGTTGGGTTGATTTCCGAGGTCAGCGAGGCTGTCCAGGGAATCAGAGCCTTGGACCAGGCGGACCGCACCCGCGAAAAAGTACAACAGGAGGCCGCCTACCTGGAATTGGTGAGGACCGCGGTCCAGGATTTTTCGACCCTGGGTCCGGAAAAAGGCTGGGAACGTTTGTTTGAGGCCATTGCCCCTGCAAATGCTGCCGAGGCCCAGATTGAACTCCGTGAAGGTGTGGCCCGGGCCTTGGAAGCCAGCCTCAACACGACCCGCCTTCCCGCCGAAGAAGTTGAAAAAGAACTTAAGGCGGAAATCGAAAGGTTGAATGCTCTTAATGAAACAGGTACAAAAGCCCTGGAAACGGCCCAGACACGCATCACCGAGTTGGAGACGACCCTGAAAGATTTGGACGAACAGCTCGCAGCCTTGAAACAGCAGCCTCCGACCATTGCCTCGGACGAGACCTCCGCGCTCCGTATTCGCGAACTGGAAACTTCGGTTTCAGAACTCAAAACAGAGCTTAAAACATTGGAAGAATATAAGGCGAAAACCCTGCGTTTAAGCGAGGGGTGGAAGTCCGCAGTAGCCCAGACCCGGCAGTCGCTTCCCGGAGCCCCGAATGTTTCGCGGATCAATGCCGTGAGGGATATGCTGGCTGAGTCGATGGAAAGGGAGGATGGGGTGACGCTTTTCCCCGACTTCAGGTCCATCCTCGGCGAACTCTCCGAGGCGCAGGAAGCGATTGCCTTGAAACCGGGGGACGTGGTCCGTGCGCGTGCCGCTGCGTTAACCGACGTGTTAAAACTTACCAGCTACCTGGAGGGCACCAGCGGCCGGGGTGACCAATTGAGTACGGAGATTAGAAACCTTTCCTCCACCGATGATAATTTTAAGACGGTCGTCGAGAGTGTCCAGCGTTTAAGCATCCGCGGTGCACAGGAAACTCCCGTACAGACAGCTGCTTTTCAGCTTCTGGGTCCGGTTATCAGCGCGGTTGGAACAAGGGTCAACGCCGAGATTTTAACAAGTCCTGAAAAAGTCGGTGTAGGCCTTAATATCGAAATCAGGAGACCCACAGACCAAACCCAAGTTCTGGCCAAAGGTGTCCTAACGGAAATCAACGGCCGCAGGGTGGTTATCCAGATTTCTGAAAACACCTCAGGAATGAGACTTCCCATCGGCGGTGATATAGTTTTTGTGCAGGTGCAGTGATGATCGATTTTCCGATTTTCAGAAAAAAATACTGTCTCGTCCTCGGTGGTGGAGGTACTAAGGGTATCTACGAGTTCGGTGTTTGGACCGCCCTGAAGGAAATGCGGATAACCCTTGAAGCGGTTATCGGGACAAGCATTGGGGCTGTCAACGGGATGTGGATGGTTCAAAATGATTATGAAAAAGCCAAGAGCACCTGGAACTCCATTCAATTAAAAGATATCCTGAAAATCCCTGATAACTTCCAGCCTCCAAAATCTGAAAACAGCGATTTAAAAACCTTTGAACTCCTTTGGAGGGTCCTACGCCGTCAGGGAAAACTTGATTCAAGCCCCTTGAAAAAAATGGTCCATGACCAGATCCGCCCCGAAGTCCTCCGGAAGGCAAAGTTGGACTTCGGCATTATCACCTTTAACGCGAGTAAGCTCGGACCCGACATCGTTTTTGCGAGGGAAACCCCGCCAGGAAAACTTGCCGACTATTTAATGGCCTCAACGACCTTTCCAGGATTCACTCCGACGAAGATCGGAAAGAACACCTATCTGGATGGAGGGCTCTACGACAATGTCCCCGTTGAAACGGCGCGCACAAGGGGTTACAGAAGACTCATCGTCGTGGATGTTGGCGGGGTGGGGTTTCACCGGAATATCGACCCATGGGGGGGTGAAGCGATTTATATCCGCAACTCGGAAAACCTCGGACACGTGCTCGATTTCCGTCCTGAATTTCTGTGGCGCTACAAGACCATGGGCTACCTTGATACGCTCAAGGCCTTTAGCCGTTTGGAGGGTGAAACTTATTACCTAAGACGGGAAAAGGGCTGGTACCGTACTTGGGAAAGGATACTCAGGAGTGATGACTTTTCCGACAGTCTTCCGGCAAATCTCACCCCTTGGGAACGTTGTTTACCACATAAATTTCGTTTCTATAAAGTCCCGTCCCGTTTTCTACTTGAAGCTGCCGCCGAGGCTCTTGAAATAGAAAGGATGGAGGTTTACACACCGAGACAGCTCACAGGTCTTGTCCTTGAAAAGTATTCAGACCTTATAGCAACTGTCGATGCCATGGATCTGCCCCACCAAGAAGGCTTATTTGGTGCGCTTCAAAGTGAATGGAAGCATCCCCGCATTCTTCCCGGCTTGGGGAAAAAGGCCCCGATGGAGGCAGACTTGATTCTCACGCGATTGGGATTTCACAGGACACATCCCATGATCATGGACCTGCTCCATGGCCATTACCCCAAGCTACGGGCAGCTAAACTTTTTCTCTACCTCGCCTCTATGTGGAGCGGCGGAAATCCTTCAGGACTCTACCCTAAGGCCTGATTTTCAATTATGTTGTGAGCAATCGTTTTTAGGGGGTTCGCCATGACATTTCAGGAAATCATTAAAATTGCTGTCGAGATGCTGAGCTACGCTGCCAGCACGATGGTCCTAATCAGCCTTTCGATGAAGACTATCACCTCCCTTCGTCTTTTTTCCATCACAAGTAATGTGCTCTTCATCCTCTTCGGTATTTTTAACGGCGGACCCTATTCGGTGCTGATTCTCCATACTGTCCTTTTACCCCTCAATATTCTGAGATTGGTCCAGATAAAAAGGCTGATCCGGAATGTCGAAGAGGCGAGCAAAGGGGACGGAAACCTAAAGGCATTGATCCCTTTTATGGAAAAGAAGGTTTATCCGTCCGGTACGGTTCTTTTTGCAAAAGGCGATACGGCGGATAAGCTCTATTACATCCAGAAGGGTACGGTGGAATTCTCGGAGCTGGGGACCCACGCCGGACCCTCGGATGTTATCGGGGAAATCGGTGTATTCAGCCCATTTAAGGAACGTACAGCGACGGCGGTCTGCCAGACCGAACTCGAGTCTTACACCATCGACGAGGATCACGTTAAACGCCTGTGGTACCAAAACCCGAAATTCGGGTTTGCCTTGGTACAACTCATTATTCAGCGTCTACTCAAAAACTACCAGGGTGACCGCTGCTAAAGAACCTTAAAGGGGACGATTTACCCGGAAAGGTTTTTCAGTTAGACTTTTACAGGAGGCAAAATGAATATTCAAGAAAAGTCGGTTGTGGTGATACACTACACTGTAAAAGATGTGAAAGGGAAGGAACTCGACAGTTCCTACGGTGATGAACCCCTTGCTTATATCCAGGGTACCGAAACAATTCTCCCTGTGCTTGAAGAAAAGCTCGAAGGTAAAAAGAAAGGCGACAAGCTGGACGTCAAGCTCAAGGTCGAACAGGCCTACGGCCCTCGAAATGAGGAACTTATCGAGGTAGTGGGCAGGGACCAGTTTGAAGAAGATATGGAAATTCACGAAGGGCTAGAATTCACCTACGCCGACGAGGACGACGAACTCAGAAGCGTGCGTGTCCTCAAGGTCGACAAGGATGAAATAACCATCGATGGCAACCATCCCTTCGCCGGTCTTGATTTGAATTTTACAGTGGAAGTGATGGATGTCCGTGAAGCTACCGCTGAAGAACTCGAACACGGACATGTCCACGGTCCCGGGGGCCACCACCATTGAAATCCGATTTTTGGGAAAAAATTACCGATAGAATCAACTATCTCGATTCCATTCTCTGCGTAGGAATTGACCCGCGTTTAAGGCGCGAACAGGAGGACGATCCCAGGACCGCCCTGATAGCCCAATCCGTCGCTCTGATCGAGAGAACAGAGAAATTCGCGGCGGTTTACAAACCAAATATTGCTTTCTTTGAAGCCTGGGGCTTACCCGGGCTGGAAGCTCTTCACACGATTATGCAAATCATACCGCCCGAGATTCCGGTCATCCTCGACGCTAAGCGCGGTGATATCGGTTCCACCGCGGAAGCCTACGCCAAATCGATCTTTGAGTACTGGAAGGCCGGCGCGGTAACCCTCGCACCCTACATGGGCCGCGATTCCGTCGACCCGTTTTTAGCCTACCCGGGGAAGGGGGTTTTTATGCTCGCCAGAACGAGCAATCCATCCTCGGAAGAGATTCAAGGAGTGAAGACGGGTTCTGTTCCCTTGTACCTTCACGTAGCCAAGACCATCGCTTCGTGGTCCCCTCGCTTGGGCTTGGTCGTGGCGGGAAATGAACCGGTTGCCCTGGCCAGAATCCGAAAACACCTCCCCGACGCCTGGTTTCTTTCACCAGGTATCGGAGCGCAGGGCGGAAGTGCTGAGGAGGCTGTTGCCGCCGGTGTCCGAAAGGATGGTTTGGGACTTTTGGCCAATGTCAGCCGCGAAATCAGCGAGTCGGGTGACCCCGAACAGGTCGCAAAACGTCTGAGGGACCAGCTCAATGAAAAAAGACCCAAAACGGCAGCTCTCCATCCGGGCGTGAGTTTAAAGAAAAAGACCAAGGGGCTGAAAGCAAGGATCATACGAGGGTTGGTTCGACTCGGCTGTTTTCAGGAGGGTGATTTTACGCTGAAGTCCGGAGCCAAGAGCCCCTTCTACATCGACCTCCGCCTAGCGGGTTCCGATGTCCTGCTTCTGAAGGATATAGGCAGGGCTTTCAAGGTTCTGCTGAAGGACTTGGAGTACGATAAAATTGCGGCTCTCCCTATAGCCGCCCTTCCACTAGGCACTGCTGCCAGTTTGGAAGTCGGTAAGCCTTTGATCTACCCTCGCATCCCCCCGAAGCTTCACGGCGCAGGTCGTCCTGTGGAAGGCGTCTGGAAGGTCGGGGATACCGTGGTTATGCTCGATGATTTGATCTCCACAGGAGCAAGCAAGGAAGAGGCCCTGCAAGTTCTCAGGTTAGCAGGACTTAAAGTGGAATCCTTGGTCGTCCTTGTCGAGAGGGGGCGGGCAGGCCGGTTCGATATGGAGCGGCTTGGGATCCATCTCAAATCCTTTATGACCCTCGACGAATTCCTACCGGTTTTGGTGGAAGACGGGGTGATTACCGAGGAACAAAGTCAGGATTTTCTACTCTTTGCCAGAGGCGAGCAGCAGATTCCAACCTAGGGGCCTGTTGCGCTTGAGACCGCAGGAATTTACATGAGGTTGAACTGTGTGATACTT
>DYOB01000014.1 GCA_020720765.1 Borreliella garinii
ACCAGGGAATTTCGTTGCAAATTTCCTCCAGAAATTCCTTATCGGTTTCGGAGAACTCGTTCAGGACATCGGCATCGACATCGAGAACTCCTACCACACTGCCTGCGCGTGTTATGGGGACGACGATTTCTGACTTGGAAGCCGAGGAGCAGGCTATGTGCCCCGGAAACTCTTCAACATTTGGAACAATAACGGTAACAGCGTCCCGCCAGGCTACACCGCAGACGCCCCGGCCGTAGGCTATCCTGGTGCAAGCAATCGGGCCTTGAAAGGGTCCTAGAACCAATTCCTCACCCTTAACAAGGTAAAAACCCACCCAAAAAAAACCCAGGGTCTGTTTAATTGCGGCGGTAATATTCGCCAAATTCGCCACAAGGTCGTTCTCCCCTTGGGTCAATGCCCGAATTTGGGGTACCAATTCTTCATAAATCTGCTTTTTTGATCCATTTTCCGTCACAATCAAGGTTTCGGCCATGATTTTTCCCCTTTATAAAAAATTCTTACAGAAATACTAATAATGTCTATTGACATAGTCAAGTATTATATGTAGGGTTGATGAACATGGATTTTATCAAAAAAGGAGGATATCTACCATGATTCAAAACCGATTCTTATTCACAGGCGTCTTATTAATGAGCTTCCTGATTCTGCTTTCCTGCGGCCAGGCTGGAACTTCGACTGAAAAACCCGCTGTTATCAGACTTGATTACGCAACGTACAACCCCGCTAGTCTAGTTTTGAAAGTTAAGGGATGGGCGGAGGAAGCCTTTGCGGAAGAGGGCATCACCGTCGAATGGACCTTCAGCCAGGGCTCTAACCGTGCGCTGACTTTTCTACAAGGGGATAATATAGACTTCGGGTCTTCGGCTGGTGCTGCCGCCCTTATCAGCGCTTCCAACGGAAATCCCGTAGAAATCGTCTATCTCTATTCCAAACCCGAGTGGACAGCCTTGGTTGCCCCTTCTGGTTCAGCGATAACCCAGATTGCCGACCTCAAAGGGAAAAAAGTTGCCGCCACTCTTGGAACAGACCCCTATATCTTCCTGCTTCGGTCGCTTTCATCTGTTGGCTTAAGCGAAAAGGATATAGAACTCGTACCCCTCCAGCACGGTGACGGAGCTACCGCTCTGTTAAGCGGTCAGGTGGACGCCTGGGCGGGGTTGGATCCGCACATGGCCAGGGTCGAGCTTGAGTCCGGTGCCAACCTGTTTTACCGGAACATTGACTTCAACACGTACGGAGTACTCAATGTCCGAAGTGAATTTGCGGAAACCTACCCTGCTTACGTTGAAAAAGTCATTCGACTTTATGAAAGGGCCAGGGCGTATTTAAAGGAGAACCTTGCTGAGGGTGTGACTATTCTTGCCCTGGAAGCTCAAATCAACCCCGCTGTCGCCGAACTCCAACTCACCCAAAGGACGGATCTTTCAAACCCTTTGCCCGACCAAAACCTTAGTGATGCTCTTAATTCTGCGGGTTCGGTTTTACAGATCGGAGGACATATCAAACCCGATGTTGATGTGGCAGCCACCGTCAGAGCCTTAGTTCAGCCGCAGTGGGCCCAACAGGCTCTCAAGTAATTTAAATCGGGGAGGGAAACATGAAACGACTTACAAAACTTCTTTGGGGACTTATCGTCCCCGCTCTCCTCGTTCTTGTTTGGAGCGTGGCATCCTTAACGGGACTTGCCCCGGCCCATACCCTACCCTCACCATGGTCAGTCCTTGTTTATATTGCTGAGTCTGCGGTCAAAGGAACCCTCTGGGGGCATCTCTTTTCAACACTTCTCAGGGTGCTTGGCGGGTTTTCCCTTGGTTTGGGGGCTGGGCTTTTTTTCGGGATACTTACAGGTCTTTCAGAGAAAGCCAGGCTGACCCTCGACCCGCTCCTTCAGGGTTTCCGCTCCATACCTTCTTTAGCCTGGGTTCCCCTCTTTCTTATTTGGCTGGGTATAGGTGAAGAAAGCAAGGTGGCACTCATAGCCTTAGGCGTATTTTTTCCAGTTTATTTAAATATCACAGCGGGTCTGGCCGGGGTGGACAGAAAGCTCATCGACCTCGGCAGGATACTCGGACTGAGTCACTTGCAACTTATCAGTAAAATTCATCTGCCGGCCGTCAGCCCGGATTTCTGGACAGGACTCAGAGGGGGCTTGGGATTGGGGTGGATGTTCGTCGTTGCGGCGGAAATCCTCGGTGCCAGCAAAGGGTTGGGATTTCTCCTTGAATACGGGAGAAATGTCACACGTCCAGAAATCATCCTGGCCAGTATCCTTCTCTTTGCCGTCGTTGGAAAAGCGACCGATGGAATTCTAGCTTTTGCTGAAAGGAAGGCCCTGAAATGGCGAGACACTGTCGGGGAGGCCGGGAATGCTTGAAGTCACCAATCTCGAAAAAAAGTTCCGTTCGGGAAAGTCAGCCTTTAAAGAGATGAACTTTAATATCGAACCGGCGTCCATTGTAGGAATCCTCGGGACTTCGGGTTGCGGGAAATCGAGTCTCCTCAGGGTTCTTTCAGGTTTGGATTCAGCCTCATCGGGGGAAGTCCTCCTTGAAGGTTCTCCGCTTAGAGGGCTCGATCCCAGGGTCAACCTTGTCTTCCAGGAACCGCGTCTTCTGCCTTGGCTCAATGTCAGGGAAAATGTCCTCTTCGGTATAACAAAAGACACTTCCCCCGAGGATGCCCGAACCCAGGTTACAAGGGCCCTCAAACAGGTGGGCATGGATGGCTATCAAGCCTTATACCCAAAACAATGCTCAGGTGGTATGGCGCAACGCACCGCCCTCGCAAGAGCTCTTGTACGAACACCGGAGGTTCTTTTACTCGACGAACCCTTTTCCGCCCTCGACGCCTTTATCCGTATGCAGCTCCAGGATATACTCTTGGAAATACACGCTCAATCCAAGGCCACGATGATTCTCGTAACCCACGATATCGATGAAGCACTCTACCTCTGCGACAGAATCATGGTCTTCAGGGGGCAGCCAGGACGCCTAGTGAGGGACATGAAGGTAGAACTCCCCCGTCCAAGACATCGGGGTGATCCATGGCTTGGCCAGGCTAAGGAAGAGATTCTCGAACTTTTAGACTTGGCTAAACATCACGAAGAAGATTTGACCTATTATATTTGACGGGAGGTTTTTTATGACGACAGATGTACTCGCCCCCACGCTTGTTACACCGACCCATCTTGAAAATGACAAAAATTGGAGTGGGGACTTTACCTGGGAAAAAGCTTGGAGTTTTTTCAACTTTAAACATGGTGGCAAGGTCAATCTTGCCTACGAAGCCGTCGACCGTCATGTAGAAATGGGCTGGGGCGATAAAATTGCTTTGAGATATATCGATCAGGCCAAGGACTTCGCCTGGACCTATAAAGAATTAAAAATACGCTCGGATTATTTCGCGAAGATGCTCAAGGATAAGGGCTTGGAAAAGGGGGACAGAGTTTTTATTTTTCTACCCAAGGTCCCTGAACTCTACGCAGCCATCCTCGGAGCCATAAAGGCAGGGGCGGTCGCCGGACCTCTCTTTGAAGCATTTTATGAGGACGCCCTTCGGGATAGGCTTGGCGACTGCGGGGCAAAGTTCCTCATCACCAATTCAGAACTTGCCTCCCGCGTTCCCAAAGCCGATCTACCGCTTTTAAAAAACCTGATAGTACTAGAAGAATTATTTCCCGATATTTCCAAGACCCCCGTAAGTAATAAAAGCCAGACCGTCTGGTTGGATCTGGAAGACGGTCTTATCATCCACTATACTTCTGGGTCAACTGGTAAACCCAAGGGTATTCTCCACGCCCACCGCGCCATGATCCAACACGCTCTGACGGGCCGCTGGGTTCTCGACCTGAAGGACAAAGATGTCTACTGGTGCACTGCGCACCCGGGTTGGGTTACCGGGTCGTCGTATGGAATATTTGCACCTTTGTTGAATAGGGCGACAATCTTAGTCAATGGAGGAAGGTTTGACGCGGACACTTGGTATTCTTTGATAGCCAAGGCCGGGGTAACAGTTTGGTATTCTGCTCCAACTGCTTTCCGTATGCTTTTGGCAGCTGGAGATGAAGCTCATGAAAGACACTACCTTTCCTCGCTTAGGCATATTTTATCGGTCGGGGAACCTCTTAACCCTGAACTGGTCCATTGGGGGAAAAGAGCCTTCGGCGTACGGGTTCACGATACATGGTGGATGACGGAAACAGGCGCACAGCTGATAGTCAATCTTCCGAATGCTCCTATCCGGCCGGGTTCGATGGGCTGGCCCCTGCCCGGCATCGATGCGATGATCCTGGACTCTGATCTTAACGAAGTCCCACCGGGGCAAGTTGGTCAGCTTTCTATTAAAACTCCTTGGCCTTCATTAATGAAAACTGTATGGAACAACAAGGAAAAATTTTCTTCCTATTTCGTTGAAGTTCAAGGAAAAGGGACTTATTATCTTTCAGGGGATTCAGCAAAAATGGATTGGGACGGTTCTATTTTTTTCCAGGGCCGTGATGATGATTTGATAGTTTCCGGCGGAGAAAAGATCAGCCCTTTCGAAGTTGAATCGACTCTTATAGAGCATCCTTCTGTCAGCGAGGCGGGTGTGATCGCTCAACCGGATGAATTGAGGGGAAACCTGGTAAAGGCTTATGTTGTTTTACGCGATGCAGTCTCCCCGAGCGAAAACCTTGCCGACGACATCAGGGATTTTGTGAAGACAAAACTTTCTGCACACGCCTACCCGCGTGAAGTAGAGATTGTTGCCTCTTTACCTAAAACACGGGTGAGCGGAAAAATTATGAGAAGGGTTCTCAAAGCCTGGGACAATGGAACAGATGTAGGAGATACCACGACACTTGATTCTCCCATTCGTCATACCTTGGCAAAAAGTCAAATAAGGAGGGATAAATGAGTAACACGAAGGATTTTGGTTTTGAGACTAAGATGATCCACGCCG
Source organism: Borreliella garinii (assembly GCA_020720765.1). GTDB lineage: Bacteria > Spirochaetota > Spirochaetia > JABEVK01 > JABEVK01 > DYOB01. The sequence goes on from DYOB01000014.1 coordinate 4,945, forward strand.
GGCACGTCCCGGACAGCCAGAATGGTGCTAGGGCGGTCCCAATTTTTCAGACGAGCTCATTCGTGTTTTTTAACGCGGATCACGCGGCCCAATTATTTGACCTGAAACAATACGGACATATTTACAGCCGTATTTCAAACCCGACGGTCGCCGTGCTCGAGGAACGTATAGCAGCTCTGGAAGGTGCGACAGGAGCCCTCGCTACAGCCAGCGGCATGGCGGCCCAACTCTGTATCCTGCTGACTCTTTTAGAACCCGGCGACGAGATAGTCTCATCGAACCATCTTTATGGCGGTACCACTACCCAGTTCACTTATACCCTCACCCGGATGGGCAACAATGTAACCTTTGTCGACCCAGACGACTTTGAAGCCTGGGAGAAGGCTATAACCCCTAAGACCAAGGCGCTGTATGCGGAGACCATAGGAAATCCTCAAGGTTCAATTCTCGATATCAAAAGACTCGCCCAACTCGCAGATTCAAAAAAAATCCCCCTGATTGTCGACAACACGCTGGCTACCCCCTATCTTTGCCGCCCTATCGAGCACGGTGCGACACTTATCAGTCATTCCGTGACCAAGTTTTTAGGAGGACACGGAAACTCCTTGGGTGGGGTTCTCCTCGATAGCGGGAAGTTTGATTTTTCGAGGTATCCTTCTATCGCAGAACCTTCACCCCAATACCATAACCTGAGATTTTTCGATACCTTCGGCCACTATGGTTTCCTGATGAAAGCCAGGGCGGCAACCCTTCGTGACACCGGGGCAAGCCTTTCCCCAACCAACGCCTTCCTTCTGCTTCAAGGTGTGGAAACCCTCTCTCTCAGGATGGACCGCCACGTCGCAAATGCCCTGGCCGTGGCCTCCTACCTGGAGACCCACCCAGGTGTAACCTGGGTCAAATACGCCGGACTTAAGAACCATCCCCACCACGATAGAGCAAAAATTTACCTTCCCAAAGGGCCGGGTGCGGTATTATCTTTTGGTATCAAGGCGCAGGCAGGTAAAACTGAAAGGGAGGCTGGAAAACTGTTTATTGAGTCCCTTCAGATTTTTTCCCACCTAGCCAATATCGGTGATGTTCGTAGTCTGGTTATACACCCGGCGACGACCACGCACGCTCAGTTATCAGATTCAGAACTCAAGGCCAGCGGAGTCGGCCCGGAACTTATCCGGCTGTCAGTCGGAATAGAAACACAGGAGGATCTTTTATGGGACTTGGATCAAGCCTTTCGTGCAGTATCCGTTTAAACACAGTATTAACCAATGAGCAGAAAGGACTCTATCAGAATCCTGAAACCATCCAGAGGATATTAAACACAAGCCGCTCTGTTGCCATTTTCGGGTTATCCTCCGATTCTCAGAAAGCCAGTTATTTTGTGGCAAGTTACCTTCCGACTTCCGGCTACGAAATCTATCCGGTTAATCCTAAAGGGGGAAATATTTTGGAGCGCAGAGTCTATACGAGCCTCGCCGAAATTTGACACTCTGTTGTCGTCGTTGACATCTTTAGACCGCGCCATGAAGTACCTGAAATCCTTGAGCAGGCCGTAGCCCTGGGTATTAAGGTGTTTTGGTAGCAATTAAGGATCAACGACCTCGTTTCAGCACAGAAAGTTAAGGAAGCCGAAATGGACAGCATCGTTAATCTCTGTATGAAAATCTAGTGCGGCCGCTATTCAGGCGGACTTCACGAGGTGGGAATGAACACGGAACTCCTGAGCGCAAAAAGGACGCACCGATGGGTATGACCTGTTATAGAATTTCTGCATCATACCAGAGATTCGTCAAGCGTCCAGGAAAAACCTGAGGCTTTAGGAGATTGAGCCAGTCCCTTCGTTTCTGAACGCTAACCATAAAGAGATAAACGCTCATGCCCTTGAAAACCACAGGTATAAAAAGAAGAGTCTTAACGATACCGTGATCTCGCCTGTCGAGTAGTCTGTCGATGAACTCTGAAGGCAGTTTTCTTGCATCAAGGAAGGTAATCCCTCCGGGTCCAAGGTAGTTTTTATAAATAGCAGAACTCAATGGTAGGCGAAGCTGTGTTTTTCCTTCAAAGGTAAATCCTACGCTTAACCAGGCTTCGAGATACTTACCTTCCGGGAGGAGGAGTGCCGCTGCAAAACAAGAAAATTGGCGGCTTAGGTCGACGAGTGATTTGTAAATTCCTACTTCAGAGTCCTGATACGACGTAAGCCAATCATCTAAATCAAATCCCCTGGGTGTCCAGGACCAGAATCGGGGTTCGTGGTCTGCTTCCTCAGGCTCGAGCGAGAAATCTTCTTCCGTTCCCAGCAGTGCATTGACAAGATTGGCGAGATCGGAGTTCTTTGCGGGTTTGTTTTTCTGCAAAACCTCACTTCTGACCATGGGGAGCCCATTCTCTTCCTCGAATGGATCTGCATCAAGTGGTTGGTAAAGTGCCGTCAATTCCACTGGTCCATAATGATCAAGTACCCGGTCAGTTGATGAGTCTTCCTCTTCGACAGATTCGAGTTCCTCCACCTCGTCCTCAGCTTCCAGCGGTTCGATAGGATCAGATGACTTCATGGCTAACCAGGCCCCGTCCGTCAGGAAAAAACCGGTGTCGTAAATATTTTCCAATGTTTCAAGTTCGGCGGGCTGACTGGAAGCACTGACATCATCAGCTTCTTCAAAATCTTCAACGAGCTCTTCAGCCTCTTCCACAAGTTCCTCTGCTTCCTCTATAAGCTCTTCAACTTCTTCTTGAATCTCCTCAACCATTTCAATTAATTCTTCAACTTCTTCAACCACTTCTTCAGCTTTTTCTACAAGCTCTTCTACCTCTTCCACAAGTTCTTCGATTTCTTCGGCTTCAATAAGATCGCTTTCTCGGCTATTTTTGCGAGGTATATCTTCCTTCGGGGTTTCTTCTTCAAGCTCTTCAATCTCTTCAAGCTCTTCAATCTCTTCCACAAGTTCTTCAATTTCTTCGGCTTCAATAAGATCGCTTTCTCGGCTATTTTTGCGAGGTATATCTTCCTTCGGGGTTTCTTCTTCAAGCTCTTCAATCTCTTCAAGCTCTTCAATCTCTTCAAGCTCTTCGAGTTCCTCAAGGTCTTCCACCTCACCAACTTCTTCTTCCGACTTTTCAGAAATTACATGTGTTTTAAGGAGCGGTTCTGTTTTTTGAACCGATAAAGGTACGCTCGTTGTCTGCGGTAAGCTCTGAAACTTCACGAGAGCCTCGGTGATCAATCGTTCTAATTTATCGGTATCGAGAGACTTCGTTTCACTCTGTGTAGGTATGGCGAAAACTTTAAGAATGTCTTCCCAACTTTGATCAATAAGATTTTCAACTTCTTCCCTTTTTTTTGCGGGTATATTACCCAAGCCTTTTCTAAGGGTAGCTTTCCAAACTGGACCGTTGCGTCTTAGTTCTCCGCTCAATTTCTCGGCGTTAAATTCTTCACCCGACCGAAGCAAATCCTGTATCATCTGGATCTGCAAACTTTTCACCCTCAAACGAAAAACGGCTTCGGGGTCGGCCCTGATACTGAGCAGGAAATAAAAAATTAAATAGACAAGGGTGACAAAAGAAACGATTATGAGGATCCGTAGGATTTCAGGCATTTGAAATGCTGAAGGAGGAATCAAGGCACCTGCCCGACCATCACTATTTGTTACCGTTAGAAGAAGTGTTGTTAAATCTCCTTCCGCAAGTGTGACCAATTCATCGACCGTGTTTTTTTCCCAGCGCTCCTTTACCAATGGAAGTAAATTTTCCCATGGAAGAGGAGACAGAAGGATAGTCACTGCTTTTTCATCCAGGAGAAGGGCGAAATCCGGCCTGCTTATCAAGCCTTTCCGAAAAAGAAATTGGCCAAAATCATCAAGCGAAACCATAAGGTGGATGACACCCGATTCAAGTCCTACCCTATCACGGACCCTGTTGATATAACCAAGGCTTTTTCGGTCTTCGGAATAGTATATTCCCGAAAATTCCGCATCCAAGGCTTGCTGAGGGATTTGCAGAGTGAGTTGGTCCGCCGGTTTATACGCTATCCTAGTTTCATTTTGTTCAAGAATGTCGGTACTAATTGAGCTGTATTGCAGACGACGCCTTTCAGGATCTAGAATCTGTAGGCTGGCAGCTCCTCTGAACTCGGCAAGAAAAAGGGTACTGAGCCTTTGCCTCTCTTCAATATTTTCCCGTCTTTGGATGGGTTCCCAACTCTGGAGAATACTGGGTTCATCTTGAAATTGTTGGAGCCTTTGCTGGTTGATTCCATGGTATTCGACAAGTGTTGTTATAACCCTGTTAAGGTCGTTCTGGATATCCTGGATAAGCCTAGGACTAAAAAATCTGGTTTCAATAAATGGGAATAGACCGGAGTAAGCGATAAATGTAAATATCGCCGACAGGAGAAGTGTGAGAACTAAACTCAAGGTGGCTCGAAATCCGGACTTCAAAAACCCCTCCAGGTGAAAAAAATAAGGTACCTAGTGGTACCTTAATTCATCGGCTAGTTTTAAGTTACACTGGAGGTCAGGCTTTGGCAACTGCACCTTTTGCTTTCGTTTTTTCCGCTTTTTTCTTCTCTACGGGGGCTTCAGCTACTTCATCGGTTGGTTTTCTGTCAACAAACTCGATTAAAGCCATTTCCGCTGCATCACCTGAACGAAAACCGAGTTTTAGAACACGGGTATATCCGCCCGGCCTTTCTTTAAATCGGGGTCCTATTTCTGTAAAAAGTCTGCGCAGAATGTCCTCGTTTGTAATGACTTTCGCTATTTCCCGCCTGTTATGAAGTGAATCTTCACGAGCTCTCGTCACCATCTTTTCAGCAGCCCGGCGGAGTTCCAGCGCCTTGGATTTCGTTGTAATGATTCTCTCGTGTTGAAACAGGCTCGTTAAAAGGTTTTTAATGAGGGCTTTTCTATGGCCGGTCCTACGGTCAAGACGGTTAAAACCGTTTTTACTGTTCATCTCTTACTCCTTGACGTTCTGCGCCTTGAGGGCGTGTATAATAGTCTGGTTATCGGTCATACCCAGTGACAAATTACGTTCTTTCAACTTGGAAACAATTTCTTCTAAGCTCTTCTTTCCAAAATTGCGGGTCTTTACGATCTCGTCTTCAGTGTGGCGAATCAATTCACCTATCTTCTTAATATTGGCATTTTTCAGACAGTTACTAGACCTGACAGAAAGTTCCAACTCTTCAACATCGGTATTCAGAAGGTTCTTCAACAATTGTTCGTCTTCGCTGATTTCATCATCACCCCGTACAACAGCTTCATTAAAATTAATGAAAATAGAAAAGTGTTCTTTCGTAATCTTAGCGGCTTCAGCCAAGGCGTTTTCAGGGTTCACGGCCCCATTGGTCCAGATTTCGATGGTCAGCTTTTCATAATCCGCACGTTGCCCCACCCTAAACCCCTCTATAAAATAGCTGACTTTAAGCACAGGACTGAAAAGTGAATCAATCGCTATCGTATCTTGAATGTCGATATTCTTTTCATGATCTTCTGCAGGAACATAGCCCCTTCCTAGATCGATCTGCATTTCAACTTCGACGGATCCATCGGGTGTCAAGGTAAAAAGGTGTTTTTCGGGGTTAAGGATAGTAACCGAATTTCCTTCGAAATCCGCTCCGGTTATTTTTTCTTTCTTTGAACCTTCGAAGTTAATAATTACAGTTGTCGTTTCCATTTCTTCGGGCAATTGAATAAAGAGACCCTTAAAATTGGCAATAATCTCGGAAGTGTCCTCGACCGTAAAAGGTATCTTTTCAAACTCGCTGGTGATCTGGTGCTGACTACCCTGTGGGGTCTTATAAGAAATTCTTAACGCACTTGCCGCCCAACCCTGGATGGAAGAAAGTAAAACCCGACGAAGAGTATTTCCTACTGTGGTTCCAAATCCTCTTTCAAAAGGACTGGCAACGAATTTCCCATAGGTCGGTGAAACAGTGCATTGTTCAAAAGTGAGACTCTTTGGTTTTTTAAATCCTTTGAGAAGGTTTCGTTGTGACATCTTGACTCCTTAATTAAACCCTTCGAGACTTACGGGGACGGCAACCGTTATGGGGAATGGGGGTGACGTCGTGAATACTCTTCACGCGTAAACCCAACGCACCCAGACTTCTAATGGCGCTTTCTCTTCCCGAACCCGGGCCTTTTAAGTACACGTGGACATCCCTCAAACCGAAATCCATTGCTTTATTTGCAGCTGTTTCAGCCGTAGACTGAGCCGCAAAAGGGGTGGATTTTTTAGTCCCCTTAAAACCGAGCCCGCCCGCGCTAGCCCAGGATACTGCGTTTCCACGCATATCCGTAACGGTAACAATCGTGTTATTGAATGTCGCCTGAATGAAAATATTCCCTTCAGTTACGACTTTTTTATCTTTCTTCTTTTTAAGCTTGCCCACTCAATGTCCTCCGCTTACTTCTTCTTTCTCGCTACAGTCTTCCGCTTACCTTTTCTTGTTCTCGCATTTGTCTTAGTCCGCTGACCGCGAACAGGAAGACCCTTACGATGGCGAAGACCACGGTAACATCCAATATCCATCAATCGTTTAATACTAAGCGCAACTTCACTGCGAAGCCGTCCTTCGACGACATAGTCATTTTCAATAACTCTTCGCAATTCATTGATCTCATCCTGGTTCAACTCATTGGCCTTCTTCTCAGGCTGAATCTTGGTAGCGACGCAAATATCTTTTGCGGCACTCCGGCCAATTCCGTAGATGTAGGTCAACGCAATATCAAGATGCTTATTTGGAAGATCAATACCCGCAATACGTGCCATAATTACCCCTGTTTCTGCTTGTGCTTAGGATTAGTGCAAACGATTCGGACTATACCGTTACGTTTGATAACTTTGCAGTTGTCGCACATCTTTTTAACGCTTACTCGAACTTTCATGACTCTCTCCTACAAATTTCGTGACCGAATGCGCCCGGTCTTAGCGATACCTTCGTGGTTGTGCGTCCTTAAATGTCCTTCGATCTGAGACATAGTATCCAAATCCACACCGACCAAAATCAACAGAGACGTTCCACCCATAAGCTGGGCTATAGAACTTGGAAACCTAAACAGGATTTGAACCAAAGAAGGTATCAAGGCAATAAAGGCCAAGAACAATGAGCCTGGAAGAATAATCCGGTTAAGGATCTTGGTCAAGTGTTCCTCCATTTTCTCGCTTCTTATGCCCGGTATGGAGCCCCCGTTATCCCTGATTTGTTTGGAAATCTGTTCAGGGTTAAGACTGACCTGGGTGTAAAAATACGCAAAGAAGACAATAAGCAAGGTTTGGATGGTCAGGTAAATCGGCCCATTGAAACTCAATGCATTGACAATCGGTATAAGCCAGGTCCAGGTCGAACTCATGCTAAAAAGCAACTGCATAGGAAAGGTGAGCAAGCTACTGGCAAAAATAACCGGGATAACACCGCTTGGGTTGATCTTGAAAGGAATGTAAGTGTTCTGACCGCCGTACATCTTTCTACCAACAACGCGTTTTGCATAATTGACGGGAATTTTTCTCTGACCTTGCTGCTCAAGTACAACAATTGCAACCACAGCCACGAAGAGAGCTCCGACTATCAGGGCAAAAACTGCGTTCAAGTCTCCACTCTGAATAGTTTGGATAAGACCGACTATCGCCTGCGGCATCTGGGCCACGATTCCCACGAAGATAATCAAGGAAATACCGTTGCCGATTCCCCTCTGGTTGATCTGCTCACCCAACCACATTAAAAAGAGCGAGCCGACAGACAGGGTGAAGATGGCTATAAACGCGAAAGGCACAGCCGGTAGAACAACAGCGTTAGGAATCTGCCCCGAATACTGGGTAATAGCAAAGCCCTGAACTATACAAATAATAACTGTAGACCAACGTGTCCACTTCTGCACTTTTTTTCTTCCACCGTCTTCCTCACTGATTTTTTTCAGAGAAGGAATAATGACGACTAGAAGCTGCATGATAATGCTCATAGTGATATAGGGCATAACACCCAGCATAAAGATGGAAAAGTTGGAGAAAGCGCCGCCGGAAAAGAAGTCCAGGGTATCTGTAATTCCTCCAGCGCCGGTGGATGTCTGCCTGGAAAAGTGATCCGCTAATACTGTCAGGTTAACCCCGGGTATCGGAATGATGGCCCCAAGGCGAAAGACAAAAAGCACGATCAGGGTGAAGAAGATTCTTTCACGAAGTTCTTTGAGTCTGAAAATATCAAACAGTACGTTTCCTGCCATTCCCTACTCCACCACAGTCCCGCCAACCGAAGTAACAGCCGCTTTGGCTGATTCGGAAAGCGCAACGACCTGGACGCTAAGCTTTTTGGTGAGTTTCCCGCGGCCGAGGATTTTTACGAGAGTTTCTGAAGCACGGACCAAACCTTTCTCAACGAGTGTTGCATGGTTGACGGTCTCGCCAGCATTGTAAACGCGTTCGATATCGTCCAAGTTGACGCTCACATAGCGTACCCGGTGCGGTTCATTCTTAAAACCTCTGCGGGGCAGACGTCGAAACAATGGAGTTTGTCCGCCTTCGAATCCGGGACGCACTCCGCCGCCTGCTCGGGCCTTCTGCCCTTTTGTGCCCTTACCCGCTGAAGCTCCAAGGCCCGTGCCTTTTCCGCGACCCAAACAGCGTTTCTTCCTGTTGGCGCCGACCGGCATTTTCAGTTCAAACTGGTTCACCTGGTTCATACTTTTACCTCTTCAACTACCACGAGGTGCGAGACGGCTTTCACCATGCCTAAAAGAGCAGGGTTAACGTCAATCTCTACCGAATGGTGGAGTTTTTTTAAACCGAGAGCTTTAACAGTCGCTCTTTGTGCAGGAATTCTTCCCGCTGTGCTACGTACTAAAGTCACACGAATTCTTTTCATATCAGCCCCACATATCCTTCAAGGTTTTGCCGCGGCTCTTCGCGGTGATTCTGCCGTCCAACATGGATTGGAGAGCTTCAAAAACACCCTTAACGATGTTGATCGAGTTACCGCTGCCCATTCTTTTAGTGAGAATATCGTGGACACCCACGGCCTCCATCACAGAACGGATATGCCCTCCCGCGAGAATACCTGTTCCAGGCGCTGCCGGTTTGAGCATTATTTTAGAGGCTTTAAATTTGTACATAATGGGGTGGAGAATAGTTCCATTTTTGAGAGGAATGGAAATCATTCCACGTTTAGCGCGATCTACAGCTTTTCTGATGGCGTCGGTTGTATCATTGGCCTTACCCATTCCATAACCCACCTTGCCCTGACGGTCGCCTACGACCACCATAACAGAGAAAGAAAAACGCCGTCCGCCTTTCTGTACCTTACCTACGCGGTTCACCGAAATGAGGCGCTCAAAAAACTCTTTATCCCTCGAATGTTCCATATTTGCCCCTTAAAACTGAATTCCGGCCTCGCGGATGGCATCCGCAAAACTTTTTATGACACCGTGGTAACGGTATCCATTTCGGTCAAAAACTATCGTACCGATCTTCTTCTCTTTCAATCTGGCCGCAATCGCTGTTCCCAGCTTTTTGACTCCGACCAGGTTTGTAGAAATACCAGCAAACTCCTTTTCCAGATCGCTTACGCTCGCCATCGTGGTGCCTTGGACATCGTCGATAGCCTGCACAGAAAAGTGGCGATTCGATCTAAAAACGCTCAAACGTGGCCTTTCTGCTGAACCATTAACCTTGGAACGGATATGAAGCTTTCTTTTAAGTCTTTTCCGGTCCTTTTCCATCTTCTTTTTCATCGTTCTACCCTACTTCTTCGCTGTGGACTTACCAACCTTGCGGCGGACAGTCTCTTCATCGTATTTGATTCCCTTACCTTTATAGGGTTCAGGAGCCCTCAGCGAGCGGATCTCGCTCGCAACACGCCCGACCATTTCCTTGCTGATCCCTGTCACAGTGATCTTCGTGTTGGTTTCCACGGTTATAGTGATCCCTTCGGGCACGACGTACTCGATTTGGGTAGAATACCCAAGGTTAAAAAGAACAGATTTGCCCTTTACCTCGGCCCTATAACCCACCCCGATAATCTGAAGTCCGCGTTTAAAGCCCTCGGAAACTCCCTTCACCATGTTTGCTACCAAGTTCCGGTAAAGACCGTGCATGCTCTTGGCCATCTTCGTGTCATCAACGCGAGAGACAGAAATCTGGTCGCCTTCCTGCTTAAAAACAACAAGGGGAATGTATTTTTGACTTAACTTTCCCTTAGGGCCCTCCACAAGCACTTCCTCGACGTTAAGGCTGACCTTAACATTCTTGGGGACGGGTATGGGCATTAATCCTACTCTTGACATATTTCCTCCTACCAGATCGAACAGATCAGCTCGCCGCCGACCTTCCGTTCCGAGGCCTTGCGGCCGGTTGTTACACCCGTGGAGGTGGAAACAATCAAGGTTCCAAATCCATTCATGATTCTAGGCATGGTTTTATAACCGGCGTATACCCGGCGTCCCGGAGTACTGATCTTCTTGATCTCATGAATCACGGCGTTAGCCCGTTCATCGTACTTCAGAAAAACACGGATGGTGTTGACGCCTTCCGCGTTGATTCGCTTAAAATTCTTTACATACCCTTCGTTCTTCAGGATCTTGACAATTTCCAGTTTGAGTTTAGAGGGGACAATGTCCACCTTATCCAAACCGGCCAGACTCGCGTTCCTGATCTTCGTCAGCATGTCCGCAATGGGATCTGATTGTGACACAGCCTACTCCTTACCAACTCGCCTTGACCACGCCGGGAATCAACCCTTCGCTGGCAAGCTTGCGAAAACAAATTCTGCACATTCCAAACTTACGTAAATAACCGCGGGGACGGCCGCATAACTTGCACCGGTTATAACCGCGCGTCTTATACTTTGGTACCGCATTGGCCTTAATTATCAGACTCTTTTTTGCCATTTATTACCTCACTTCTTGAACGGCACACCGAAGCGCCGCAGAAGACTGCGTGCCTCAATGTCGTTCTTGGCCGTCGTTACAATTGCGATATTCATACCACCGATTTTTTCAATCTTATCAATGTCGATCTCAGGAAAAATAATCTGTTCTGTCACACCCATGGAGTAATTTCCACGGCCGTCGAAAGCGTTGGGATTCAAACCCCTGAAGTCTTTAACCCGGGGAAGGGCAACGCTGATCAGCCGGTCGAAAAACTCGTACATGCGGTTTCCGCGGAGGGTCACCATCGCGCCGATTTCCATATCCTCCCGGAGTTTAAAATTGGAAATAGCTTTTCTGGATTTGGTCTTCACAGCCTTCTGCCCCGTGATTTGTCCCAATTCTTTCACAGCTGCCTCAAGGAGTTTCTTGTTATTGATGGCTTCACCCATTCCGATGCTTACAACGATTTTCTCCAGCCTGGGCACTTCCATCAAGGATTTATAGGCAAACTCTTTATGAAGCTCGGGATAAATCTTTTCCCTGTATACCCCGATCAACCTCGGGAGATATCCCTGGGGTTGAACTTTTTTCTTTTCAGCCATGGAGAACCTCCCCTGTCTTTTTGGCAAACCGGACTTTCTCGCCCTTTTCTAACTTAAATCCAACGCGTGAGGGAACAGAGTTTTTGGACAGAAGCATAACCTTACTCACGTGGATGGGACCTTCGATATCGATGATTCCGCCCTTGTCGTTCTGAGCCTTTGGCCGCACTGTCTTTTTCTTCATGTTACAATTTTCCACATAAACACGCTCGTTGATGTGGTCGACACGAATAACCTTCCCCGTTTTTCCCTTGTCCTTACCGGTCAGAATTTTGACCTGATCTTCTTTCTTTATCTTTCTTACCATTTCACACCTCAAAGGACCTCGGGAGCCAGTGACACGATTTTCATAAAATCCTTGTCCCTAAGTTCCCGGGCTACCGGTCCAAAAATACGCTTACCCTTCGGATTGGAGGCTGCATCAATAATGACGCAGGCGTTATCATCAAAACGTATATAGGTACCGTCTTTCCGGCGGTATTCCTTGTGAAGACGGACTATAACCGCCTTCTGAACTTCACCCTTCTTCACGGCCGCACCGGGAATTGCTTCCTTAACAGCCACAACGATGATGTCACCGATACCAGCGTAACGACGCTTGGAACCGCCGATGACTTTGATACATTGAACAAGCTTTGCGCCGCTGTTATCAGCCACATTTAAAAAAGTCTGCATCTGTATCATTATTTGGCCCTCTCTACGATTTCAAGAAGGCGCCAGCACTTATCCTTACTGATGGGACGGCTTTCAATAACACGCACCTTGTCGCCAATATGCGCGGTATTCAATTCATCATGAGCCTTCAGTTTCTTGGTTTCCACGACGTACTTTAAGTAAATCGGGTGAAGTTTTCTTTTAGTCACAAGAACCGTAATGGTCTTCTGACACTTATCACTCACAACCTCGCCCAGCAAAATCTTCTTCTTACTGGCAGGGACCTGTAAAATCTGCTCACTCATGTTTAAGCCTTCCTTATCCCGAGTTCATACTCGCGTAATACCGTCTTCATCTGGGCTATTTTCCTGCGGAGGAAACGCTTTTGAATAGGACTCTCTATGTGGGAGAGAACCTTGTTAAAACGGAAGTCCAAATATTCGGTATGTAGTTCTTGTAATTTCGCACTGGCTTCCGCCTGTGTCCCAATTTCAACCTTAAACCTCATTATGCCATCTCCCTGCGGATAACGAACTTAGTCTTAATGGGGAGTTTTGCGCTGGCGAGGGCCATTGCCTCGCTCGCTAAAGCTGCGTCAACCCCGGCCATTTCAAAAAGTACAGTCCCGCTTTTTACTTCGGTAATCCAACCTTCGACGTTTCCCTTGCCCTTACCCATACGGGTTTCAGCGGCTTTCTTTGTGTAAGACTTGTGGGGAAATACCCGAATCCAGACTTTTCCACCCCGCTTGATTTTGCGGGTCATCGCGATACGGGCAGCCTCAATCTGGCGGGCGGTAATCCACTTCAGCTCGAGAGAGACAAGTCCGAACTCACCAAAAGAAACCGCGTTATTCGTCTGCGCAGGGCCGTCTTTCCCCATGCTCCGCATCATTTTACGGTATGTAACCTTCTTGGGACTGAGCATCCTTAGTTCCTTTCTGCGGTGCGTTCACCGCCCTTTTTCAAAATCTGACCAGCGTCGTCTTTCTGACTTTTCTGAAAGACTTCACCATTAAAAACCCAAACTTTCACGCCAATGGCACCGTAAGTTGTAAACGCTTCGGCAAAACCGTAATCGATATCAGCGCGCAGAGTATGAAGAGGAACACGCCCGTCCTTCATCTCCATCGTACGGCTGAGCTCGGCTCCGCCAAGACGGCCGCTGATCTTGATTTTTACACCCTGGACTCCGCCCTTCATGGCGCTGGAGATCGATGTTTTTAAAGCTTTCTTAAATGAACCGCGAGCCTTCAACTGGCGGGCGACGTTCATGGCGATGATCTGGGCATCGGCCTCGGGTTTTTTGATTTCCTTGATCTTGATAGCGACCTTTTTCTCGACCAGCTTGCTCAGGGACTCCTGGATCTTTTCTATATTGGCACCCTTGGCACCAATAAGATAACCAGGACGCGAGGTGCTTAGGAAAACCGTGACTCTCTGCGAATAGCGGGTGATTTCAATATCAGAAATCTCAGCACCCTTTGTCTCGGGGAGATCTTTAACCGCCTTTCTGATTTTCAGGTCTTCATGAAGGGTGTTGACGTAATCACTACCCGCAGCGAACCATCGACTCTTCCAGGTCTTGTTAATACCGAGCCGGAAACCGATTGGATTGACTTTCTGTCCCATTATGCTTTCGCTCCCACTTCATCCACTGTCACCGAAATATGGCAACTTCTCTTGATCAGCCTGTCCGCTCTACCCCGGGCACGCGGCCAAATCCTGTATTCCTGGCGACCTTCGTCGATCATCAGTTCCTTGACGATGAGCATGCTCTCATCAAGTTTCTTGTTTGCATAAAGCGCATTTGCAGCAGCGCTTCGGATAACCTTCTCAAGAAGCTTAGCGCTCTTGTTCGGCATGTGTTCCAGAATTGCTACAACATCCACATACAGCTTTCTTCTCAGATGGTCGGCAACAGGACGAACCTTCTTCGCAGACATGGGCAACCCACGGGCTATAGCAAAGTAACCCTTCTTTTCAGACTTCATTTCTTACCAGCCTTTTTGTCGGAACCGGCGTGACCCTTGAAAATACGCGTAGGAGCGAACTCACCGAGCTTATGCCCGACAAGGTCTTCCGAAACGTAAACGGGAATCCAGGTTTTTCCGTTATAAACAGAAATGGTAATTCCCACCATTTCCGGAATAATCATGCTTGTCCGCGAATAGGTTTTCACCATTTTACGGTCGTTGGCCTTGGACATATCCAAAACCCGTTTGTACAGGCTCTTCTCAATAAAAGGACCCTTTTTCAGTGAACGTGACATGGGCTGCTCCTACTTCCGTCTCTTAATAATGAAGTTGCTTGAAGTTTTGTTCTTGGTACGGGTTTTGTAACCGCGTGTTGGAACACCCCACGGTGTGACCGGGTGACGGCCTCCGCTGGTACGACCTTCACCACCACCCAACGGGTGGTCTACCGGGTTCATTGCCACACCGCGAACCTTGGGACGATTCCCCTTCCAACGGTTGCGCCCGGCCTTACCTAAACGCTCATTCAAGTGATCCCCGTTTCCTACTTCACCTAAGGTTGCCATGCACTTCTTGAAAACAAGGCGCATTTCACCGGAGGGAAGCTTCAAAGCTGCATAATCTCCGTCGATAGCCGCAAGATTAGCGTAGGTTCCCGCGCTTCTTGCGAGCTGGGCGCCCTTTCCAAGCACGAGCTCGATGTTGTGAACGTTTCGTCCTACGGGAATATTTTCCAGCGGCATGGCGTTACCCACGGCGATCTCGGCGGAGGGCCCGCTCATAACGTGCGACCCAACGGTCAATCCTTTTGGAGCGATCATATAGCGCTTTTCACCGTCTTTATAGTACACAAGGGCAATGTTTGCCGAGCGGTTGGGATCGTACTCGATGGTCTTTACGATACCGTCGATACCGTACTTATCCCTTCTGAAATCAATCTCGCGGTAAAGCTTTTTGTGCCCGCCGCCTCTGCGTCTCACTGAGATCTTTCCGTGGTTTCTTCCTGCGAGCTCGTTCTTACCTTTAGTAAGGCTCTTTTCAGGAGCATCCTTGGAAAGGTGCGTCCGGTCGAGCGCTATATAGCCCCTCATACCCGGGGTCATGGGTTTAAATGTTTTCATCGGTTATGCACCCTCAAACTTATCAATCTTGGCACCTGCTGCTAAAGTCACATAAGCCTTTTTATAACGGGCGGTTTTTCCAAAACCCTTGCCACCGCGTCCTAGCACTCTTTTAGGCTTACCCTTCACCACGACAACACGTGTAACTTCGGGACGAACTTTAAAAAGCCGCTCTATGGCTGTCGTCACCATATATTTATTCGCAGCGAGATGGATACGGAAAACGTAGGTCTTTTTATTACCTTCGCGTAGGAGGTTGGTCTTTTCGGTTAATACCGGTGAAAGGATGATGTTCTCAAGTTCCATTATTTCTCCTCCTTATCACTGCCGTACATCTGACCGAGTTCCAAAGCAGCCTTTTCCATTACGAGAAGATTGTGGGAATAAAAAAGGTCGTGGGCACGAAGTCTGTTGTACGCAAGAAACTTTAGAGTAGGTATATTGCGCCCGGCTCTTTTAAGCATAGGATCATCAGATGTCGTAACAACGACCGTTCTGCCGGTGCCTTTAAATGCATCAAGAATAGTCGCCATGTCTTTGGTCTTTCCGGTTTCAACACTGAAGTCTTCGATGACCTTCAGGATATTCTGGGTAACTTTCAGACTAAAAATGCTCTTATAAGCAAGCCGTTTCATTTTCCTAGGCATCACGTAGCTATAATCTCTCGGCTTTGGGCCGAAAGCGATACCGCCACCAACGTAATGGGGAGACTTAGTCCGGCCCTGACGTGCGCGCCCAGTACCTTTCTGAGCATAAGGCTTCTTGGTAGTCCCCTTAACTTCAGAACGTGTCTTGGTCGATGCCGTCCCCTGTCTTAGATTTGCCAACTCGTTTTTTATGGCTTCATAAATGGTACCGGTAGAGACCTCGCGGGCAAAAACCTCATCGTTGAGATCAATGTTCCGCAATTCTTTTCCTTCTTTTGAATATACCTTCGTCGTCATATCAGCCTACTTCTTCTTCGCGTCGCGAACGACGACGAAACTATTACGGGAACCAGGAATTGCACCCTTTACCAGAATGACCTGATTTACCTTATCAATAGAGACTACCTTCAGATTCTGAACGGTAACTCTCTCTCCACCCATTCTACCGGGCATTTTTACATTCTTAAAAGTACGTCCGGGTGTCGTACGGTTACCCGTGGAAGCACCGACGCGGTGAAACTTGGAACCATGGCTGGCGGGACCGCCGCCGAAGTTATGGCGCTTCATAACACCCTGAAATCCTTTACCCTTGGATACGCCGAACACGTCAACGAACCTCAGACCTTCAAGGAGTTCAAGCCCCAAGGAGTCGCCTACCTTGGCCTCTTTATTAAAGTCACGAAACTCAACAAGCACCCTCTTAGGGTCCATTCCTTCGGGGAATTGACCCAAAACAGGTTTTGTCAAAAGTTTTGGACGGATGGTATCCGCACCAACCACTAAGGCCTTGTAACCTTCTTTATCTTGTGTCCTCTGTGCGACGACAACATTCGGCTCACAGTGAATCACTGTGACAGGGGTGAGCTTACCCTCTTCATCAAAAACCTGCGTCATTCCGACTTTTCTGCCGATCAGACCAACCATACTGCACCTCAATACTGCTTGATGTATACATCCACACCAGCCGGCAACTCGAGCTTCATTAAAGCATCCATAACCGCCGGAGTCGGCTCAAGAATATCTATGAGCCTTTTAAAGGTTCGCATCTCAAACTGCTCACGCGACTTTTTATTCACGTGGGGAGAGCGAAGTACCGTAAAACGATTGATCCGTGTCGGCAGAGGCACTGGGCCAGAAACTTTAACGCCCGACTTTTGAACCGTCTGAACGATGGATTTCGCACTTTGATCAACTAATTCAACATCAAAGCTGCGAAGCCGCACTCGAATCTTATCCTTAACCATATCATCTCCAAAATCAGGGCCCGAAGGCCCCGATGAACCTTACTCGATAATTTCTACAACCTGTCCTGATGCTACGGTACGACCACCCTCGCGGATAGCGAAACGCACACCCTTATCCATAGCGATAGGGGAAAGCAGCTCAACGATCAACTCGGTGTTATCACCGGGAAGAACGATGTCTTTTCCAGCAGGAAGAGTCACGGAACCCGTAACATCTGTTGTGCGGAAGTAAAACTGGGGACGGTAACCGGTGCCGAAAGCACTGTGGCGTCCGCCTTCATCTTTACTCAACACATAAACGGTTCCCTTGAACTTCTTGTGGGGCTTGATGGAACCGGGTTTAGCCAGAACCTGTCCGCGCTCGACGTCGGTCTTTTCAATACCACGGAGAAGGGCACCAAGGTTATCACCAGCCTGACCATCTTCGAGAGTTTTGTTAAACATCTCCACACCGGTCACAACAGAAGTCTTAGTATCTCTGATGCCGACAATCTCAACAGTCTCACCAACTTTAACTCTTCCGGTATCCACACGGCCTGTTACTACAGTTCCGCGTCCGGAGATGGAGAAAACGTCTTCGATAGGCATAAGGAAGGGCTTGTCCACGTCGCGCTCGGGAAGAGGGAAGTAAGAATCCATCTTATCAAGGAGCTCCTGCAGACAGGCGGTAGCCTCGGGATCGGTGTTGTTTGACATAGCCTTGAAAGCAGAACCACGGATAAAGGGAGTGTTATCTCCATCGAAATGGTACTTTGTGAGAAGCTCACGTACTTCCATTTCAACGAGGTCAACAAGCTCGGGATCAGCAAGGTCCATCTTGTTCAGAAAAACTACAATCTTAGGAACACCAACTTGGTTAGCAAGAAGGATGTGTTCGCGTGTTTGGGGTTCCGGACCGGAATCCGCAGCCACGAGAAGAATAGCTCCGTCCATCTGCGCAGCACCGGTGATCATGTTCTTCACATAGTCAGCGTGTCCCGGGCAGTCAACGTGAGCGTAGTGCCTTGTAGCACTCTCGTATTCAACGTGACGAGTGTTGATGGTGATACCGCGTGCCTTTTCTTCAGGTGCGTTATCAATATCTTCGTAACTCATCGTTTTTCCACCAAACTTGGACGCGCCGTAGGCGGTGATCGCTGCCGTCAGTGTGGTTTTACCGTGGTCAACGTGACCAATCGTCCCAACGTTAATATGGGGCTTCGTTCGCTGAAAGACTTCCTTTGCCATCATTTCCTCCTTGGCGTATTTTGAGTCTATATGCAATTTTCACCGCCTCCCCTGAATAAACAGATAAGAGACGGTTGATTCCATAGGGCCATTTCCCTGTCTTGATTAACAGAGAACGATACTGCTTGAACTCCCAAAAGCGCCACCTATCCGCAAGCGAACGGTTTGGAATCTTTCTATTCAAACAAAAGAACAACTTCGCAAAGAGGTAAAAGCAAGCGCCTTTACTTTTGCTTGTAGGAGACTTTAACAGCCCACCGCAATCATGTCAATACCCTACCAGCGGTAGTGGCTAAAAGCCTTGTTGGCTTCGGCCATTTTATGGGTATCTTCTTTTTTCTTAAATGCGGTGCCTGTACTGTTGAAGGCGTCCATCAGTTCAGCGCTCAACTTCTCCCCAAGGGACTTTCCGCTTCTAGAACGGGCTGCGTTGATAATCCAGCGCATAGCCAGGGCTTCCCTGCGGGAGTCACGGATCTCGATAGGAACCTGGTAAGTCGCTCCACCCACACGGCGGCTTTTAACCTCCACCACGGGTTTAACATTTTCCAGAGCTTTCAGGAAAACTTCGAGGGCGTCCTTGCCCGTCTTTTCGCTCACAAGGGAGAGGGCACCATGAACCTGCTTCAAGCAAACGTTCATTTTTCCATCCCACATCATGCGGCGAACAAATTTGGAAACAACAACCGAATTATAAACAGGGTCAGCCATGGGAGGCTTGGGCGTCGGTATATTTCTTCTTGGCATATTCTACTCCTAAACCTTGGGCCTTTTGGCACCATACTTGGAACGGCTCTGCATGCGCTTAGCTACACCCAGGGTATCTTTCGTTCCCCTGATTATGTGATAACGCACACCTGGGAGGTCTTTCACCCTGCCGCCGCGGATCAAAACCACACTGTGCTCCTGTAAATTGTGGCCAATTCCAGGGATGTAAGCGGTAACTTCAGTTCCATACGTCAAACGTACGCGGGCTACCTTCCGCATGGCAGAGTTGGGCTTCTTTGGTGTAACAATCATCACGCGGGTACATACTCCGCGTCTTTGGGGACACGCTTTTAATGCAGGGGATTTCGTCTTGTGTGTCAAAGACTTTCTACCCTGCCTGATCAATTGATTAATCGTCGGCATAAACTATCTGGCTCCTTCCTAAGCTTTCGCTTTCTTACCCTTTACAAAAGTTGCAAAAAGATAGCATAAACCCAAGGCTTATGCAATCCCCCTACACCACCTCTTCTACTTCGTCGTCTTCCTGAAGGGTCTGGGCCGCTAAAGCAGCCTGGCGAGCCTTCTCTATTTCCCTTAAA
Source organism: Borreliella garinii (assembly GCA_020720765.1). Lineage (GTDB taxonomy): Bacteria > Spirochaetota > Spirochaetia > JABEVK01 > JABEVK01 > DYOB01. The sequence continues at coordinate 24,584 of DYOB01000014.1, forward strand.
CGCAGAACTTCCTGGATGTGGGAATCGAGATCCCCACCCTTTTCATCCGTTAGTTTCATGTCCTTGTAGCGTTTCATTCCAGTTCCGGCGGGAATAAGGTGACCGATGATTACGTTCTCTTTCAATCCCCGCAACTCATCGGTCTTTCCAGCTATAGCGGCGTTGGTCAGAACCTTCGTAGTCTCCTGGAAACTCGCAGCGGAAATAAAACTCTCGATATTGACAGAAGCGCGGGTGATTCCTAAAAGCATCGGCCTGGCTACAGCCGGCTGTCCGCCTTCTTTCATAATGCGGTCGTTTTCCTTATTGAAGGAATACTTGTCCACCTGCTGGTTGAAAATAAACTTAGTGTCACCCACTTCCTGGATTTCCACCTTGCGCATCATCTGACGGATGATGACTCCGATATGTTTGTCGTTGATACCCACACCCTGGAGCCGGTATACCCCCTGAACCTCGTTTACCAGATAAGACTGTAAGGCATTTTCCCCGAGAATTCTCAGGATATCGTGAGGATCTTTTTCGCCTACGCAGAGGGCTTCCCCGGCTTCGGTGCGGTCGCCGTTGCGAACAAGCAATAAACGGCCAAGAGGAATCTTGTGGGGGTGTTCGGTTCCGAAATCATCGACGATAACCAAATTACGCTTGGCCTTGGAAATATTGTCAAACCTGACTATACCGCTGGCGTTCGCGAGGACCGCAATCGATTTACTTGGATGGCGCGCTTCAAACAGACTTTCGACTTTGGGAAGTCCGCCCACGATGTCCTGGGTTTTTCCAGATTCTTTGGGCAACCTGGCGAGAATAGACCCGGCGTGGATTTTCATGTTGTCATCCACGCTGAGATAGGCACCGCCGGGAAGCACGTACTTGGCCATGATTTCGCCCATGGCGTCCAGAATGAGAATGGTAGGATCGAGGTCTTCCACGAAGTTTTCCTGGATCCTCTTTTCACTCTTATTGGTTTCCTGGTTGAGTTCCTCTTTCAAGGTTGTTCCGGGAAGAATGTCCTTGAACTTGATGGTACCGTCCGACTCGGCAATAATCGGTTCGGCGAACTGGTCGAAGGTGGCAATTGTTTCATTGGCGGGGACGATATCGTCCAGCTGGACAAAAAGGGTCGAACCGTTTCGGATATCCACCTTTTTATCCTGGCTGATCAGCAATAGGCGTCCTTCACGGAAATGAACGAAAGCGATATGGGAAGAAACAATCTCCTCTTTCCCTCTTTTGAGCACAGGAGTCTTATCGAGAACTTTTTGTCCTTCCTCCACAAGTGGTTTGTCACCGGGCTGGAGGGTAATATCGTCAAATATTCTGGAGACTGTGAGACTTCCTTTACGGGTGAAAAGCATGTTTTTATTTTTCTGCTGTACATAGTTCCCGTGGATACCCTTGATAAGAATCGGGAATTTTAAAAGTGTACGGTTTTCTTCGGAACCCTTCGTCGCCACACCCCCGATATGGAAGGTACGCATGGTGAGCTGGGTTCCGGGCTGGCCGATACTCTGGGCTGCTATAATTCCTACAGCCTCCCCAATCTCGACTGTTCGGTTCGAAGCAAGGTTTCTTCCGTAACATTTTTGACAGACGCCGTGTTTGGACTCGCAGGTGAGAACGGTACGGATTCGAACGGTCTCGATACCGACTTCCTCGATCTGTTCAGCGGTTATCTCGTCGATTTCCTGGTTGACGTCCACGAGAATTTCACCAGTGATCGGGTGGCGAACCTGTTCCAGGGTAAAAAATCCGACGATTCGGTCGCTCAAGCGTTCGATAACATCCTCTCCGTCCTTAAGCGCCGTAACATCGATACCATTGATGGTTCCGCAGTCGACTTCACTGACGACGACATCCTGGCTGATGTCAACAAGGCGCCGGGTCAGATAACCGGCGTTTGCTGTTTTTAAAGCAGTATCCGCAAGTCCCTTACGCGCACCGTTGGTACTGATAAAGAACTCGATAACCGAGAGGCCTTCCTTGAAGTTCGAAATAATAGGGAGTTCGATAATATCTCCTGAAGGTTTACTCATCAGTCCGCGCATACCGGCTAGCTGCCTGATCTGGTTCTTGGAACCGCGCGCCCCTGAATCCGCCATCAGGTAAACAGAGTTGAAACCCGCCTGGTCTTTCTTCAAAGTTTCCATCATTTTTGTTGTAAGTTCGTCGTTGGTTTTGGTCCAGATATCCACAATCTTGTTGTAGCGTTCGTCACCAGTGATCACACCGTCCTGGTACTGGGTTCTGATTTGTGTTTCAAGTTTCTTGGCGTGGGAAATAAGGCTGGCTTTTTCGGCAGGGATAACAATGTCAGCCACACCGATGCTCGCCCCGAAATAGGTTGCAAAACGGAAACCCAGTTCCTTGATAAGGTCGAGAACCTTCACGGTTATGGCCCCGCCGAACTTGGAGAAAATCCCGGCAATCAACTTTTTAAGACCGCTGTCGCCGAGGGCTTCGTTCACATAAGGTATTTCCTGGGGAAATTTTTCATTAAAAATCAGACGGCCTGGCGTGGTTGTAATCCAACCCGCTTTTGTGGGAACCTTGATCAAGGCATGGTAGGAGATGCAGCGGTTTTCTGCTGCCATAAGAACCTCATAGGTGCTGGAGTAACTTTTTCCTTCGCCCGGGTCGCCCTTTTTCTCGCGTGTCAGATAAGAGATTCCCAAAACCATATCCTGAGAGGGAAACACGATGGGTTTTCCGTTTGCGGGGTTGAGGAGGTTATTTACTGAAAGCATCAGGGTCCAGCATTCCGCCTGGGCCGCTTGGGTCAGAGGAACGTGGACGGCCATCTGGTCACCGTCGAAGTCGGCGTTGAACGCATGACAGACAAGGGGGTGCAGCCGGATTGCCTTACCTTCTACAAGAACGGGTTCAAAAGCCTGGATACCTAAACGGTGGAGCGTTGGAGCACGGTTAAGCATAACGGGGTGTTCGCGTACTACCTCGTCGAGGATGGCGTAGACCTCGTCGGTCTCCTGCTCTACAAGGAGTTTAGCTTTTTTAATATTGTACACAACGTCCTTTTCAACCAATTTTTTCATAATAAAAGGCTTGAAAAGTTCGAGGGCCATCTTTGCGGGAAGGCCACACTGGTGGAGTTTGAGTTCAGGACCCACGACGATTACACTTCGGCCGGAATAGTCCACGCGTTTTCCCAGAAGGTTCTGGCGGAATCGCCCCTGTTTACCTTTAAGAAGGTCGGATAGGCTTTTTAAGGGACGGTTGCTCGCCCCTTTTACCATTTTCTTCTTTTTAGAATTGTCGAAAAGAGCATCGACAGCTTCCTGGAGCATACGTTTTTCGTTGCGGATGATGATATCGGGGGCGTTGAGGGTCATCAGGCGTTTCAACCTGTTGTTTCTGTTGATCACGCGGCGGTAAAGGTCGTTGAGGTCCGAGGTGGCAAAACGCCCGCCGTCCAGCTGGACCATGGGTCTCAGGTCGGGGGGGATGACAGGAACCACATCCATAATCATCCACGAGGGCTTATTGCCCGAATCACGGAAATTTTCGACGATTTCAATGCGCTTAAGGAGCCTTTTATCGACTTTCGCGCCTTTTTCGATCATCTTTGTGCGCAAAACGACGTTCAAAGCGTCCAAATCCAGGTCTTCAAGGAGGGTCCTGACAGCTTCGGCACCTATCCCGGCGCTGAAACTGCTGCCATAACGCTCCTGGGCTTCCAAGTAGTCTTCTTCGCTGAGAAGCTGCATTTTTTTCAGGTCTGTGTCACCTGCATCAGTGACGACGTATTTTTCGTAGTAGAGGATGCTCCTCAAACTTGCCATGGGAAGGTCCAAAAGCAGACCCATACGGCTCGGAACAGAACGGTAGTACCAAATGTGGCTGACCGGGCACGCCAGTTCAATATGCCCCATGCGTTCTCGGCGAACCTTAAAGCTCGTCACTTCCACTCCGCACCTATCGCAGATCACGCCTTTATACCGGATGCTCTTAAACTTACCGCAGAAACATTCCCAGTCCTTCGTCGTCCCGAAGATTCTTTCACAGAAAAGACCGTCTCGTTCCGGCCTCAGGGTTCTATAGTTGATTGTTTCAGGTTTTTTAACCTCTCCGTAACTCCAAGTCCGGATCTGTTCGGGCGAAGCCAACCTGATGGTTATCGTATCAAAATCTTGTATCTCTTTCATTGCTCCGCCTCCTAAAATTGACTGCCCTGTTTCAAGATCATTTCTTCGTCCCTCTCAGTAAGGGCTATCTGGTGTCCCTTCGAGTTATAGATGGACATATCCAATCCAAGTCCGCGCAATTCCTGTACGAGAACGTTGAAGCTCTCGGGTATGCCCACTGAACTCGTTGCCTGACCCTTAACAATGTCTTCGTAAATTTTGGATCTACCCGACATATCATCGCTCTTGATTGTTAAAAGCTCCTGGAGGGTATTGGCAGCACCGTAGGCTTCAAGTGCCCAGACTTCCATTTCTCCAAGCCTCTGTCCGCCGAACTGGGCTTTACCGCCCAAAGGCTGTTGGGTTACGAGAGAGTAAGGTCCGGTAGAACGTGCGTGCATCTTGTCGTCCACAAGGTGGTGGAGTTTGAGAACGTACATTACTCCGACCATCACGGGGTTGATAAAGGCAACACCGGTTTTACCGTCGAAAACCGTCATCTTACAGGTTTGGGGAAATCCGGCCTCGGCGAGCTTACTTTCAATCATCTCGTTAGTAGCGCTCTGAAAAACTGGGGAAGAATATTTCTCTCCGAGCTTCCAGCCCGCAAGTCCGAGCTCGGCTTCTAAGAGCTGACCAATGTTCATTCGACTCGGAACTCCGAGGGGGTTGAGACAAATATCCAGGGGTGTACCGTCGGCCAAATACGGCATCTCTTCGATAGGAAGGATTCTTGCGACCACACCCTTATTACCGTGGCGCCCAGCCATCTTGTCGCCCTCGCGCAGTTTGCGTTTCTTAGCAACAAGCACCTTGATCTGTTCATCCACACCCGGACTCAGGTCATCGCCCTGGCTCCGCTTGAGCCGCTGAACATCGATGACCGTTCCTTCTACGCCATGGGGAAGTCGAAGGCTCGAATCCTTTACGTCCTTGGCTTTTTCACCGAAAATTGCATTCAGGAGTTTAAACTCGGGGTTTGTTTCGGTCTCGCTTTTCGGGGTGAGCTTACCTACAAGGATGGAACCGCTACGGACGTGCGCCCCTATGCGGATGATGCCCTCTTCATCGAGGTCCTCAAGAGCTTTTTCACTGACGTTGGGGACGTCGCGAGAAATCTTCTCGGGCCCAAGTTTAGTTTCACGGATTTCCGTGGTAAATTCCTTGATGTGGATCGAGGTGAACATATCTTCTTTCACAACTCGTTCGCTTATAAGAATAGCGTCTTCGTAGTTATAACCGTTCCAGGGTACGAACCCGAGGAGTAAGTTTCGCCCCAGGGCCAGTTCGCCGTCAAATACAGCGGGACCGTCTGCCAGAACGTCGCCCTTCTCCACCCTGATTCCACGAAGAACCGTGGGTCTCTGGTGGAAACAGGTATCCTGGTTGGTTCGTGAAAACTTGGCCAGCTGGTAGATATCAAGAATTTTCGGATCCTCGTCGGAGCGTATGCGGACCTGGTCTGCAGTTACGTATTCAACCTGGCCTGCGCGCTTGGCTTTCACCATCACACCGCTGTCGTAGGCCGCTTTAAATTCCATTCCCGTCCCGACAATAGGCGGTTCGGGGAAAAGCAAGGGAACAGCCTGTCTCTGCATGTTCGAACCCATTAGGGCCCTGTTTGCGTCGTCGTGTTCCAAAAAGGGAATCATCGCCGCGCTGACAGAAACAACCTGTTTAGGGGAAACGTCCATGTACTGGACCTGGTTGGGGTCGCGGAGGTTATAGTCGCCTGCACGTCTCACACTGACGGAAGGCTCGACGAAGAAACCCTTGTCGTCCAGAGGCGCACTCGCCTGGGCAATGAAATATTTCTCCTCGTCGATAGCGGAAAGGTACTCAATCTCCCCGGTGGCCTGCCCGTGGACGACACGGCGGTAGGGGGATTCGAGAAATCCGTATTCATTTACCCGGCTGTAATTTGCGAGGCTCACGATCAGACCGATGTTCGGTCCTTCGGGGGTTTCAATGGGACACATGCGCCCGTAATGGGTATAGTGAACGTCGCGGACTTCGAAACCTGCCCGGTCCCTGCTCAGACCTCCCGGCCCCAAGGCGTTGACGCGCCGCTTGTGGGTAAGCTCGGCTAGGGGATTGACCTGGTCCATAAACTGACTGAGCTGACTCGAACCGAAAAATTCCTTTATAGCTGCAACGATGGGTTTGATGCTCACAAGGTCCTGGGGCCTTAACGCCTCGGTATCCTTGAGATTCATCCTTTCCTTGCTGATGCGTTCCATGCGCGAAAGGGCGGTCTTCATGACGTTTGTCATAAGTTCGCCTACGCTGCGAACACGCCGGTTTCCAAGGTGGTCGATATCGTCAACTTTAGCGTCTTCATGATAAACTTTTATCAAATGAAGCATGGTCGTGATGATGTCCTCACGGGTTAGGACGGTATCTTCAATGGGGTTTTCGTACCCGAATTTCTTGTTCAGCTTATAGCGCCCCACCCTTCCGAGGTCGTAGCGCCTGGGGTTATAGAACATATCCTGGAGATCTTGTTCCGCATCCTCGATACGCATGGGTTCTCCCGGCATCAGAACGGAGAAAACCGCGGAGAGGGCGTCGTCCTTGCTCGGCTCGTCGGTCACAAGGGCCTCTTTAGACAGCCTTGCCGACTCTTTTTCAAGACAGTTAAGGATGACTTGCGAACTCAAGTAATTGAAGCCTTCCTCTTTATTATTGGCACGGGTTTCGTCGATAACGACAACCTCGGTCACCTTATTATGCAGAAGCTCGTCTATTTCGCTCACGTGGAGTTTGGTTCCAGCCTTAAAAAGCTTTTTCTCAATACCCTCGTCATCGATCCAGACCGATTTTGCCAGGATAGCATTATTGAGCTGTTCAGCGACGTTTGCGTTACTCAGGAGCTCGACTGTTTTTGTTTCGTAAAAATATTCAATGATTTCATCACCGCTCTCTAACCCAAGCGCCCTGAGGAACAAGGTGGCAAGAATGCGTTTTTTTCTGTCAATTTTAACCCAAAGGAGCTCTTTTTTAATATCGAGCTCGAATTCAAGCCAGCTTCCTTTATTCGGAATAACTCGGCTGAGGTAGGTGGTTTTCTCTTTCGCGAAAATTACACCGGGCGAACGATAAATCTGGCTGACCACAACGCGCTCCGCGCCGTTGATAATAAAAGTTCCCCTATCGGTCATCAGGGGAAGGTCCCCCATATAAATGTCTTTTTGACGTATTTCACCCGTTGTGGAAAAAAGCAGGTTGACCCTGGCCTTTAAACGGATGGAATAGGTCAGACCCTTATTCTTACATTCGATTTCCGAGTACGCACTCCCCGAATCTTCGAGGGTGTAACCCGAGTATTCCAAAGTCAACTCGCCGTTGGAACTGGAAATGGGAAAGGTCTCCTGGAATGCTGATTCCAGCCCCTGATTCTTGACGGCCTCGTGTTTTTTTACATTTTCCCGCTGGAGAAAGCGTTCGTACGAGGCTAATTGTATTTCAATCAGATTCGGAAGCTCAAACACGTCCTGGTACGGTGTACCATAATATTTTCTTTCAGAAGACCCAAAACGAATTCCCATTCCTACCCCCTGTAAAAATCAGCCACCGACACCTCGATGTCGGCGGCCTCTTTTCTTGATTCAATCTGTAGAAGCGATCTTACTTGATCTCGACATCCGCACCGACATCTTTCAGCTTCTTAGCGATATCTGTGGCTTCAGCCTTAGACACACCTTCCTTCACGGCCTTTCCGCCTGCCTCAACGAGGTCCTTGGCTTCTTTAAGACCAAGTGCGGTAATCTCACGGACAACCTTGATCACGTCGATCTTCTTTTCTCCGAAGCCCTTAAGAATGACATCGAATTCTGTCTGCTCTTCAGCTGCGGGAGCAGCTCCGCCTGCGGGGGCTGCCCCACCGGCCACTGCCATTGCCACAGGAGCAGCGGCTGTTACACCGAACTTCTCCTCCATCGCCTTGACGAGTTCACTCACTTGAAGAACCGTCATGTTACTAATTGCTTCCAGGATTTCCTGGGTGCTTAGTGCTGCCATATTATCTTCCTCCTTATTTTATCCAGGGATAGCAGGCCAGCTAGGAAGACTAACCCCGGTAATTTCAAAACAAAAACTAAGCTTTCTGGTCCGCCACAGCCTGAAGGGTCCGGGCCAGCTTGGAGATTACCCCGCTGAGCGTTCCGGCCAACTTCTGGACAGGCGCCTTGAGGGTGCCCATAAGTATGGAATACAGCTGCATCTTACCAGGAAGTTTCGAGTAGGATTCCACCTGGGAGGCGTTGAAAACTCCGCCTTCGATAATCCCGCCCTTCACTTCAAGCGAAGGAGCTTCCTTGACAAAATCCAGAAGCGCTTTAGCAACAGGTCCGCTTTCTTCGCGGCAGATGGCTACAGCTGTCGGCCCGGTAAGGTAGGAATCAACCTGGGGAAGTTTAAGGTCTTCAAGAACAATTCTCGTAAAGGTATTTTTTACGACCTTGTACTCGGCTCCGAGTTTCCTCAAAACACCCCTGAGGTTTGTGATTTGTTCTACGGTCAAACCACGGTAGTTGGTAAAAACATAGTCTTTTCCGGCAGAAACTTTGTTCTTCAGGACCTTGATTGCTTCAACCTTAACAGGTTGTATCTTTTTTACTGCCATTATTTTGTCTCCTTGGTGTTCTGCCTGAAGGCAACCCGCACACCAGGTCCCATGGTCGCACTTACAGCAACGGTTTTAATAAAATCGCCCTTGAGGTCGGAAGGCCGACGTCTTTCAAGCTCGCTCATAAAAACTTTGAAGTTTTCCATGATCTTAGCCGCTTCCATACTGACCTTGCCCACCGCTAAGTGAACTACACCCGTTTTGTCGGCACGGAATTCTGTTCTACCCAGTTTGAGCTGAGCCATGGCGGAGGCGATATCCGAGGTGACGGTCTGGGTTTTCGGGTTCGGCATCAAACCTCGCCTTCCGAGGATCTGACCTAACCGGCCCACGTCTTTCATCATATCGGGGGTCGCTACGCAGACGTCGAAGTCCAGCCAACCCCCCTTGATTTTTTCAATAAGGTCGTTGTCACCCACATAAGTAGCTCCGGCTTTCAGAGCTTCTTCGGCTTTGTCGCCCTTGGCAAATACCAAGATGCGCTTTTCAGCCTGGAAACGGTGGGGAAGAACAACAGTATCGCGGACAGTGTGGCTCTTTTTCAAATTCAGCTTCACCGAGACTTCTACGGACTCGTCGAACTTGGCGAAAGCCAGGGTTTTAACAAGACCCAAGGCCTCTTCGTAAGGATAAACCTTTAAAGGATCGACCTTTTCGGCGGCGGCAATGTATTTCTTTCCGTGTTTCATGCGTCCACCTCCACACCCATCGAGCGGGCTGTTCCAGCAATGATCCTGATACCCGCATCCACGTCGTTTGCAGAAATATCGGGCATCTTCAGAGTAGCGATTTCCCGCAACTTTGCGGTTGTGATTTTGCCGACCTTGACCTTGTTCGGGTTTGGCGAACCCTTATCGATACCCACAGCTTTCTTGATTAGTACAGCTGCCGGGGGTGTCTTGAGTTCAAAGGTAAACGTCTTGTCCGAGTAAATGGTGATTACGCAAGGGATGGTCAAACCCTGCTCCATATTCCTCGTCTTGTCGTTAAACTGCTGAACGAACTGAGGCGAACTCACCCCGTGCGGTCCAAGAGCCGGACCAACGGGCGGTGCAGGGGTCGCCTTACCTGCGGGCAATTGGAGTTTTACCATTGCCGTTATCTTTTTTTTGGCCATATTGGCCCTCCTAATGTGGTATTAACGTCTCTTCAACGAAGAGACTCCCAACCGAGAAGGTTAAACCTTCTCTACTTGATGAAAATCAACTTCTACAGGGGTGGCGCGTCCGAAGATGCCCACTGTGATCTTGAGTTTCTGCTTATCAGCATTCACTTCTTCGATTGCCCCTGTAAAACTAGCAAACGGACCTTCCGTAATCCTTAATTCCTCACCAACGTGGAATAAGGTCTTAACCAACATGCTGCGGTCGGCTTTTATGTCGCCGGTACGCATCAGAATGGTCTTAACCTCCTCGTTGGAGATGGGGTTGGGTTTAACGGTTCCCGAAGAGCCTACAAAACCGCTGACACCGTTGATGCGGCGGATCGGTGCGACCACTTCTTTCCAGTGCTGATCCGGCAGGTCCATTTCCACTAGGACATAACCCGGCCAAATCCTCACTTCTTTTTCAACCCGTTTTCCATCACGGTTTTCCGTGATGCGCTCCGTCGGCACTTTCACATCAAATACCGCATCCTTGAGCGTGCCGTCTTCCATCAGCATCCGGATTCCTCGCTCAACCTTTTTCTCAAACTGAGAATATGTCTGTAAAATGTACCAAGATCGTGACACTAATCCTCCTAGAAAATTAGATCGATGCCGCGGAGGAGCATATAATCGATAAATCCGAAAAAAAGTGCCAGTACAATTGTCGAAACGATGACGATTCTTGTCGAATCCATCACCTTGTCACGAGAAGGCCAAACCACCTTTTTCATTTCTGAGACCACGTCGCTGAAAAAAACCTTTATCGCATTCACTGTTCACACTCCTCATCAGGCCGGTAGGGATTCGAACCCTAGACCTGCGGTTTTGGAGACCGCTGCTCTACCAACTGAGCTACCGACCTAGTTCTACCTACTTAATCTTCCCTTCACGGTGCAGGGTATATTTCCGGAGTTTGGGGCAAAACTTCATCAACTCCAACTTATCCGGATGGTTCTTCCTATTTTTTGTCGTCGTATAGTTACGCAATCCCGTCTCCGTGCAGACAAGAGCAATCAATTCTACCGACCCTTTCGATTTCTTCGCCATAAACTACTCCTCAAAAATACGAGCCCTCGACCGGACTTGAACCGGTGACCCCCACCTTACCATGGTGGTGCTCTACCAACTGAGCTACAAGGGCATAATACTCCCATAGAAAATTCGGTAGGGTACTATAACTGAAGCGTTACAACGTGTCAACACCATATTTTAAGGATTAAAACGCTGCTGGTGCCTCGAGTTTCGTAATATCGGCTTCCAGAAGGCCGGACAGGGTGCTTGCTAACTGTTCCTGGTTGCTGGCGGACGTCACACGGGCCCCGAATTCCCTCCAGGGGGAGAAAATTTCGCTGTCAATGTCGAATCCAATCACACTCATCAAGTAGCTGCTTGTAAACAGGGGGAAATCAGGGGTGGATTTATTGTTTCGGTTGTTAAAAATGGCAGAGAGAACCCAAGAAGGCTCGACACCTTGGGTATTTTCGCCATCGGTTATGAGGATAAGGCTTCGGAGAATCGTCCCGGAACCAGCCAGCATGGCTGTTCCTGACTCGAGGGCTGATCCGATGGCAGTGGCGCCGCGCGGCTGCCAAGTTTCGGGGTTCGTCGCAAGCCTGCGTATTTTTGTCAGGTTGCCTGTGTTGAGGGTTGTCACTTCCAGGACTTGTTCAACTTCGTTGTCGAACCTTATCAGTCCCAATCTTATGATCTGGTCCTTGTCGCCTCCGTTGACCAGCCTGGAAAGCACCTCCATAACCTGCCCCATGGCGCTAGTGGCTTGAAGGTATTTTTCTGAGCCGCCAGACGCAGGCACACCGGACATTGACCCAGAAACATCGACTGCTATAACAAGACTGATGCCCAGGTCGTCCCGGCTGACAAGTCCCGGACTGAGATCCTCGGGAAAGGGCAGAATGTATGTATCCGCCGTGGAATTCTCAGGTAAAAGTTGACCATCTTCTCCCGAGTCGATCAACATCAAACTGAAAAACACCACGAAAATGATAACGATGATCAATATCAGGCCTTTAGCATTGTTTTCAGCCATGGTTTACTCGAAACTCAGGAACTGAACTTCCACCCTTCGATTTGCCGACGGGTCGAGAGGATCGATGGGTTGATCCCAGCCGCGCCCCTCGGTGATGATCCTCTCTTGTTCCACGCCCAGGTTCTCAATCAGTATTTTTTTTACAAACTCTGCACGCCGTTTGGAAATGAGCTTGGCCTGGGCGCTCGCTTCGACAAAGGCCTGGGGACCTTGGGCACGGAAGTCCTCAACCCTTGAGGTATCGAGGTGACCTATAAGTTTCACAATGGTTGTACCCAAAACCGTCATCTGTTCCCTTACCCTTTCCAGAAGCCTCATATTCTGACGGATTTCTTCCGAATTCTGGTTCACGTCAAAATCGAGTTTTTGGGCTTCAAAGTAAAGCTTGATATCGTTCGAAAGGACAACACGTTGGTTTTCCAGGTCGTTGATATCCAAGCCGGCTTCGCGGTTAAAACTATTGACAACACGGTTTGTCTGGCGGGCGTACCTGCCGCTTGATTGTGCGACGTCAAGACCTGTGAGGGCTATAACGCGTTCAGCTTCAAAACTTGTGCCCGAGGGCAGAATTCCCAGGAGTTTATAATATTCCTGGGCCAGGTAGAAAATCTTGTGGGCACCGATGGAATTCTCCGGGTCGAAAAACATGCGGTTTTCGGGGTAGTTTGGCAGGTGCACCTCGCTGATCATTTCCCTGGCCTCGCTTGCCCCGCCCTCCAGTTTATAAAAGGCCGCCATGGCCTGGAAAGCCACTGCTCCGTTGGACATAAGAATTTCTTCACCCTTGAGCAACCCGTCGACAATTCCGTTCACGATCTCGGGTTTTTCGCGCACTAGGTCGTTACGCGTGATAATCACATCGGCTATCAGCTGGTTAGCGTCCTTTGATGTGATTAAAAGACGGGTACCGGGAATATGGTCGGGCGAGGTTGGATCGGGAACGTCAGTGAGAAAAGGCGTCCAGGTCACCCAGGCCGCAATGCTGGGATTGTCCTTAAAAACTTGGAGGGCTGCAGGGGCGTCGTCCTCGTGCACAACCTTAACGTCAAGCGGATTGATATCGAGCTGGGCAAGGTACCAAAGCATGAAAAAGGAGTAGGGAGTCGCCATGCTTGTGAGAATGGTTTTTCCTTTGAGATCCTGTGGTCTTCGGATAAAATCCCTGACGATAATTCCATCTCCGCCAACGGACCAGTCGAAAAGTGCTATGGCCTGCGGAACGACACGGCGGTCGGATTTGAGAGCATCGTAAAGAAGGGGCAGCGAATCCATACTCGCCCAGATAAAAGGATACCTTCCCGCGGCAAAACCGTCGAGCTGGGCCTGGGTTTCTTCCTCGCTGACGATCTCAACGGCAAACTTATGATCCTTGTAAAATACAGATTCCTTATTCGGAGCGGTACCTCCGTTCGCCGCAAAAAGAGCGGCGTACCCGCCCCAGGTATCAAGAGGGATCCTGACCAGGGGAACAGAACCGTCCCCGAGGTCGATACTTGAAAGGTTGTAACCCCCGATTCCGGTTATGTTCAAGGGCTGCGGGGTGGCTGCTTGAAGGGATTGGTAGTCACCGGGTCCACCGGAGGTTTGTCCGGAAGAACTGGACATATACCAAAACATCACCCCGCCAATGACAACGACCAAAATTGCTAAACCCACACCGATGGTATTTTTCACGTAACTACCCCTTGGAACAATACTAGTGGATCAAAGAACCAGGTGTCAATGAGAAAAAGCAGTGGTTCATTCAGGAATTTTGCTACGCGCCCTTCGGGCTCCACGTGGCCTGCACACTCCCGCCTTTGGCTAAAGAATTTTTAACCACTGGCCTCACTCCGTTCGGCGTCACGGGCGGCTTCGCCACGCACAGCCCCGGCGTATTCCTCTATTCGATCGCAAAGAAGAGGCTTAAAGGAGAAAATAATGGGGTTGTAACAGGCTCCAATATCTCCCTTTTATCCATTATCTCCACCCTGTTTACTACCCTGTTTACCGCCCCATTTGTAGCCACATAACCGCTCCCTTGTAGCCACTCAGCAGCTCTGCGAGAAACGGGGTAGCGGTTAATCTGCGGATAACTTTGCTTTGTGTTCTATGAGTTCT
>DYOB01000377.1 GCA_020720765.1 Borreliella garinii
CCGAATTATCGATCTTGCAACCACTTGGGATTGATGGGGCAACGGGGCCGGGAATGAGGTAGGTCGTCAATAGTGGACATTAAATTAATACGCGCCTAACCCGGGCTAACGCCCGCAACCCAAGACTGGAAAATGAAGGGAACAACAGACGGGCCAGTGGCCCGCTACCTCCAGCATTCAGTGTTTTGATCTGGATAATCCTATAAAAATGGTCGCCTGGATTTCAGGTTTCTTTTGACAGAAGTTCAGATACCATTAAATCCGTCCCCCCCCCTTTTCTCGATGGAAGATTATGACTTTGAAGACGATTGAAAAGGGAGGAATGAGCGAATCAATACGCCTGCCCCCTGGTTCAATTTTTCCTGGTCTTTGGCAAGCTTCCTCTTTCCTCCTCATGGCAACCTTCTTATCTGCGTGTCAGTCTTTGCCATCACGGGGAGAGAGCTTTGTCATGAAGATAAAAAGTATTCCGACAACACGAATCCAGCTTCAGGAGAGGCCGGAACTTTCCTTGGCGCTCAAGCGCGGAGTCACAAGAAACGACGTAACCTCCAGCAGGCTCGTCCTGTCACATTGTTACATCGAAAACGAAACGCCGCTGCAAAGTCTTCGCTTCGGCGCCACACTCCTGCCTGAAGACGTAACAGTCAAGCCTGGCGACATTATTGAAATCACAGCGGAAGAGGCTTCGAGTGGCGACATCCCGTTTTCTCGTTTTTTCGGGCGATATGTGGGAATGGCAACCTCGACACCATCGAATTTTTTCTCCCATGACAACTGGCAGAATCTTTTCCGCTGTGGGCCGGTATCGCCATCTGGAACCATGCGAGTCGAAGTCATTTCGTTTGCCCATTATTGGGACTTTGACTTTGCTCAAGCAGAGGAATCAAGAAATAGCGGAATTAATGAAGAGGAATTACGGAATGGCAGGATTGCCACCGGAGAGTGTTCGCCCGGCGTTGATTCCTGGGCGAGATGGAAGGTCCGTCTGCCCCCTGGCTTAGACGCCAAAATTGGTGACTACTTAGAGGCAACTGCCGGCTCAATCGAAGGTACTACTTCCACGGGGCCAATCTCTGAAGCCGTCTGCAAGGTTGTTCCACCCGGCAAAGAGCATTTCGTGAAAACCCAGGGAAGCGACACGATTAGTTGTAAAGCGCCTGCTATTCCCTTCTCAAAAGGAGAATAGCGGAGAAGCCGTAGATGGGCAGGTAAGCGAAACGAAGTGAAGACTCCGAAGCGAAACGTGCCCATCATGTCTGGGGCCGCCAAAAGAATTGATGGGCACGGCCTGTCGGCCTTTGCCCATCCTGCGCTTACCTTCAATCTTGGGTTGCGGGCGGTTAGCCCGCATTAGCGCCTTACAGATTCTTTTCTTGTTTCTTTTACAAGAAAAGAATCTGCAAGGCACTTATCCCGTTCATCGGGGTTAGAACACCACATTGACCCGGGCCGGAGAGCGCTGCACGGTGCGGTGATACTCCACGGCG
>DYOB01000378.1 GCA_020720765.1 Borreliella garinii
GAAGTCGTAACAAGGTAGCCGTAGGGGAACCTGCGGCTGGATCACCTCCTTTAATGGATCTAAAATTAGATCTGGCCAACTAATAATTCGGTCACTTTTTTTCGTCATTTTATAGAGTATAGGAAATGAGGTACTAACCATTTAGATGGGATTGTGGCTCAGCTGGTTAGAGTACGTCCCTGATAAGGACGGGGTCGAAGGTTCAAGTCCTTCCAGTCCCACCATTTTTTATACGAATGCTCTTTAACAATCACATAACAGTATCAGATAGTAGACGAGAACCCATAATTAAAAAATTACTAACAAGCGTAAGTAACATACAAAAAGATTTAAAAATCTACCTGAGAAAATTTATTAAGGGTGTATGGGGAATATCTTGGCAGTAGGAGACGAAGAAGGACGTGTATTAGACAGCGATATGCTTCGGGGAGCCGTCAAGTAGGCAATGATCCGGAGATTTCCGAATGGGGTAACCCCGCCATTTGAAAGGATGGTGACTCCGTGGTAAGTAAAGTAGCCACGAGAGAGTGAACGCAGGGAATTGAAACATCTTAGTACCTGCAGGAAGAGTAATCAACCGAGATTCTGTGAGTAGCGGCGAGCGAAAGCGGAAGTGCCCAAACCAGTAAGCTTGCTTACTGGGGTTGTAGGACTCGCGTAAGGATGGAAGGTTTATGAGAAGTGTCTGGGAAGTCACACCAAAGAGAGTGAAAGTCTCGTATCTTAAAAGCTGGAAGTTTGGCGAGAATCCTGAGTAGGACGGGACACGTGAAATCCTGTCTGAAGCAGGGGGGACCACCCTCCAAGGCAAAATACTACCTACTGACCGATAGTGAACAAGTACCGTGAGGGAAAGATGAAAAGAACCCCGATGAGGGGAGTGAAATAGAACTTGAAACCATACACTTACAAACAGTGAGAGAGCTATTGTAAAGCTTGATCACGTACCTTTTGCATTATGAGCTAGTGAGTTACGATGTGTAGCAAGGTTAAGCCGTTGAAGGTGTAGCCGTAGGGAAACCGAGTCTTAATAGGGCGATTAAGTTGCATGTTGTAGACCCGAAACGGGATGAGCTATCCATGGGCAGGCTGAAGCGAGGGTAAAACTTCGTGGAGGGCCGAACTCGTGATGGTTGAAAACATCTGGGATGACCTGTGGATAGGGGTGAAAGGCCAATCAAATTCCGTGATAGCTGGTTTTCTTCGAAATGCATTTAGGTGCAGCGTTTAGTATTACTGTCGGGGGTATAGCACTGAATTGGCTAGGGGGCTTACCGGCTTACCAAACCATATCAAACTCAGAATACCGACAAGTAGAGCTAAGCAGTGAGACTGCGGATGCTAAGGTCCGTGGTCGAAAGGGAAAGAGCCCAGACCATCAGCTAAGGTCCCAAAATTATTGCTAAGTGGAGAAGGTTGTGGGGCTACTGTGACATCCAGGAGGTTGGCTTAGAAGCAGCCATCCTTTAAAGAAAGCGTAATAGCTC
>DYOB01000114.1 GCA_020720765.1 Borreliella garinii
CTTAAAGAAAAGTTGAATTTTTAAACCAGAAAGAGCCTTTTTTTGAGCCAAAGAGAGGTTTTAAAGACAAAATAGCTGAATAAAACAGTAGAATATTCAACTAAAGGATTTTGACCAATCCCGGGGGCACTACACTTGTCTCTTCAGGGACTCTTCCTTTATTCCGATAAAAATAGAGGAGGTGAAGTCCATGGAGGGAGTTCGCGTACTTTGGGAAGATTTGGAAAATACGCTGAGGATGCAGATCCAGCTCATGGATGAGTTCGCTGAACTGCAACTGGAAGTCCGCCGGTGTCTTGAAAGCCGCGACTGGCCCCAGCTTGAAAGAACCCTGCAGGAAATGGAATCCAAGGGCAGGGAACTTCAAGGCGTTGAAGAGACACGCCAGCAGCTCTGGGAAAAAAATTGCCACGAGGTTCACGCTGAAACGGATGACAGTTTTTATTCTGTCACGCTGAGACTTCCCGACGACCAACGGACCCGTCTCTCCGAACTTCGTCAGACACTCAGGCTCAGTACCCTCAACCTAAAAGGTGTCAATCATGGACTTTCTCTCTACGTCCAGTCAGCAGGACTTTTGATAAAAGCGTATTTAAAGGAAATTCGGCCCGAGCTTAAAGGCTCACTGTACGGAAGGGCGGGAAAACTTCGGAATGGAGAGTCCGTTTCGATGGTTTTAAACCGTCATATTTAGGAGGAATCATGAGCGGCAATTCATTCGGCCCAATAGAAATGGGAAAAAGGAGCCTCCAGGCTCATACTCAAGCTATTTCCACGAGCGGTCACAACATTATGAACGCCGACACCGAAGGCTACAGCCGTCAGAGGGTTGAGTTTGTTCCTACAGACCCCCTCTACATGCCCCAGCTGAATCGGGACGAAAGACCGGGCATGATAGGGCAGGGCGTCGATGTCGCCTCGGTGACACGCGTCCGCGATATGCTTCTCGAGGGCCGTTTGGTTTCGAGTGCGAGCGGGGAAGGCTATTGGTCCCAGAGAGATAAATATATTCTGATGCTCGAACAGACGCATAACGAACCCGAAGATATTTCGGTCCGAGCTCGTCTGGACCAGTTTTGGAGTTCTTGGCAGGAACTCTCCATGAACCCCGAGCAGAGTGCTTCCCGCCGTGCGGTGATCCAGAGAAGCGAGGGCCTGATGGATTCGCTCCAGCATAAATATTCGAACCTGCGGGCCATAGGGGATATGATCAACCAGGATGTCGCTGTGACCGTAGGGCGGGTCAATGAATTGATCCGCGAGGTGGCCGACCTCAATACGCGCATTATGAAAAGCGAGTCGCTCGGCGATAACCCGAACGACCTCTATGATCAACGCGACTTGCGTATCAACGAACTTTCCACCATTGTACCTATCACCATCGACGGCAGGGACCCCGACGAATTCCGTGTGCATACCGGCGGTATCCATCTGGTTCAAGGCGGCTTGGAATTTCCCCTCGACCTACAGGGTAACCCTGAAAACGAGGGATACTGGGATGTGGTCCGTGCGGATACCAAAGAATCCTATCCCCTTTTCGGCGGCAAGCTCGCAGCCCTGGTGGAATTGCGCGACATGGACACACGCGGTGAAATCCAGAAGCTGGATACCCTTGCAGTCCACGTTTCGGACCTCACCAATGAAGTCCACCGTGCCGCTTACACCCCCAATGGCGAGAGGGGGTTGAATTTTTTTAACGAAGAACCCTTTGCCCTGACGGTTGACGGAAGCTATGACCGCAACGGCGACGGAACCTTGGACAGTGCGTATATTTTCCGTTTTACGGGTGCCAATTCCCTCGAACCCCAGGAAAAGGTCGGACTTGCGGGCGAAATGCGTTTGAGCGGAGCCGACGAGGATGTCATTGTCCCCTATTTCCCCACGGACACTGTGCAGGATATCGTCAACCGTATCAACCTCAGCGGGGCGGAAGTCACGGCGAGGCTGGACCGCGACGGGCGTCTGACCCTGAGGGGGACCACGTCCGCCGAGGTTAGAAATCCGGACTTTGTCATCCGGAACGTCGAAGACAGCGGGCAGTTTCTCGTCGGTTACGCAGGCGTCCTTGCAGCCAGCGGTGCCGAAGGCGCTTATGACTGGACGAATCCCCAGGCTGTGACGTCACTGCGCGGCGGACCCGAGGGTGAGAACGCCACCTGGGCCGTCGCTCCTCTCGCCCACCCCTCCAACTGGTTTGCTGTAAACTCCCAGATCCTAGCCGACCCCAGCCGGGTTGCCGCGGGTTTTGGAACCATGGGCAGACCTGCTGAAGGCAACGACGGTAGCGCCGCCCTCGCCGTGGCTTCCTTAAGAAACACAGGTGTGATGATAGGAAGGAGCAAGACCTTCGACGACTACTTCTCGGACACGGTTGCTGAGATTGGATTAAAAGGTGAAATCGCGAAGGTGGCACTTGAAACCGAAAATGCTGTGATGAAAGATTTACGCGACCTGAGAGAAAAAATCAGCGGAGTGAACCTTGATGAAGAATTTTCGAACCTGATCAAGTTTCAACACGGGTTTGCGGCTACGGCTAAATTTATCAGTCAGATCGACGGTATGCTCGATATCATTATCAATAGGTTGAAGGTGTAAAATGAATAGAATAAGCACAGGCTTGACCAACACGGATATGCAGTACCATTTAAGGCGGCAGGAAGAGGGGTTGAACCGCATTCAAAACCAGATGGGAACCCAGGAAAGAATTCAAAACCTCCGTGACGACCCCATCGCCGCGGCCCACGCGGTAAGGTATAAAAGTTACCTCCACCGCCTGGATCAATTCCAGAAAAACTCGGAGTCCACTATAGCCGAATTCAGAGTAGCGGAGGGCTACATCCAGAGTGTGAACGACATCGTCCACCGGCTCACCGAGCTCTCCATACAGGGGGCAAACGGAACGTATTCCAAACAGGAACTCTCCTACA
Organism: Borreliella garinii; assembly: GCA_020720765.1. Taxonomy (GTDB): domain Bacteria; phylum Spirochaetota; class Spirochaetia; order JABEVK01; family JABEVK01; genus DYOB01. Next base: position 2,928 of record DYOB01000114.1, read on the forward strand.
TGGGAACGGAGGCCAATGAACTCTTAAAGGAACTCGTTACCCTGGCGAACTCCTACTCCGGCGACGGCAACCCGCTTTTTGCCGGGGATAGAACCGGGACGCTCGCTTTCAGGACCTCCGAGGGCCGGGTACCGGGAGCAGACGGCTCCATGGTCACGGCGGTCGACTATGTCGGCACCATTGGTAAGGTGAACGCCGAGGTCCAGGACGGCGTGTATATGGAAAGGAATTTCACGGGCAATTCCGTCTTCTGGGCCGACCAGCAGCAGGTAGTCAGCACCGTGGACGCACAGAATTTCCAGGTCCTCGAGGACTCTGTGATACAGATAGACGGGGTGGATATACCCCTTCGCGCCGGCGACAGCGTCCACGCCGTGATTTCCAAGATCAACGGTTCCGATCTCGCTGTCCGCGCCAGCCTTGATCCTCTAACAAATGGTGTGGCCCTTCAGACGACGGTTCCGCATCAGATTTGGCTCAATGAACCGGTGAGTACGAATGTCCTGCAAAACCTGGGATTAACCCAAGGCGGGACCGCATTGCCCCCCGGTAACATCAACAGGGATGCCCGCGTGCTTGGAGGTTCGCTTTTTGATATGGCTATCAACCTCAGGGATGCCATGTTTAGCGGGGACCAGGAAGCGCTCGGCGGCAGGACCCTAGTAGGGCTGCGCAACGCCCAAGACAATATTCTCACCTCGCTGGCGGAACTCGGCAGCAGGGATAACCGGCTCCAGATGACCATGAAGACCCTGGCAGCGACCGAAACCCAATACACCGAAAGAATGAGCCAGGTGCTCGATCTCGATCTTACCCAGGGGATCTTGGACTTGAAACTGATGGAAAATGTTCATAAAGCCAGCCTGGGAGCGGCGGGTAGGATATTGCCCCCGACCTTGATGGATTTTCTGAGATGAATACGGTAAAAGAAGGAAGAAAAATGAAGATTTTATCAAGGGCCTACGGGACTATTGAAATAGAAGAACAGCAGGTTATTGATTTTCCCAACGGAATATTGGGGTTCGAGGACCATGGGCAATTTGCCTTTTTGGACGCCCACCAAAAGCCTTTTTACTGGCTTCAAAGCCTGGTGGATCCCCAGGTGGCCTTTATTCTCATCAAACCCTCCTTTTTCTGCGACAACTACGCACCCGGAATTCCCCTCGAAGAGCTAACCGACATAGGAGCTGAAAACTGGGAAGACGTGATAGTCTTCGCGATAGTCACGATACCTGAACACACGAATATAATGACCGCCAACCTCCAGGGCCCGATTTATTTGAATAAAAAAAGCAGGAAAGGTAAACAGTACATTTCTCCTAAGGACGAATACCGCACGAGGCATAATATCCTGGAAGAAATGGCGAAAAAACTCGAGCAAGAAGAAAAGGCATAAAGATGCTTATTTTATCTAGAAAAAAAGATGAGAAAATCATCATCAACGATACCATCGAGGTCTGGGTGGTGGACATCAAGGGCGACCAGGTCAAGTTGGGTATAAAAGCTCCCCGCGACGTTAAGGTCTACAGGCACGAGGTTTTCGAAGAAATCCAAGCGGCAAACCGCGCTGCCGCCACCAGCAACCTTGAATCAGCCGCCGACATCTTCTCGGGCCTCGGTGTGAAAAAAGAATCTTAGATAAAGGGTAAGAGTTGTTGGGTGTACGCCTCTTGGCAACATTGGAGAAATAAATGAATGAAAAAGAACTAAGAAAAATCACTTTGAGTAGTATTAAGGATGATTTAGAACCCTATCGGACTTTACCATTACGCATTCTTTCTGGCTTCATTGATTTTGGAATTATAATTATATTTAATTTCATTTCATTATTTGTCAGTCATCTTTTTAACCAATCATTTTCTTTTATATTAGACGTTTTTATATCACTTTTGTTTTTATATTTTTACAATATCTTCATGACTTATAAGTTTGGTGGTACTTTTGGTAAGTTAGTTGTTGGTCTGAGAATATTAAACGTGAAAGAAACTGAAGCTTTAAACCTGTTAGCCTGTATATTGCGAGAATCAATAAATATTTTAATCTCAATTTTGTACATAGGATCTATAATTTACATTTTCATAATGGAAAAAAAAGTTAACGTTATTCTCTACACCTATTATGCAAAAAATTTCATTACTTTGAAAATATTTGATTTTGTTGCAAGCTATTATTACTTAATAGAAATAATATCTGCCCTATTAAATAATAAAAGAAGAGCAATCCATGACTTTTTTGGCGGAACTGTTGTAAAAAAAGTAGAAAAACAGAAAAGTTATAGTTTAGTCTTAGCGGTGTTATCTATTGTTTTAGGTTTTGTTTTTATTTTTTATAAGGCTTCAAAGATTGTACCATAGTCTAACAATACCCCCAACACGAATCTTTTATATAAGATTAAGGCAATGGAGTAAGGAGAGTGCATGAAGAAAGAAAAAATGGTATCAGATATAATAAAATTTGTTAGCGTGATTTTTATCGTTACTTCAGTAATTCAATCACTCTATGGATTTACTAAACTTAATTTAGAAACAGATGAGGCTAACTTTATAGCTGCTTTAAGTATTGTAATGAATCTTCTATTACATATATTGCAAACATCTTTATATTTAGGAATAGCATTTATTATTGATGTAATTTTTGTAAAAAAGAATGAAGATAAAACATTATAGTTTGGTTTATATTCTAATAAAAGTGTTAAAATTAGGCAGTATATTTTTATACGCTATAGCCTTATTACAAACATTTTCTTTAATATCAATAATTAATACATACATAGTATTCAATATATTTGAGAATAGTATCGAATATTCTTTAATAAATATAATTAGTATCGCTTCTTATATTTTGCAAGCTTCAACATTGTTATTAATATACCAAAATAGGAAAATAGTTATTCATTTTGTTTATAATTATAGAAAATATAAAAACTGAAGAAAGGAGTGTCCATCAACACTAATGTTGGGTGTACGCCACGTGGAAAAAGAATACAGTAGAGGATCAATCATACCAGTCAAAGCCGCCCCCAATTGCTACATAAAAACCGGAAATATTCCCAGCAGCTGAAACACCTACTTGTGAAAAACGTGCCCCGTGCCAGCCCGCGTACATGCGGAAATACCCTATTTTCAAACGAAGCCCGCTTCGAATTTGATACCGCTTAAAGCGAAAAAATTTTTCCTTTCTCCTTCTTCGTCAATTTCTTGGTCCTTATCGTTGTCAAGCCCATCCTCGGCTGCTGGCTCGCTGGCAAAGGGGTTTCCGGTTAGACCAATTCCTAAATAAGGTTCAATTACCCAGTTAAGGTTAGTCCTTAACCCCAAAGTTATCCCTCCGGAATAAATCTCTGGATCACTTTGCATAAGTAAAGTGATATCAGCATAAAAACCTAAAATATAAGGACCATAGAATTTCACTCCCATAAGGTCGAGACGCAATCCCGAAGAACTAAACTCGTCCAGTCCTAAAGCCGAATAAAAGGAAATATTACCTCTAAAGTTAAGCTCTTCAGGAATTGGTGTGTTTGTATTGGAGGGCTGTGGCGGCCGTTCAGATTGCTGATGGTTGGATTCCAAGTATTCTTGAGGCGAATAAACGGCGCTTGGGCCGAAAAAGAGCAGGTTTCTGATGTAGTGATCCCATTGCCAAGAGAGGAACTCTAATGTTCTACTCCGATCTTCTTCGTTAGGGTAGAGTGATCTGGAAGGAGGAGGGTGTTTGAGGAAAATGTCCCGCCACCCTGATAGCAGCCTGAGCTCTTGGTTGACAAAAAAGACTCCCTCTCCTAGGAAGCTTTGATCGGCGTTGAGACTTTTTATGTTTTGGGGCTTCTCCTCGGCCGTTTCCGGCAAAGACTGCGCCTTAGCTGCCATTATGAGAACAAGGAGAAAGAGATTTTCCCACACTTTTTTTGGATTCACAAAACCCCTCACTCTTCAACTAATAGGAGCCGTCACTTCAGCTTTTAATCCCGAACAGTTGAACCACTCAGAGTTTTTCAGTAACGACATCAGGTGGAAGTGTATTGCTATGTATTTTTGCTGTCAAGCCGTGATTCATACGATGGTCTAGCTCCACTGACAAAGATATAGGGACTCGTAGGGCAGGTAAATAAAAATTGACAGATGGCACACATTATGCTAAATTTCGATTGTGAGCCTCAATTGGAATGGAGGTTAAAAATGAGATCATAAAGTCAGAAAGAAGAATTTCCTTTGAGCGAATTGTGGTCGCTATTGAGGAAGGTCATCTTTTAGATGTTATTGATCATCCCAAGAGTGAAAAATATAAAAACCAGAAAATCTTCATTGTGGATATTGATGGATATGCGATCTGTGTTCCCTTTCTAGAAGAAGGGAATGGAGAAATATTTTTAAAAACATTATTTCCAAGCAGAAGATATACAAAGCTGTTCAATCTGGAGGGACGAAATGAACAAAACTGAAGAATCGGAACTTCTCAATTCAGTAGAAGCTGGAGAATGGTCTTCTGTTTCAGACATTGCTTCCATGAAGGCAAGGCTGATCAAGGCTGCTTCGGAAACTGCGCTTAAAAACTATCGAATCAATGTGAGGATTTCAAAACGAGACGTTGAAGCTTTGAAAACAAAAGCTCTTGAAGAAGGCATTCCTTACCAAACATTGGTCACAAGCATCCTTCATAAATATATCACAGGTAGGATAATCGAGAAGAAAGAGAAGACATTAGATTTATAAGGAGCAATACATGAAAGTACGGCAAACAAAGGTCACCTGAAATCTTCATCCCCCACAGCTGCTTTTTGGCCATTGTAGGTCCTACAGTCGAATGGAGTTACGCCACCCGCTTCTTTTACGAGAAGATCATCATATGCAGATAACTAAAACTTTAGACGTACAAAATCGGGATGAATGGCGCAAGTGGCTTTTAGAAAACCATACAGCCAAAAAGTAATTGGACAGAACTGAATAAAGAACGGGCCGCAAGAACTCATGCCATCTTGGCGGGAATAAGACAGTACAAAAAGTCAAAAAAT
>DYOB01000379.1 GCA_020720765.1 Borreliella garinii
GTGTGAACACTTTTTCCAGTGTATGAGGTTCGAAGATGTGGAGATTCGGAAGGAGATTCTTCGGAACAAATCCCCGATGGTTTCGAAGATGATCTCGAAAAAGTTTAAGAATCAGATGGTGATCACCCCGAGGGGAGAGGAGGATCTTGATCTCATGAGAACGGTTCTCAGGATCAAGATGGAGTTCTATCCGAAACTCCGGAACGAGTTGGTTCTCCAAGATCCCGATTCCGTGATTATTGAGGATTGTTCAAAACGAGGAGGAGAATCTTCTCGATTCTGGGGAATGAAACTCAATGGGAACGTGTGGGAGGGGGAGAATTGGTTGGGGAGGTTGTGGATGGAATTTCGGAGTGAACTCCAGGGGAACACCGGGATGAAAACACTGGATACCTCCCGGTTTCCGGGATCAATGTGGGTTGAACTTCACAATACTCTCTACAGGAGGGCCGCATGATCTCACAACAGGAACAAGCCAACCAGAAAGATCTTATGTATTCTATTGTCACCGTTCTTTACTGTCACAGCATGGCCGATGAGTCCCAGAGTTATTTGTTGAAGAGCACAAATATCGAACCCCACAATAAACCGGAACTTGTCGAGCTTTGCCGCGCGGATCTTGAGTCCGGAGACCTCAAAGTTGAGATTTTTCCAAGAGTTAAAACTCAATCCGATTTTAGTTCGATCCCTTGTCAGTATGGCAGCAATTCTGCGTATTTCAAAACATCTTCCCCGTTCGACGAAGATTTACGAGGCCGGTTTGAATCCGGGAATTCGATTTATATTTACTCGAACAGTGACGACGAGATGCCGGAATACAGTATTTCCACCATCTTTTCGGTGAACCGGAGTTTTCCAAACGAAGCGCTCCACGGGTGGAGCGACAGTCTGCGCATCGAGCGGGTCGAGTCATTCGCCGACCTTGTCCGGCTCACATTCCAGAGAGTTTATTTGGAGATGGTCGAATACGATCCTTGCTTCAAGCGTCGTTACAACCAGCTCAAAGGGTTGACCGAGGCAATTTTTCAGGGAAAAAGTGATGGGGAGGAAGCCCAGTTTTTCCATTCCCACTTCCCCTCGCCTGCCTGCCGCCGCCCGATTATCGACCTCATCTGGAGCAGATACGGGAGTGGAATGGAAAAGCTCCGCAAACGGTTTATCGAGGTCGGGCTGGAATAGAACGCACATACCGGAATTGGCACTCAGGGCCTTGATTTGCTATATGCAGAAAGTGGAATCCATTGATTCAATCATTCTCTCACATGGACATGAAGCGCCGGATGCCGGCTGAGCTGGTGCGTGTCATCCGCAGCTTTCCGAAGCCGCATGACCCCTATTTCCGGCTTGCTCGCTCAGAAATGTTGTGGCGGAGGCTGCTTGAATCTGACCCCGTTCTTGCATTTATTGTGGCGCGTGGGAAGGAATTCGGCAGCATAAACCCATGTCCCTTGGTGCTTCTGCGCGGTCCAGAGC
>DYOB01000380.1 GCA_020720765.1 Borreliella garinii
CATTTTTCCTAAATCCATAGTATATTGTTACCAATAGTGGAAACTAAGGAGTTTAATTTGACCTTACAAATTTTAGGTACCGGATGTACTAAGTGTAATCTTTTAGAGGCTGAAGCGCATAAAGCGGCGGAAGAATTGGGCGGTAGCGTTTCTGTGGAAAAAATTACGGATCTGGACCTTATTCAAGATATGGGTGTCATGATGACGCCCGCCCTTGCTGTGGACGGCGAAGTAAAAAGCACCGGTAAAGTCTTAAATAAAGATCAAATTCTGGAACTCGTTAGAGGAGGCTTCCACGGGTTGCATAGACCCACATGAGTGAAACACGATGGGGTCCAAATAAAATTCTTCTTCTTATGGGAGGAATTTTTCTTGCGGTCTACTTTATTCCCTGGGACTCGGCGTTGGTCGCTGGAGCGGTGGGTGAGGGTTTTGCAATGCTCGGTGACTACGCCCGCGAGCACGTCTTGCTCTGTCTCATACCTGCTTTTTTTATTGCCGGGGCTATTGGTGTTTTTCTCAACCAGCAAGCGGTTATAAAGTACCTAGGGCCAAAGGCCCCTAAGCCAGTTGCCTACGGTGTAGCCTCGGTTTCAGGGGCCATTCTGGCTGTTTGTTCGTGTACAGTCTTACCTCTCTTTAAGGGCATCTACAAGAAAGGCGCAGGGCTTGGACCCGCCATCAGCTTTCTCTACTCCGGTCCAGCCATCAGTGTCTTGGCAGTGATTCTGTCCTTCCAGGTTTTCGGACCGAAACTCGGAACAGCACGCTTGGTTGGTGCCGTGCTTTTTTCGGTTGTGATCGGGTTGGCCATGGCTATTATCTTTCGCAAAGAAGACGCAGAGCGCAAAACAGATGAGCGGGGATTCCAGGCCGGGCAAGCGGAGCGGCCTTTATGGCAAACTGTTCTCAACATCGGTTCCATGATGGCCATCCTTGTTTTTCTCAACTGGGCCTCTTCCAAGGGGACGGCACCAGTATGGGATACCATCTACAAGTATAAATTCTGGATAGCCGGAGCTTTCGTGCTTGTTCTCGCTTTCAGTCTGTGGAAATGGTATTCCCGCACCGAGCTCAAGGAATGGGTGGTATCCAGTCGAGATTTCGCCATCCAAATCCTTCCGCTTCTTTTCGGCGGCGTTTTGGTAGCCGGTTTCCTCCTCGGCCGCCCCGGACACCAGGCTCTGATACCCACGGATTGGGTGGCGTCTGCCGTTGGCGGAAACTCCATCCTTTCCAATTTTATCGCAAGTATTTCCGGAGCGTTTATGTACTTTGCCACCCTAACCGAGGTGCCAATAGTCCAGGGACTCCTAGGAAGCGGTATGGGCCAGGGACCCGCCTTGGCCTTGCTTCTCGCCGGTCCGAGTCTTTCACTGCCCTCCATGCTGGTGATTCACGGAGAATTGGGCCTCAAAAAAACGGTAACTTACGTTGTCTTGGTTGTGGTCCTTTCAACCTTGGCCGG
>DYOB01000381.1 GCA_020720765.1 Borreliella garinii
CGATTTCTTAAAATTGTCCGGCAGGAGACAGGTGTGCCGGTTTTTGTTTGTTAAATAACTAACTTGAGGGTTGAAAATGTTAAATAATTGCAAAATAATCAGACTGGTAGGGCGTCCCCCTGCTTTGTCTCCTAATAATGCCGAGGCCAAAAGAGCAGAGGCGATAATAAAGAACGCCGCTAATAACGCACTTAATAAGTTAAAACGTGATCATCAAGTTTTATTAAGCTTTCACTATTTAAAAGCAAGAGAATATGTTGAAGACGTTTTCGACAAGTCAATTATAAACCAATGCACAAAAATAATAAGAGCGTCAGCTGTAGGGCCTTCTGTGTATAGGCAGATGGAGCAGGAAAAAGATCGTCGCATGAAAGCAAGAAGAGAAATGGCTGGAGAATTAAAGGTAGCAAGAAGAAAGTTGCATGGACTAAATTGGAAGATAAAACATGCTGATAAAGTTGCCGAAAAAGCGGTGGGGGAAGCACGCAGAATGCTTGCTGGGCGACTGTTGTCAGCGCGCCGGCGACTGAGACTTATTAAAGAGCTGACAGAAAGAACTTCTTTAGAATTTTCGTTTGAATATACGCCAAAATACAAAGACGTGAATGGATGGCCCATTGTGCCAAGGCCGATAATTGCTCCAAGTGCCACCGGCGAACAGTTGCCATATGTATCTGGAATTTATTTTCTGTGGAATAACGATTGTATCGAATATGTCGGGCAAGCAAAATATCTGTGTAATCGGTTAAAACTTAAAAGCCATCACGTTTTGAAAGAATCTCATATGATTTCTTTTGTGGTTGTAAATAGAAAAGAACTTACGTGGGCTGAGTGCTATTACATTGGCATATGCAAGCCAAAATTAAATTTTGGGAGAATGGCTTCCTATTACGAAAATCCCGTCGCGCAGCTTATTTGACCGTGAAGGATTGATGTTCAATGATGACATTTTAAAGGGCCAAAATGAATACCGACATCAGAATTTCGATATCTTTTAAGGGCAACCGGAAGCGAAAAAAGTTTCGGATGCTATTAGGACATGACTCTGCAACTGATTACCTGCTCGACTTCTGGTTGTCTGTTGCTACAGACCGCCCGGATGGTGATCTTGCCGGGCTTGACAATCTTGACATTTGCCTCATGGCTGGATGGGAAGGGGACTGCGAACACTTCGTAGATTGCCTGGTTTCCGCTGGATTCCTCGACATAAAAAACGAGGGTTATTCTGTGCATGATTGGGCTGAGCATAATGGATGGGCGTCAGCGGCAAAACAACGATCCGAGGTGGCACGAAAGGCCGCTATTTCCAGGTGGGAGAAAAAGAGCGGTATCAAGGCCGCAATGCCTGAGCAATGCCTGAGCAATGCCGAGGCAATGCCCCAGCATGAAATCAGCAATGCCCCTTCTCCTTCTCCTTCTCCTTCTCCTTCTCCTTCTCCTAATCCTAATCCTAAAGAAGAAAAGAATA
>DYOB01000382.1 GCA_020720765.1 Borreliella garinii
AATCAAACAATTCCCGGCCCTCCATCAGGTACGCCATCTTTAACCAAGACCATGCGTTTTGAAGAGATGCTTGAGCTTCTCCTTGGCCGCCAAGCTACCGGCAAATCCATTGATATCTCACAAACCTTAAACATTGAAGGCGAGATTATTCCCGGTATCTCCGGCGGTGATCGCTATTTGAACATGAACCGTACCTTCAGCAAACCAAGGAAGAGAATCATACCAATACCTACATTTGAAAAGAGTTTTGACAGCCAGCCTGTCGTCGGCAAAGAGTTCAATGGCCGTAATCCCGGTATAAGTGTAACCGTAGAGTCGATTCAGGATAATCAGGTGACCATAAACTATAACGGTCAACCTGGAGCAGCTTTTTCCTCTCCTTTCGGCCCCACAGTCATTACCAACCAGACCCCTGACACATTCGAGGTCAAAACCGACGCCAAGCTTGGTACTCTTATCCGTAGCGGTGGTATGATCGGCAAAATCACCGAGGTCAACGACACCTCCTATGTGATTGATTACGGACACAGCTCCGGCTTTACCCCGCTTACCTGTGAGGTAGTCTTCAAACCCTTTGCCTCGCCTGACGGCCTGCACTGGCTGCAAGATCTTGATGCAGCCAGAAATGAGAGCAGGCAGAATGGCAAGCCACTTTTTATCCATTTCCATGACCAGTGGAGCGGGTCAAATCGCAAATTAATCTCCGAAGTGCTGCCTGCACCCAGGGTTGTGGCCGCACTCAGCGGCTATATAAGAGTGCAGGTCAATACCACCGCTAACATATCCATGCTGCAGGAATATGGAATTACCACCATTCCCACGGTTTTGATCCTTAACAGCGAGGGAAAAGAACTGCAACGATTCATCGATGTGCCCAAGGTTGAGGAATTTGCCGTTGGATTAGAAAAGATCCTGACCAAGCAAGATTGAAATTAGAAATGATCATTGGACACAACAAATATCTGTCAATTTTTCACGGCCAAACGAGTCACCCCGCACCCCCTCCCTGCTCCTCCTGATCACCTCCTCACTTCTTAATCAAAAACTAACCAGACCCTCACGGTCTATTAATACAGGACAGTTAAAGTAGGCAAGTTTATCTTACGCGAATTGATTCGTCTCTGTCGCGCTACAACCTTAACCCCCTGGCTCCCCTTATCAGGGGGATTAAATTTAACACAATCATCCTGTTATCAGAAAAACAGAACGAGTCATTCCACGCAAAGCAGGGAATCTTTGATGGCACTGAAGATTTCTCCCGCTGGTTGAAATGACACACTTTTGATGCAAGAATTTTGCAAGAGACGCAATTTTTTAAAGGACATTCATGAAACCCGTTTTCCGGCATGGCAGAAACCTGACCGTGCCATTTTTCATCGCCTTCCTTGTCGTAGCGCCATTCCTCGCATTGGGTCAGGTGGAAGAGATAAGTCCCCCGCCAGCCGACCAGGAAGCCGGCGGCGGCGA
>DYOB01000383.1 GCA_020720765.1 Borreliella garinii
CAAGGGTCGGGCTGTTCGCCCGTTAAAGCGGTACGCGAGCTGGGTTCAGACCGTCAACAAATATGGCGGCGTTGAGGAGTGATCCTCAACTGATAACCGACTCATAACGGGGAACCCCTTTTTGGAGGGCAATCCCGTGGGAAGGTCAAGATGCAAGATACCACCCTGGCATACATCGCTGGCTTTTTAGATGGCGATGGAAGCATTATGTTCCAACTTAAACCGCGCTCTGATTATGCTTACGGATTTCAAATCAAGGTGACACTGGCGTTTTACCAAAAGAGTTCAAACCGTTCCATTTTGGAATGGTTGCATGAGAACTTGAAAGTAGGCGCAGTGCGAAATCGAAATGATGGAATGAGTGAGTATGACATAGAAGGTTTTATTCCAGTGCGACAAGTATTGGAATTGCTTGCCCCCTATGTTGTTTTGAAACGCGAACAGGTTGAGGTAGCGCTTCAGCTGATTGATGAAATAACAAGTCAACCAGAACCGTCTCCGCAGGAATTTTTGGAGCGGTGCGCTAAAGTGGAAATCTTTCAAACCCTAAACTATACCAAGAATCGCAAGCATACTTACGAAAGTGTGCGGGCAGTTTTGGAGAGCAAGGGCTATCTTGTACCCCCGTAACGACTGAGTGTATGAACAGAACTCTCGATGGCGTTTTCCTTCTCTGTAATCAGAGAAAATTTATGAACGCCATAATACGTCGGTGCCTCGAAAGAGGTAGTGGTATAGTCTATCTTCAAGGTAACTTGGAGATGCGTGAGACAGGTCGGTCTCTATCCGCTGTGGGCGTAAGGGATTTGAAGGGAGCTGCTCCTAGTACGAGAGGACCGGAGTGGACAGACCTCTAGTGTGCCAGTTGTTCCGCCAGGAGCATCGCTGGGTAGCCATGTCTGGCAGAGATAACCGCTGAAAGCATCTAAGTGGGAAACTCGCCCTAAGATTAGATCCCTGTGACCCGAAAGGGTGTAAGACCCCAGGTAGACTACCTGGTATATAGGCAGCATGTGTAAGCGCAGTAATGTGTTAAGCTAAGCTGTACTAATGGTCGAGGGCTTCCTTTATGTGATACGGAGAATTTGGTACTTTTCTTATAATAAAAACATCAATTTGCTGTTCAGACCAACATTGTGAAAATGTCCCTTGGTGATTTGAGCGACGTGGGTACACCCGGTCCCATACCGAACCCGGCAGTTAAGCACGTCAGCGCTGATGGTACTTGGAGGGCGACCTCCCGGGAGAGTAGGTCATTGCCAAGGGGCTTTTCTTTTTAACATATCGCGCGCGGGATTTTTTATCCGCGCGTGTGTTGTTTATGGCACTATTGTGCTTTGACTATTTTATGTGGAAAGTAGGTGATTTCATTGGCTTCAGTAAATTTACGTAACGGCGAGTCGCAAGACTCTTTGCTCAAGCGTTTTCGCAAGAAAATAGTAAAGAGCGGTATTTTAAGCA
>DYOB01000115.1 GCA_020720765.1 Borreliella garinii
CTGATTCAGAGGGGACAGATACAAGAACTTCCACACCTTGTGATTGAAGTTGCTTGACGGGAACTTCACTCGCGTACCCGCCATCAGCCAAGACCGTCGCTACGCTGCCCGTTTCTGCTGACACCACGTTGACAGCCTCGGCAAGTTCGCCGCGATCAGTCGGATGATTGGTCACATAGCAACCCAAAACCATCATACTTCCTTCGGCATCCACCACGGCTTGGGCGTTGTACGACTGGGTGTATTCTGCGTGGTTACTCTTTTTCATAATCCGGCTGTCGGGGTCGGTTATGTTGGATTGGGCACCAGGGTCGGATTGAAAACTCTCCAAGGGTACAAGTTCGGCCGTCTCGACGCTTTTGTATCGTGTCGCCATGGGTAACAAAGTATCACACAGTTCAACCTGATGTAAATTCCTGCGGTCTCAAGCGCAACAGGCTCCTAGGATGAACTTGCCATGCCGGGAAAAACACTTTATTCTCATTGCGAGGTGTCACATGGATAGAGAAATAATTTTCCGCTTCGAGAGGGACCCCGAATATCGCATCATTACTGCAAACGGTGCCTGGGGGGGAATCACACCGCGAGGCGAGCTCATGTTCGACTTATTCTTTGAACACATCGACTTGCCTGAAGAAGTAACCTACATGGCGACACCCGACGGCTTGGGTCCGGAATCCAGCCGGAGCCCCAACCCTACCCCAATAGTCCGTGATGCCCTCGTTGGCGTTGTCATGACCCCGGAAAATGCCGAAAACCTCGGGCGGTGGATTATCGAAAAAGTTTCCATGCTTAAACAGAAGGACAGCACGGCAGAAAGTGGACAATGACCCGCTGAAACTCTACATCCAGCACCTCCGTGACTGGAAGCCCCCTCATGCGCCTCCCCCCGCCCTTCTCCACCGTTGGGAAAGAGAACTCAAACTTAAGGACGCAGATATCCGCACAGTCCACCAACTGGCCATAACCCACAGGCGAAAAGGGTTCGACTATCTGCGTGACAGCAAGCCCGAGTTCGTCCAGGAACTCAGGGAAGCCATCCAGCTCGAACCTTCGGACCAGGATTTCTTAAGAATGATCCTCGGGGAGCTTTCGAGGTACGAGTTGGGCGGAGAAAATTGGGACAAACTCCTCGGTCTTCTTTTTCCCCGCTATATCTCGGTCTGCCCAGACCCTGTGAAGGCAAGGGAAGAACTTCAGAACCTCTTTCCGAGGTTCAAGTTTCGAAAGGAAAAAAACAATCCCATTCTAGCCCTGGTCATTGGAGTGTTTCTTGCGTTCGTCATTGGCGGCGGTGGTCTGACCATAGCTTGGCTTGCATTGCGGGGGCATCCGGGAACCACTCCCAACCTTGAACCCTTCAGCGCTGTGGATTGGGCAGGACTGAACAACCCCAACTGGGAAATCGTGGCCCCCGTCTTCCGGCGAATGGATCTCGACGCAGATTCGTACTTTGTTATCCAAGGCCGTATCGTAGCTAAAACTTCAGCGTGGTCCAAACTCGAGCTTTCGGCCACCCTCGCCGACTCTCAGGAATACGACCTCCGACGCTTTCCCCTCACGGTTGTTTCCCTCTTAGACCCACCGCTCCTTCCAGGTCAGAGTTTGCCATTCCGATGGGTGATCCCCATCAGCCCTGACTCTTCGACCGTTCGGACAGCCCTCAGGGTCGAAACCGAAGATTTCCTCCAGGAGAGTAGGTCTGTCGCCAAGCCCGAATACCCGGCCGGAGTAGCTCTAATGGTGGAGGAGCTGAACGCCATCGATGAGAGCTCCGGTGGAAGACGCTATGCTGTAAGGGACTTTGAATTCCGAAACACCCACAGCAACCCGCTTCGCCGGCTTACCCTGAGTCTGATATGGAAGGCCGGTGAGAAGCAATTCTGGGAGGAGGAAAAAACTGTCCTTGCTTCACGCGATTCCCCTCTTCCCCAGGGTCTTTCCCAGAGTGTCCGCTTCAGGCTTAACCTCCCCGCGGAATTCGTACCTGAAGGCGTAGTCAACACCGAGCTCGTTGTTAAGGAAGAAGAAAGATGACCTACGGTAAAAAAGATAAAGTCGACTGGGAAAATTGGGTACCGACGGAAAAAGCCGTTCTCGTTTTTTTGTGGGACACAGAGGAGGATAATGTTCTCCTGATCCACAAACTCCGCGGGTTAGGCCAAGGCAAAATCAATGTTCCCGGGGGGCGTTTGGAACAGGCTGAAACCTGGGCCCAAGCTGCGGTCAGGGAGACCCGGGAGGAAACACACCTTAATATCAGCAACCTTGAAGATTGCGCCGAACATAAATTCCAGTTTGCCGACGGGTACGCCCTGCTCGTGAAAGCTTTCCTTGCGTATCAATGGGAAGGCATACCGACGGATACCGAGGAGGCGGCTCCCTTCTGGTGCCTTCGTAAAGACATTCCCTACGAAAAAATGTGGGCCGACGACATCCTGTGGGTCCCCCGCATTTTCGAAGGTCACTCGGTTCGGGGAGAATGGCTTTTTAAGGGAGACGAGATGCTCAGCGGTTCTCTCAACTGGTCGTTCCGTTGATTTGATAGAGTTTAAGCATCTTACGGAAGGAGCTGTCGGGTTTTTTCAGCTGTTTAGCTCCCCGCGTGATCTTGCATAAACTCAGATGGAGCCTCCGGCTCACCTCCCTCTGACTGACTCCCTGAAGCATCATCTGAACGAGTTTCCACCTGGTCCCCACGTCTTTGAGTTCGTGTGGAGTAAGGATGCCCTCCAGAAATTCAAGTATAACCTCGGGTTGTTCGCATAGGGAAAGCGCCATTGCGATTTCCTCCGGCGCAGTCTTTTCCATAGAAACATTGTGTACCTATTTTCACTCTGGGTCAATGCGTATCTTGACGGGGTGGCGATGGCGGATATAATGCCCACTATGGAAAGCGAAATTCTGACCCTTTCCGAAGTTGCGTCCTATCTGAAAATAGCGGAGAAGACAGTGCTTCGGATGATATCCCGCGATGAAATACCCTGCGCAAAGGTGGCAAACCAGTGGCGTTTTATGAAGACCTTGATAGACGACTGGCTTCTTGCAAGGATGAACGTCATTCCGCAAAACGACCTCGCCGGAATTCTGAGCAACCCCCAGGGTATGATACCCCTCAACAGGCTTATTGACATAAAAAAGGTTGTAGGAAATCTGGCTCCGGCCCCGAAGAAAGAAATCCTTCAACGACTTGTAGCCCCCCTAGTCGAGCAGGGATATGTGGAAGACGGTGAAAGTTTTCTGAAAAAACTCCTTTTAAGGGAAAAAATGACGAGCACCGCCTTGGGCCGGGGAATGGCCATACCCCACCTAAGACACCCCAAGGAAAACCCAGGAGCCGGCGCACACCTGGTAATGGGTATCTGCCCTGAAGGTACGGATTTTGAAAGCCACGACGGAAAGAAAACCCACGTTTTTTTCCTTCTCTTGTCCGATAGCGAAACCTTGCACCTGAGAGTTCTAGCAAAATTAAACCAACTTTTCAGAGATGAAAGCCTAGCAGTAAAAATGACCGCTGTTTCCGCCGAAAAAGCCCTGGAAATTCTTTTCGATTCCGAGAAAAATTTGTCCACAAGTTTAAATTAAGGGAAATGGGCTTGATATCTTGTTTCAAGCCCTTTAGATTTAGTTTATGAAAATCAGAGAAATGGAAGACAACAAGCTCAGCCTGACCAATAACGGTCAATTGAGCATGTTTTTTCTTGGTGTCGGAAGTGCCTTTTCCAAGCGCCACTATCAAACCAATATCCTTTTAATCAAAGGGCAGGACCATTTGATGGTCGATTGCGGCACAAAAACCCCCCAGGCTATCTTCGAACTCGGTATACCAATTACCCAAATTCGTAACTTTTTTATTACCCACTCCCACGCAGACCATATAGGCGGTCTCGAGGAAGTGATGCTGATGAGCCGTTATGTTTTACGTCAAAAACCGAGGATCTTTATTACAGAAGTTTACCAACACCTTCTCTGGGATATGAGCCTGCGCGGAGGCTCGAGTTTTAACGACATTGTCGATGCTCGGGATCTCACTTTCGGTGACCATTGGAGCATCATCCGGCCCAGCTGGCTACCCGGTTTTCCCCGTGAAACTTACAGTTTCGAGATCGGGAGCATGAATATCAAACCCATGCGCACCAAACATATCCCGGGTAACGCCGAATCCTGGAACGACAGCAGCTGGAGTACCGGAATGGTGATAGACGACCGTATTCTTTTCACCGGCGATACAAGGTACGATCCCGAACTCATTCTCGACTTCGACAAGCTCTATAACTTCGAATATATTTTCCAGGACTGCCAGTTTTTCCCTCCCGGGGGGGTTCATGCGAGTATCGAAGAACTAAAAGAATTACCGGCCCATATCCGAGCGAAAATGATTCTTATGCACTACGGGGATGATTGGGAGAAAAATGCGGAAAAGGTTATCAACCTGGGGTTTCATTCCCTGGCTCAGCAGTGGGTCTATTATGACTTTGCTAAAAAGTCGGCCAAACAGTAAGTGTCCTCAATGGATTCTACCAGAATGCCGCCCATCCCGAGGGCTAAAGCCGGCTCAATATCGACCTCCCACCTGTCCCCGATGCTCAAAACATATTGCGGTCCCACACCTAGCTTATCGAGTGCCATAATAAAGGCTTTTGCATGAGGTTTACTCACCAGCGTAGTATCCAACCCAACGACTTTGGAGAAAAAATTATCAACTCCGAGAATTCGCAATGAACGTCGGGCTATGGATGAAGGGTTATTTGTCAGCAGAACCTTTTCAATATCCGGACGTATCCGCTGGAATACTGAAACAAGCTTTTCATCCCTGCCCAGCCAACGTTCCGGTTCGATCGCCTCCTCGCGGAGTTTCACGCTTTCTTCAATGGATATCCCGTAGGAATCCAAAAGCAGGTTCCCGAAACTTGGTTTCCTCCCCCCGTGGCTACTGGTCCATTCAGCCTGTCTTCGATATACTTCCTTCCGTAGGGTATCGACGTTGCGTTGCCACCGTAAGGCGAGAACCCGAATTTGGGAATCAAGCTGGTCGGCGGCATAGTCGGGATTTTCGTACAAGGTGCTGTCCATATCAAAGATCAGCCCTTTTACTTCACGGTCAGCGGAGAATAACTGCACGATGAACCTCTTTTTCCACTACTATACCACCTACTACCTTTGCGGGAAAGCGGGCTTTTCAAAAAAGGACTCAGAGGTCATTGCGTTTTCAAGCCAATACGTCGACAACAACCTGATTTCCCTGACCTTAAAAACCGAACAGGGGCTTTTTCGAACCACGCCAACCCAGCATTTCGGATTTTGGGACGAAGATGCCCCGGCCCAGGTCTATATACCCTTCCACTTTTTCCCCGGTGTCCCCGAAGAGAGTTCTGCCAAACGCCAGGATGGAAAAATCAACCCTTTAAGCGTCACACCCAACGCTCCCCTCGCGCGTGAGCTGGTCGAGCGGGCCATGAAATCCCGGGATATCTACAGATTCGGCATCGCTCTCCACACCTTGGCGGATACCTGGGCCCACCAGGATTTCTCAGGAAAATGGGAACCTTGGAATATGGTAAGCCCTTCAAGCGCCCTACCAAGCATAGGACACGCTCAGGCCGGAAGGGACCCCGACCAGTACAATAGGGTCTGGCACGATGCCCGCCTTTATGAAGAGGTCGGTACCATCCAGAATAATGCAAGGTTTTTCGAGGCGGCACGTCAAACCTATCGGTACCTCTGCAGTTTCAGGGGTGTACAATACACCGATGAGGACTCTGTGATCGAAGGCCTTCAAACACTTGTTAAACCTATTCTGGAAAACGCCGACCACGAGTCCC
Organism: Borreliella garinii; assembly: GCA_020720765.1. Lineage (GTDB taxonomy): Bacteria > Spirochaetota > Spirochaetia > JABEVK01 > JABEVK01 > DYOB01. The sequence goes on from DYOB01000115.1 coordinate 5,823, forward strand.
GCGCAGAGAAATTTATCTCGACGTGCGGGATGCCTCTCTTTAACCGGCGCACCTGGATAGAAGAAGCATTAGAACCCCCTGAAAGATTTTGGGAGGATGAGACACTGGTGGCTGGATGGGACAAGGTGCTCTGGATAGCCGAAGAACTTCTGGTCAAAACCCGGATTATTTCAAGGGAACATTTAAGGGTAAAAAAGAATTTTTTCCAGTCCCACTTTTTCAGGTGGCACCTCGCCGCACAGGACCAGCGCCGCGACGCCTACGAACTTCTCGATCAAGAACTCAGCGAATGGAGAACCTACTTATGACCAAACTGTTTTTTCTGGCCCTTTCCTTTCTCAACGTCGAACCGGAAGCCCCGGTGGATGTTCCCGAGGCGGCCACGGTCTGGTCGACCGAGGCCTTAGGGGGCGGAAGGGCCAGGGTGATTCTCACCTTGACCATCCCCGACGGTTACCATATCGACCTACAACCCGACTTTCTTTTCCTGGATGTCGAACCACCACATAAAGATTCCAGCGAAGCCCTTACCTGGTCCGTGCCGGGATTGCGTCAGGGCGTGCCGAGCTTTTCGGGCTCACTCACGCTTTCCCGGGTCGTTTACGGACTAGGTGGGGCACAGGAAGTTTCCCTGACGGCCGGGTACCAGATTTGTAATGAAGAAGGGATCTGCTTTGCGCCTCAAACAATAAACCACAGATTAACAGTTGATCCGGGCTCCCTGATAACCTGGGAAGGATCCCTCCAGTTTTTTCTTGCCTTTATCGGTGGGCTTCTTTTAAACCTTATGCCCTGTGTTTTTCCATTAATCGGGATCAAGGCCATGAGCCTGGCGAGAATTTCCACCACCAGCTCTAAGAAAAGGGGTGTGAACTCCTTCGCTTACGCGCTTGGTATCGAGACGGCCATGCTCCTCGCAGCGCTTTTGATTTTGGTAGCAGGCTGGTTTGGCGCCAGCGCCGGCTGGGGACTCCATTTTCAAAATCCTGCCTTTATCGTCCTCACCGGCGCCATCCTCTGGGCGCTGGCTTTAAGTCTTTGGGGACTCTACACAATCCCCGTCCTCGGGTTTTCAGGAAAAGGTGAGACCGCTGGGGGATCATTTATCACAGGACTTTTTGCCGTGCTTGCCGCCGCACCGTGCACAGCACCGTTTCTTGGAGGCGCACTGGCTTACGCATTGGCGCTGCCCCAAGGACTAGCCATTCCTTTCTTCCTTTCCGCCGGAGCTGGATTCGCCCTTCCTTACGTTCTTTTGGGACTGATACCTGGCCTTGCTAAAAAATTGCCCAAACCAGGAGCCTGGATGGAAAGTTTTGAAAGAATTATGGGCTTCCTGATGGCTGGAACAGCACTCTATATCCTTTCACCCATTATCAATATTTCCGGCTACGAGGGCGTGAAAAACACCGCCATCATCCTCTTTATCCTCAGCCTGGTCTTTTTCATTGCAGGACGCTGGGCTTCGGTCGCGGCTCCAACTCTCAGACGCCGGCTTATTTGGGTTTTCGGTTGGCTTGTGATTCTTGGTACAGGTTACTTTCTGATGCCTGAACCGCTCGCCACGGTGGAACAGAAGTCGCAGTCCCAAGACTTAGGATGGGAAACTTTTTCGACCTTAGAATTGCTGAAATTGCGCTCCGCCTCCACCCCGGTCTTTATCGATATCTGGGCAGAGTGGTGTTCGAACTGCAAAATCAACGAAGCCAATGTCCTATCCCGCCCGGACATCCTTTCCTGGATCGATGGCCAGGGAATCATGAGAATGAAGGGAAACTACACCCTACCCGACCCGGAAATCGCCTCCTGGCTGGCTGAAAACCGCCGGTCAGGCCTACCTGTCTACGCCTATTACCCGGGAAACGGGGGTGAACCGGTTTTTCTCCCGGAAATTCTTACCAAAGATATTCTTAAACAATATCTGACTGCTTCGGAAAGCCCCTGATTCTCACATTTTACAGAGCCTTTTTCAAAACTCAACGAGGAAGGGTTTTCAGAAGTGAAAAAGGAAGGGA
>DYOB01000384.1 GCA_020720765.1 Borreliella garinii
CCCTATTGACAAAATATCAAATTTAGGATTGAGCTTCTCCCATGACACGGGAAGAAGCCAGCAACATTGTGTATGGAAATCCGGAAGCAGCGGCTGATCTCATCGTTCAGTTGAGTGAGGCTGTGGAAATTCTCCAGGCCCGAGTTGCTGAACTTGAACGCAAGATAGCTCTTCTCACAAGAGATTCTTCGAATTCTTCCAGGCCGCCTTCTTCGGATGGTCCAGGAAAGAAGCCCCAAGCCCAACGGCCCAAGAAATCCAGGAAACGCAATCCTGGGGGACAGCCTGGACACAAGGGTACAAAAAGAGAGTTGGTTCCCATCGAAAAAGTCGATCATGTTGAAGAGGTAATCCCTGAGTCGTGTGAATCCTGCCACAGACCCATTGAACCAGGGACCAGCCGAGTTCTTGGGAACTACCTTCGTTGCCAGGTTACTGATATTCCAAGAATCAAACCAGTGATCACGGAATACAAACTGCGGTGTGTGGAATGTTCTTGTGGGGCTACTACGTGGGCAGAAATTCCACCTCAAGCAAGATCCGGTTTCGGTCCCAGATTTACCGCCACTTTGGCCTATCTTACCGCCCTGCACAGGGTGACCCGACGGGGCTGTCAGGAAATCGCGCAGACACTCTTTGGTATCGACATCTCTGTTGGTTCTGTATGCAATCTTCACGAGGAAGTCTCCCAAGCCGTTGAATCCTGCTGTGAGGAAATCAAGCAAGCCCTTCCGCTGGAAAAAGTCCTCAATGTCGATGAAACGGGTTGGAAGAGTAAGGGCAAACGAATCTGGCTGTGGGTTTTTGTGGCGCCTGGCCTGGTATTGTTCACCCTCGCCGCCTCCAGGGGAGCCAGAGTCCTTAGAGAGACTCTGGGCCAAACGTTTTCAGGCATACTCTGTTCCGACATGTTCAGCGCCTACACTGCCTATCACAAAGGTCTGCGCCAAATATGCTGGGCTCACATTATCCGAAACCTCAGAGGATTGAAGCATGGTTGCCGGAGTCCTGATGGAGTCAGATTCTCCAAATGGATGCTCTCTGAGATCGGGCGAATGTTCGGGTTGTGGCACGCCTTCAAAGAAGGATTAGTCGACAGACACACCCTCGTGCTCAAATCGGTTCCTATCAGGGCTCGCATGAGCAAATGTCTCCAGAATTACGAGATGTCCGGTGATCCTGACGTGGCAAGAACTTCTCGTGGCTTGATCAAACATTGGAATCAGCTCTTTACATTCCTTGAATATGATGGTGTTGAGCCAACCAACAACTCTGCAGAGAGAGGAATCCGACCAGCGGTCCAGTGGAGAAAAATCTGCTTCGGAAATCAATCCGAGGCCGGACAGGTCCTTACTGCAAGGCTACTTACGGCCACGCGAACCTGCTTTCTTCAAAATAAAAACCCGTTTGAGTTCCTGGTCGATTCTATCACTGCTCATCGACTTGGGCTACCAA
>DYOB01000385.1 GCA_020720765.1 Borreliella garinii
CAACCTAACGGAAAATGCGGAATGGGTCAAATACCCATCCCCCACCAACAAGCTAGACCGTTCCTATAAAGCCGGATTCAATTGCTCTATGATTATCTCGGGCGCAAGCTACTCGCCCACTATATATCCCTTCATAAATAAAAACCTTTTACTCTCACTGGAAGGCCCAGGCTTATCTGCCCCTCTTAATCTCCCTATAAGCATACTTCCCAATGGAACGTTGTCCGTTAAAAACTTCACAAAATCATCCAAATTAACTTGGATGAAAAACAACGGGACCTTGGCAGGAACCCTTTCCTTCCAAGAAGGAAATGTCATACGCTCAATTAGCCTCAAAGGTATTTTTGTAAGGACCACCACTAAACGAAGCGGTCGAATTCTCGGGGCATACACCCTAGCAGAACTTCCTCAAATAAATCAAAATCCCAACTCCACACAAATTCATGCTGGAAGGCTTGAACTAATGCCTATGCCTACGCCCAAGCCTACGCCCAAGCCTACGCCTATGCCCAAGCCTACGCCTACTCCTAAGCCAAACCCCTTTGTGGGTATGCCAACCGGATACGAAGATTTATCCGCCGAAGCCGAAGACATTGAATTTGCACTTGAAGCCTTACGCCTTATGAATATTGAACGCGCAAAAGTTGGATCTCAACCGCTTATTTATAACTACGATCTTACACGCGCCGCCCGATACCATATAGCCGATATAGCATACGATGGATATTGGGGCCATAACATAAAGGACAATGTAAACGGCGAATTTATTACTGTAGGCACCTTTGCTGATTTTAAAGTCGCATTTGGAAACACAATGAAGGAAACTTGGCCAGCAGCAGAAATAATGTGTGGTGGTGTAATCCCATCCGACACAATTGATGCATTCATGTTCTCACCAAAACATAAAGAAGCTATGTTGGAACCACAACTTAAGTACATAGGCATAGCAACCATAAATGGCAACCTTATAGCATTACTGGGGATCTAAGGAGCCTAGCAGAAATAAACTGGTCAATTCTCGGTGATCCCACAAGGGGAAATTGAGCCCAACTGTTCAAGTTATTTTTGCTAGCGTCCAAAGCCAGCAGGTTTGATCGCTCAGCGATCAAACCCCGTAGAAATGGCAAATTCGACAACCGAATAGGTGCCCACGAGGCCCAAGTCCTCCCAAAGCGTGCCTTTGCCGCCATCCATACTGCTTCGGCCTAGCCGGTCGACTACGCTTCAAAAGCATGCGCCACCCGATGCACAGCATCGAAGGTAAACCCAATGTTGCTGGCATCATCTGGAAACCATCCTCCCTCTCCCTCCAATGGATCGGGCTTCGCCTCCTCCCCATCCTCCAAACCACTGGAAAAGATCCCTACATAGACGAAGCTCTCACAAGGAATACCGCCCGCTGCCGCATCCTCTGGCGGCCCCACAACGGCGGCCGCCTCTGGTTCCTACA
>DYOB01000386.1 GCA_020720765.1 Borreliella garinii
GGTTCTTCTGGGAATGGAGTGGGAAAAAATACATGGGAGGAAGGGGGGAATGTGGATAGAAGGGGAGGATGAAAGACACCGATTTTTACAGACAGATTTTGGGATTGAGAGAGCCGTGGGAGGTTCAAGAAGTCGATCTGTCGGTGGAAAGCAAGAAGGTGACAGTGAGCGTGGGCTATCGGGAAGGAACGCTGTGGGCGTGTCCGGAGACCCAGGAGCGGTTGCCGTGTCATGACCATGTGGAGCGGCAATGGAGGCATTTGGACACCTGTGGATTTGAGACGATTCTGCGGGCGCGAGTGCCGAGAGTGCGAGGGAATGATGGAAAGGTGTGGACGGTGCCTGTCCCGTGGGCGGAGAAAGGAAGCCGTTTTACGCTGCTGTTCGAGCGTTTTGTCGTAGCCGTTCTTTTGGCCACGCAAAATATCACGGCGGCCAGCGGATTGGTGGATCTTTCTTGGGATCAATTGCATCGGATCATGGAGAGAGCGGTGGAAAGGGGTCTTGAGCGACGGGATCTTGAGACCTTGCGTCATCTCGGTTTGGATGAAAAAAGCTTTGCCAAAGGACAGAGTTACGTCTCGGTGATGACGGATTTGGACGAGGGTCGTGTCTTGGAGGTGATGGATGGACGAGATATGTCGGCGGGCGAGATGCTGCTGGCAACGCTGCCGGACGAAGTGAAGGAGCAGATCGAGGCGGTTTGCATCGACATGAGCGGCTCCAACCAAGGGGCAATTGAAAAAGAACTGCCCCAGGCCGAGATTGTGCATGATCGTTTTCATATCTCGGCGCATCTCAACGACGGGGTGGCCAAAGTTCACCGAGAAGAAAATCTCCGGCTGCAAAAGCAAGGCGATGAGCGATTGAAGGGCACCCAGCGGCTTTTTGGTTTCGATCCCGATCATTTCAACGATGAGCAAGCACTTCGTTTCGAGGAGTGTCGCGATGCGGACCTCAAGACGGCAAGAGCGTGGGCCATTAAAGAAATGTTTCGCCGGTTCTGGGACTACCGCTATGAGGGCAGTGCCAGAAAGTTTTTCAAAGAGTGGTTCGGCTGGGCGAGTCGCAGTCAGATCAAGCCCATGATCAAGGTGGCAAAAATGATCAAGCGTCACTTCGAGAACATTATCACCTATCTGCGTCACCCCATCACCAACGCTGTCACTGAAGGGTTGAATTCTAAGATCCAATCCATCAAAGCCTCCGCCAGAGGTTTTCGTTCCTTTTTCAACTATCGCACCCGCATCCTCTTCTTCTGTGGAAAGCTTGATCTTTACCCACTATAAACCCAGAAGAGCCTCCATGAACACCTTTGCAAGAAAATAATTGGTGGAAAGCTTACGGCCACGGCAGATTTTAGCAAGCAATCAATCAACTGGAAGTAAGAATGATAGGGCTGATTTTTTCTAATTTTTCCATGCGGAGGGAGCTTTTGTGGTGACCAAG
>DYOB01000387.1 GCA_020720765.1 Borreliella garinii
AAAAAAAGGCTAGCCAATAAAGCCAGCCCCTTAATGTCGTAACTTTGTTTTTGCACAAACACATATGCGACATGGACAAAAGTACAAAAATTTCATTTGTCGGACAGCCGATTTTTGCTCAGGTGCTAAAATTGGTAGATAAGGCCCAGTTTTACGCCCTGGCCCAGAAGAACAACAGCGACAGGTACTATAAAGAATTCAAGGCCTGGGACCATTTTGCAAGCCTAATGTTCGGGGTTTTGAGCCGCTGCGATTCGATCTCGGAGATAATAGACGGGATGCGTGGGCTTTCGGGAAAGCTTGAATACCTGCAAATTGACAAGGTACCAGCCAAAAGCACCTTCAGCGACGGGATGCGCAACCGCAGCGACCGGTTTTTTGAAGAACTATACCTTGGCCTGGTGCAAACCTATTCGCCATTTTTGTCGGACAGCAAGAAGGTGGGCAATCAGTTCAAGAAAGTAATGCTCATCGATTCGACAACAATCCGCCTTTTCAGCGAGGTGCTCAAAGGGGTTGGCAGGAACCGCAAGGATGATGGCAAGAAAAAAGGTGGAGCAAAGGTCCACATGGTCATAGATGCCCACCAACAAATCGGCCAGTTCGTTGCCATTACGGCAGCCCGTGTCCACGACAAGAAGTTCTTGGAGACATACCATGCAAGGCCCAATAGCCTATTGGTCTTTGACAGGGCTTACAACCATTACCTGCAATTTGCCAAATGGACAGCCGGTTCGGTTTTCTTTGTCACCCGTAAAAAGAAAGACGCAAAATACACGGTCCTTGAAACGATAATGGGCCACAAATTGAAACCTAAGCAAAAAGGGGTGCACCTGGACCAGCTTATTGAGCTGACCTACAAGGATGGCTCCGAGCAGAAGATTCTGAGGCTGCGCATGGTGACGTACTATGATGCCAAAGGGCGCAAATATGAGTTTTTAAGCAACAGCTTCAAAGAACTATCCGACGAAGATATAGCGCAATGCTACAAGAAACGTTGGGATATCGAGCTGTTGTTCAAAAAGCTGAAGCAGAACTTCCAGTTGCACTACTTTTACGGTGAAAACGAGACAGCCATAAGGACCCAAATATGGTGCACCCTGATAGCCCAGTTGCTGATCACGGTGCTCCAGAAACAATCTGCCCCAAAAAAGGCCTTTTCGACCGTGGCCTGCACCATACGCATCCATTTGATAAGCATGCTTAGCATTAAGGAATTAATACAAGCGGATAAGCGTTACTACCAAAAAGAAGACCCACATGCAGGACAGCCTGATCTGTTTGGGAACATAAAACAAAAAAGAAAAGAACGAAAACGAAGGAAGAAAACAAAAAATAATGGGGGTAACCCTTCTGAATCGGACAATCACACCTAAATATGTATTGACAATCAATTATTTAACTCGTACGAATAAGTAAAAGTTGTTTTTGTCGGATGATAGTGATT
>DYOB01000388.1 GCA_020720765.1 Borreliella garinii
AGTGTGCCCAGTGGAGCTGGCTGGATGCGGAAAAGGGATGGCGAAGGCGTGAATTTTTGCTCCTCGGAGAGCCGTAGCGGACTTCGTTGGGACCGAAATCGGACGGAAACGTTGCTTCCACTTCCTTCTTCCCCCGCCTTACATGCCGGCCGGAAAAGCGATTTCTTATAGCCTTTCTCCATGGGGGAAGACCGGGCCCGACTTGTTCCACGTATGGCAGGGGGTGATTTTTCCTCCGTTGGGGCCCGGAAGCAAACCGATTTCCCCAGGAAAGCCCAATCCTTGGAAGAAACCCAGTGTCCCGTTTTCCAGCGGCTGTGATGTGTGTACCATGGAAATGTGGGTGGCGGTGTCACGCAAGATGAGAAAATGCCCGGAGTACGAAAAACCGTTTCCGTTTTCATCATTTGAACGGGAAAAAACTCCTTCGACCCGTCGGAGATGGGTTGGTGGAATCCTCCACAGGGTTATGTAGAAGGTGTTGCGGCCAATCCATTCGCCGTCACTTTCGATGATCAGGAAGGCGGTTTTATTCCAGGCCCATCGCATGCATGCAAGGAACGACAGGAAGATAAGGCCTGTGACAATAATGGTTAGAACATCGTATAAATGTAACCCTTTGAATATGTCCTCGCCCTCCAGGTAGTCCTTAGCCGTATAACCAATAAGAAAGGCTATTGGAAGGCTGAACATGACGGTGGGCCAAAAGAAAATGACCGAGTAGAAGATGGCATCCCAATCGATAATCTTTACATTTTTGAACATGACTGGTTGGTCGCTCCAACAGAAAAAATGGGACAGAACTATTTACCCGTCACCCCAGCAACTGAAGATCAAGAATGCCCTGCATGAGCTGAAAATGGGTATCAAGTGAATAAATAACTCCGCGATTCTGTTTTGCATTCTGGACAATAATCAGATCTGGAATACCTATGCCATTGACACCGTTTTTCAGACATGCGTATTGAAACTCACTGATCTCATCCCAGTCAATCGACAGCTCAAACTTTTTTACAGAATGCAGTAGCTTGATAATTTCCTGCTGATTGCGAACCTTGAGGAAAGGAACAAGTTCGGTGAGGATAAGATCATTGACGGCAATGAGATTTTCATCAATCAGAAAATCAAGCTGTTCAGACTTCTTTCCCTCCCGGAAATAATCTATCCACACAGAGCTATCAATCAGTATTGACATCAACGCCCTCGAAGAACATCTAAATCAATACTCAGATCAACCTTGCCTTTCCATTTTTTCAATTCTGCAATTTTTGACTTTCTAATCAACTCTTCCAGGGCGGTAATAATAAGAAGAGTTTTGGTCTGAATCAGAGTGGCTTTCATAGCCTCATCAATCAAATCCTGCGGCAAATCAAGTGTAGTTCTCATATTGTTTCTCCTTTTTGTATGCATAAAATTATCACCAGATGCATACCTTGTCAAGGG
>DYOB01000389.1 GCA_020720765.1 Borreliella garinii
TGAGTACTGTTTCATCTCCTACTTCGAATTGGAGTGACTCATTGACGACTTTGGCTCCAATGGCTATGATGTTACAAACAGGTCTCGGGGAGGGTTCAAAGAAATTTGGATTTTCCAACAAGGAAGATTATGAACGAGTTAAAGCTACCCCAGAGGCCAATCGAACCCTGAATGAACGCAGGCAATTAAGAGCTAGTAATTTCGGTAAAACCGTTTCACCTCAAGCCAGTATCCAAGCTGCAGTCGGAGCAGCCATTATGGCTGGTGGTATCCAAGGTATGGTCTCTAACGATGCTGATCTTACTACTAGAGGGGTTTCAGCAGCGATGACTGGTATTGGGGGTTTCGCTATGCTTAGTTCTTTTACTAATATTCCTCTCGGTGAAATGTGGGGTAGAAATACCGCTCTTCCACCCCCTATTCCTGGGTCTTCAATAGGGGACAAATACAGAACTAACTTCGGTAAAGGGAACTACTTACACAAAGGTATGATGGGTCCCGGTCTAGTAGCAGGTGCAGGTGTAATAGCAGTTGGCGCTAAATATTTAGACGAACAACGTCGATTGAAAGAACTGGCAAAAGGCGAAGAATCGTTCAGCACTCAATATGGTAGTTTAGAGCAAACGGACCCCTCCTTATATGCGAGACTTACGGAGGCTCGTAATGCTACCAAATCGTCCCCAAAATTCGGTGCGGGACTCGGGTTGGTAGGTGCGGGACTCGGGTCCTTCTTTGGGGGCGTTCCCGGGGCCGCTGTGGGTATGGGCATTGGTGGAATGGCCGGTAGTATGATTGATAGTACGATAACTGGGAAAAATCAAGAAAAGTTGAAAACAGCAACCGGAGAAGCGGACTCACTTATATCTTATAGAGCATCTGTCGATGCAGCTTATGATGCCACTAGGACAACATCGTTAGCACAAACAGGAGATACAAGTGCTATTGCTAGAGATCTCCAGACTTCTTACGACATCAACAGAAAAGGATTCAAAGGTTCAGTAGATGAAAAATTATTAAATTTGGAGTCCGTGAGAGAATCTATAGAGGCTGGTTTTAATGGTAAATCGAAGGATGAGGGATGGAGAAAAGAACTCAATCTAACAGAGGACACCGGTAAACGGATGTCAGAACAAAGTGCTAAGGTAGATGGTAAACCATCACTGAGTCTAGAGGATGCTAATAAACAAGTATCTAAATTCGAAACAGATTTTGGAGCTTTCATTTCGGATCCAAAAAATAAAAATATATTATCGGGTTTAGACAAAAAGGAAATCGATGTATTGACAAAAGCGGCTACAAATGATAAAGGCAAGCTTGATTTCGCTAATAATAAAGAGTGGACGGGTAGAGCTGGTGTAGCAGTAGAGGATCTAGGGGAGAAAGGCATATCAACAACAGCTGATGAACTAGAACGATTCATAAAATTAATAG
>DYOB01000390.1 GCA_020720765.1 Borreliella garinii
GGGCCCCCGTCAATTCCTTTGAGTTTCAACCTTGCGGCCGTACTCCCCAGGCGGGATACTTAATGCGTTAGCTACGGCACAACTGGGGTCGAAGCCAGTTACACCTAGTATCCATCGTTTACCGCGTGGACTACCAGGGTATCTAATCCTGTTTGCTCCCCACGCTTTCGTACCTCAGCGTCAGTATCAGACCAGAAAGTCGCCTTCGCCACTGGTGTTCCTTCTAATATCTACGCATTTCACCGCTACACTAGAAATTCCACTTTCCTCTTCTGTACTCTAGTTCGACAGTATCGAATGCAATTCCTAGGTTGAGCCCAGGGCTTTCACATCCGACTTATCAATCCACCTACGTACGCTTTACGCCCAGTAATTCCGATTAACGCTTGCACCCTCTGTATTACCGCGGCTGCTGGCACAGAGTTAGCCGGTGCTTATTCATAAAGTAATGTCAATCACCAAGGGTATTAGCCTTCGCGCTTTCTTCCTCTATAAAAGTGCTTTACAACCCGCAGGCCTTCTTCACACACGCGGCATTGCTGGATCAGGCTTTCGCCCATTGTCCAATATTCCCTACTGCTGCCTCCCGTAGGAGTCCGGACCGTGTCTCAGTTCCGGTGTGACTGATCATCCTCTCAGACCAGTTACAGATCGTCGCCTTGGTAGGCTTTTACTCTACCAACTAGCTAATCTGACATGGGCTCATCTGATAGCATGAGGTCTTGCGATCCCCCACTTTCTCCCGTAGGACGTATGCGGTATTAGCGTAAGTTTCCCTACGTTGTCCCCCACTACCAGGCAGATTCCCATGCGTTACTCACCCGTCCGCCACTAGGGTATTGCTACCCCCGTTCGACTTGCATGTATTAGGCATGCCGCCAGCGTTCAATCTGAGCCATGATCAAACTCTTCAGTTTAATTTTTTTGTAACACTTCATGTCTATACTGCATAACATGAGCACTACGATTCAGATTGACACAAGCGCTTCACTGACTTTGTTTGACAGAGTTGCTTGTATCTTTAAATGTCTTTTTGATGCGACATCTTTGATGCAAGCACCCACACAAATTGCTTGATTTCGTTTTGTTAAAGAGCTTCTACTGGAACTGCTAATTCTGCTGCTTTATTGCTTGAATGCTCAGGCAACTAAAGAACAACCATTTTACTACATTTTTTCTCAGTGTCAACTGTTTTTTGAATTTGTTTTTTAACTCATACTTCTATTCAAAAAACTCTGTTCGACACATCAAACAAAAACTCTTCGCTTCTTTGGAAAGCATCAAGCCTTTTAACATCTAAATTACCGCTTATGATTTGTCTTTCTTCCCCTTAGGCGTCTGCTTTTTTCTTCAGCAGCACCAAGGAAGCCGCGCATTATACAGCCCTATTACTTGACGTCAATATCTTTTTTGCGGGTTTTTTGTTTTT
>DYOB01000015.1 GCA_020720765.1 Borreliella garinii
CGTGGCAAATATTAGGAACAAACCCCCAAAGAGAAAATACTGATTACCTGAAACCCTGTTTCCCGCAGAGTCGCTGTGAAGCTCGGGCACGGAGGGCTGGTGGTGGGGCTACAAATGGGGCGGTAAACAGGATGGAGATAAAGGAATATATGGAGATATTTGATCTGTTACAATACCCATTAATATCTCCTTTATGCCTCTTCTTTGCGATCGATAGGGAATGCTTCGGGACTGTGTAGCGTTCAAGACTGCGCTGGTTTATGATCGGGCTGGTTATGGGGAGTAAAGAGGGTGGTAACAGGTTGGAGATATTGGATAATATGGAGATATTGGAACCTGTTGAAGCCAACAGTTCCAGCCCCATTTACAGCCCCTATTTCCAGCCACATAACCAGCCCCTTTTTCAAGCCTCTTCCCCGCATTCTCCGCGGCTCCGCGTGTGGAAATCCCAGTTGTCTAATCTGTGTCAATCTGTGAAATCTGTGGTTGCATTTCCTTTGCGTTCTTTGCGGTGAACTTGGGAAGCGTGAGGGAAAATCTACGACCATCTACTTCACCTGCGGATAAAAATGGGGTGTGTGTTGGCCCCGTGTCGCCCCATAGGGGTCCCGTGGAAAATATTAGGAACAAACACCCAAAGAGAATTTCCGATTACCTGAAACCCCGTTTCTCGCAGAGCTGCTGAGTGGCTATAAGGGAGCGGTTATGGGGGGTAACAGGTTGGAGATATTGGATAATATGGAGATATTAGAACCTGTTACAATACCCAATAATATCTCCTTTATGCCTCTTCTTTGCGATCGATAGGGAATGCTTCGGGACTGTGTAGCGGCGGTAGCCGCCTGTGTTCAACATTTTTTAGCACGGATGCTGTCGGCTTTGCCACCATCACGCACGAGCGCCTGACGGTGCGTACCGTACTCGTTTCTCGTCGTTTTGGCTCTAGGACCCTCGACCGCAAACGCTCACGTATCCCAGATACGCTCACACTTTCGGTTTTCGAGGTCCTTCGGCCAAAACGCCGTAAATCTTCGTCCTGGCGATTAGGACCTGACGAACCTTCATGTTTTTCGAGTTTTGGTGATTCGCTAGGAGCCTGTTGCGCTTGAGATTTTGATACAGGACCGGGGAGCCGGGATGCTCAGGGCGCCGAAGACTGAGGGCCATAGCTGGGCTCTGGCCCGATGGATGAGGTGTTCTGGGCGCTCGGAAACCCAAGACCTGTTTGATGATTCCAAACACAGGTTCCACAGTAGTCTTGCGTTTCTTATACAACTCCTTGGCCCTGTCCGTCTCCATTGCTTCTTTCATTTCTACGACCCACTTCTTGTGGTGTTTTTTCGGCGGTTGGAGCTGGGTGTGGGAGTGTGGACGAAAGTCAAATTTCCTTTGTTGTCTTTCCGTTTCGGAAGCTACCGAAACAAGAACTTTCATCTCTTGGTTCAAATGCTCGTCTTTTCCTTCTTCTTTTTAATCGGCGTCCTTGGCTTTCTGTAGCAATTCAGCGACTTTCTCTGAAAGTTCCTTCTCCAATTCAACAGCCCGATCGTAGCGAATACTTTTGTATCATGTCGCCATGGGCAACAAACTATCACACAGTTCAACCTCATGTAAATTGCTGCGGTCTCAAGCGCAACAGGCTCCTAGAGAAATAGAAGCCATTGCCGAAGTCGGCACTGCCCCCACGCTCTCCCTTTTTTTCCTTGCTTGAAAATCCCGTACCCCTGGTTGTATACTCATAGAAGATGAAAAACGTCGCCTATTCTTTTCGTCGCCACCTCTGGCTGACATTCTGTGTGACACTCGGATTAGCGTCCGTTCCATCGTGGGCCTTTGAATGGGAACGGGTAACTATGCTGGAAGATCCGAATTGGGATATTTCCGATGGTGTTGTTCTACTAAGTCAAACAGAGCTTCTCATCATGCGAGATGGGTTTTTTGAAGTGTATGTATTACCTTCAAAGGAAAAGGTGGCGACCATACCTTTTCCTCCTTTTGATTTGAAGGCTCTATACACTAGCTATCTATCAAGAGAATATATTCCTTCTGTAGATGACAGAGTGATAGACAGGATAAATCCGAATGGAAATATAGTAGCAAATATTATTGCCCCATATTGTGTTATTGATAAGGGAAATAAAATTGTCTCATTCCCTTTAGCAACTAACAATAGAATAAATAGTCTTTTTTCAATATCAAAATATGAATCAACTAACTTTTTAAACAATAGTTCAATGCTTAATTATATAGGTACGCATAATGACTACCCATTAGATTCTGATAATCGGCTTACTTTGCAGTTAGATGATTATTACGGATTCAAAGAATTCGGATCTATTCGAGCTTTTCCTTTACGGCTCTTTCGATTATACAGGACAAGGCAAGGACAGGTCTCAGTAGCTGGGGATTCTATTGCACTTCCTGTTTATGGTGCAATATTTAAAATGTTAAATCGTCAAAAAAAGATATCATCGACCTCTTCTGAGGTGATAGCCCAATCAACATGGATAAGAAGTATATTTCTATACGATGATGTAAACACGATTTTATATTATTCACAACAGCAGGGTACAGATAATTATGCTAATGATTTAATGATGCAAATAAATGGTATCTCAATAAGTCCAGCAAATCAAATAATAAATAACTTAAATTCTGGACCTATGTTACTAAATTATCTCGAAATCGGTCTCCCATCTCAGCTTGTTAGGGTCCAAGTACCTTTATCAGCAAATTTTGCTAGTATTGATAATACTTTGTATAGAGTTCAAGGCGTTTCACTCCCCATCTTCCGTCAAATCTCCAACTCCCCCTTCGACTTCTCCCCCCGCGGCAACCTCTTTGCCTTCCCCGAGAAAGACCCCACCACCGGTTTATTCAAACACTGGTCTGTCTACCGGATCATCCTGGACGGTACCATCAACAATAATTCCGTCCGAGTGCGAAGCGCTCCCAACACCACCGGGACCGTTCTTACACAGCTTAATCGTGGAGCCCGAGTTAAAGTACTGGACCGCACCGACGAAGAAGAGACCATCGGAGGGCAGACCAACTATTGGTATCAAATCCGGCTGGCAGACCGGAGGGAAGGCTGGGTATTCGGAGCGTTTTTGGATGCGAGTAGGGAGTAGGATTGCTGGTTTTGGGGTTTGAAACGGGAGCTGTGTCAGTGTTGAGATAATAGATTATATGGAGATATTGGAACCTGTTAAATCCCCAGAGACCTGCTACCCAGGGAGTGTGCCGGGGCCGTGCCGTCGCGCCAGCGACCCGTGACGCCCGAAGGGCCCGTGGTTAAACTGGAGGTGCAGATAAAAACGTAGCAGGAATCATCAAACTTAGGGAAAGGATTAAAGTCGAATAATATGACAAATTCCATGATTTTTCTTGCATTATTTAATGCATACAATCGGTTTGATACTTATGTTGTCGTTGTTCGTATTGATGTATTCGACACTGAAAAAGCAGTTTGTGAGTAAGGACGGAGAATATGTTTATTCTTTTCTTAAAAGATATTTTTCTGGAAAGTATTATGAAAGCAGAAACTAGCCGGCTCCGAAAGTACAAAGCCGGCTAAAATAATTTAAGACATAAGAACTTTTCGAGCGGCTTCGTCCTGTGCTTCTGTAAGGTAGGGCAATCCTGTCACTTTAGCTGTTTCATGGTTGGAGGCCATCAGGTCGTTCCGATCCAGGCTGGAAAGTTTGAACTTTCGCGCACCCGCAAGGAACTGCTGGACACCCGCTGCTATCTTGTCGGCCCAGGTGTACATTGCCACAGCGCCGAAAGGAACGTTTTTCATTTCTTCGGCACCGATTTTCTTCTTCACCTCTTCCCAGCCGGCAAAGATTTCCTCTGGGGTTTCTCCCTGTTCCTTGACCGCAGCCGGCAAGCTGTCCCAGTGCCCGTTGAGTTTTTCCCTGTGGTCCGGTTTGAAGACACCTTCGATATTGGAACCCAGGAAACCCGGGATCATGGGCGCACGCCCCAGACAGACCAGCTTGGTGAAAGGTGCTCCGAGAGCCATGGCTTTCACTATATGGTCTTCCCGTGCAAAGCCCCCGCCGAAAGCCAGGTCCACGACTTTTTTACCGCGGCCTTCAAGGATCCTCGCATACTCATAGGCTTTACTATGGAGTTCCAGGCTCGGTACCCCCCAGCTTTCCATCATATTCCATGGACTCATACCCGTTCCTCCGCCTGCACCGTCGATCGTTAAAAGATCCAGCCCAGCATCGGTAGCATAGGCCATTGCCATGGCAAGGGCTTCCATGCCGTACGCTCCGGTCTTCAGGGAAATGCGCTTGTAACCCAAGGCACGCAGTCCTTCAACACTCTTCATAAAACCTTCGCGGACCGCGCTCTCGGAAGCAATATCTGTTGCACCCAGACGGCTATGCCGTGCGAAGGCTGTGATGGCCTTTGCTTTAAAGGCGGCCTGGACCGTGGGATCAGAAGGATCCGGATCGACGATGTATCCGCGGTCCTTTAAAAATTGGGCGTAATCCAAGGACGTTACCTGGATTTCTCCACCTATATCTTTTGCACCCTGTCCCCATTTTAATTCAATGATGACCTTGTCGCCGTATTTTTCCGCCACGTAGGCTGCGACACCGTTACGGGTATCCTCGACGTTCATCTGGACAATGATGGCACCCCAGCCGTCGTAGTAGCGGAGAAAGGTATCAATGCGCCGGTCGAGCTCCGGAGCTTTTACGATCCGCCCCTTTTCCAAAACAGCCTGGCGGTCCACACCTACCACATTTTCTCCTATTACTATGGGAATACCCACCAGGGCTGCACCGGCGGCAAAACTATCCCAGTATTTTGCTGCTATAAAAGTACTCCCTAAAGCTCCGGTCATCAGGGGCACCCGGGCCTTTGTGGTGAGAGTTCTACCGAAAGAAGTCGTCAGATCCACCCTGGGGAAAATACAGTCGTCGGGCGAATTGCTCATACCCGAAGACAATCCATGAGCTCCGTAAGCGTAGCCCTGAATCCGAAGGGATTGATAACCCACGCCAACTGCGGTTGTGTTTGCCGAACCAGAAGTCGTCGTTCCGAAATCACGGGGGTACAAGAGTTTTCGTCCCTTTAACGAAGAGAGCCAGGTTTCGCACTTGCCCTTGCAGTCAGCCTGACAGAGCGTACAAAGTCCCGACTCGGCAGGGTTGCCGCGGTTTACTGTCCCAAGAGCATCGTTCGATTTGCGCCAATCAATCATTTTTTATCTCCTTACGCACAGCATAAGACCTTACATTCACAACTGTCAAAGTTTTTATTTTTATATGAAATTAGGATACTATTATGTAACCTTAAGACACTAAAATGTCGCTTAACTACACAAATGAATTACCAATTTAAGTTTTCATCCTCTATACTGAAAGTACGAAAACGTCACACAATTTTTCTTTCAAGCGTCTCCGTGTTCAGCTGAACGCTTTAGTTGGATTGGGATTTGTGGCGATCATTGTTTTAATCTGGGCTGACGAGGTATTCGATTTACCTCACCTTCTTTTTCATGCCGATGCAACCCCGATGAACTTGATTGAATCCATTCTTGAAACCGTCGTCTTTATTCCTTTGGCCATCGTGTTGCTCTTTCGGTTGAACCGGCTTTTAAAACAAATTAATATCATGGAAGGCTTTCATAAAGTGTGTGCTTCCTGTCATTTGGTCTGGGACCCGGAAAAGGGCTGGAGGCAATGGGAGTCGTACATCAAAGAACACTCGGAAGCAGCCTTCAGCCATGGGATTTGCCCGGATTGTGCGAAGAAACTCTACCCGAATATCCACCTGGACCCCAATAAATTTAATAACATATAAATCGGGGTTTACTACCAGGCAGAAACAAACTAAATTTTTTGTATAAAATCGGTGGGTGTAACGATAAAAATTTCTTTGGGAAAATTTTTGATGTTTCCAGTCACTAAATAATCGGCGTTACCGCTTAGAGCGACTTCATAGAAAGCCTTATCATCAGCATCCCTAAAGAGGGTATGGATGGGTTTTGCAAGAATATATATTCCATTTTCCCTAATGAAATCTAATAAAGGTTCGTAATTTTTAACTTGGAAATTGAATTTCTTTCTTGCGAGTACATTTCTATACTCGTCCATAATTCGATTGTCAAATACTAGTTGAATATCACCATTCAAGACGAGGTTGATTATCGAGGCCGGGAGTCCTTGAGGATTGATTAAAGATGAGATTAGGACGTTTGTATCCAGGACTATTATCAATTCTTTTTTCTGACAGCTTGTATTTCGTTCTCAATTTCGATTTCTGTCATCTGCGAATTTTTATTCTTTAAAGAAATTTCTTGCATCTGTTTTACCGCTTGAATGGCTTTGGCTTTGCGTATGGTTTTAAGAGTTTCTTCAAAATCCGTATCGCTGATAGGCGTTAATAAAGCAATGGGTTTCCCATTATTGGTGATAATCATTTCATGTTCAATAGGCAATTGTTTCCAAATCTTGGCTGGAGAGGTGCGGAAATCGCGTACAGTGATGAATTTCATATAAACCTCTTTGTCGCATTCAAGGTACCGCATTGTCACCCATTTGTCAACGAGTGACAAGATTATTCTCTTTCTGACATTGGTGCGAACTTCCTATGTGTTTCCCCTGTGTAAAGTTGGCGTGGCCGGAAGAGTCTGGATCTTCCAAGGGTCCTCATCTCCTTAAAGTGGGCTATCCATCCAGGCAGCCTCCCCAGTGCAAAAAGCACAGTGAACATATTGGTCGGGATTCCTATGGCACGGTATGCGAGTCCCGTGTAGAAGTCCACGTTGGGGTAAAGATTTCTCTCTAGAAAATAGTCGTCCTTCATGGCCCTTTCCTCGAGTTCCAGGGCGATATTGAAGAGAGAGTCGTCTTCCAATTTCAGGTGTTTCAAAAGTGTCATGCAATGGTGCTTGGCGAGTTTTGCGCGTGGGTCGTAGGTTTTATACACGCGGTGTCCGAAACCCATCAAACGGTGGCTGGTATTTTTATCCTTGGCCTGGTCGATGATTTTCTGAACATTTCCGCCATCCTTCTGAATGGTTTCCAACATTTCCATCACCGCTTGGTTGGCACCGCCGTGGAGGGGGCCCCAGAGGGCGCAGATTCCGGAGGCGATGCTGGCGTAGAGATTGGCACCTGTGCTTCCTACCGTCCTGACAACTGCCGTCGAGCAGTTCTGTTCGTGGTCGGCGTGGAGGATCAGAAAGGCGTTGAGGGCTTTTTCTATAACAGGGTCGATAACGTAGGGATTGACGGGGCTCGAAAACATCATGTTCAGGAGGTTCTCGACGTAGATAAGATCGTGGCGGGGGTAGACAAAGGGCTCACCGATGCTTTTTTTATACGAAAAAGCTGCGATTGTCCTGAGTTTTGAAAGAAGAACTATGGCAGCGTAATCTACATTGATATCCTCTTCTTCGAATTCCGGGTAAAAAGACGAGAGTGAAACCCCCATGCTCGAAAGGATGGCCATGGGGTGTGCGTTCTCGGGAAAAGACTGGAAGAATACATGCATACCCTCATGGATCATGGAGTGGCGGTTCATCATCTTGGAATAGACCGCCATTTCTTTTAGGCTTGGGAGTTTTCCATGGATAAGAAGGAAGGCGACCTCAAGGAATTTACAGTTAGAAGCCAAATCTTCTATGGCGTATCCTCTATGTGTAAGGATGCCTTTCTCTCCGTCCACAAAGGTGATATTGCTGGCCCCGATTCCGGTATTTCCAAGTCCGGGGTCAAGGGTGACAAGCCCGGTAATTTTTCTCAGGTCTTGGATATCCAAACCCCTTTCTCCCATGGTGCCTTCATAAACAGGAAAATGGTGGGACTTGCCCTCGAAAGTCAGGGTTAAGGGTGACTCGGTAGTCTTGATCATGAATATTCTCCTTGGAAGTCCAAGTCTAAATCATGAAGGAGGGGAAGTCCAGGGACTTTGGATGTCTTCGCGGTGGGAAGTGTTCTAGCTTTTTTTTATCGGGTGCCTTATGGTAAGTAGATGTTATTCGAAGACCAAACATTTCGAACCATTGTAGAAAACCTCTGCGATGGTGTTTATATCGTGGATTTGAATAGAAAAATTACTTTTTGGAATAAGGCCGCTGAAAATATATCGGGATACACAGCGGAAGAGGTGGTAGGGAGGTCCTGCTCCGACAATCTTCTCACTCACGTTTCTGAAGACGGTTGTAACCTCTGCAAAGGGCTTTGTCCCCTGGCTTTTTCGATGAAAGACGGCCTCCGTAGGGAGGCCCTGGTTTTTCTCCACCATAAAGAGGGGTACCGGGTTCCTGTACAAGTACGGGTAAGCCCTGTTTTTGGCCCTGGTGGTGAAGTTCTCGGCGGGGTGGAGATATTTACACAAGCGAATCAGGCTGTCGCCACCCAGGAACAGGTAAAAGAGCTTGAGAGGATGGCTTTAATTGACACGCTGACGCAGATACCCAATAGAAATTACCTGGAAAGGGAACTAAGGATGCTGATAGAGGAAAGAAAAAGGTTTAAGATCGAGTTTGGCGTTCTTTTCGTTGACATTGATAGGTTTAAGGTCTTTAATGATACCTGGGGGCATAATGTGGGGGACGTGGTCCTGAAATCCGTCGCCAAAACTATCACCCTTGCGGTCAGACCTTTTGATCTTTTCGGGCGGTGGGGAGGGGAGGAATTTCTCGGTATTATCAGGTACGCCGATCCTGCCATTCTTAAACTCGTCGGTGAAAGGGTGCGGAACCTTGTGGAGAGTTCGTATTTTGAACACGAAGGAATACCCTTGCGCGTCACCATCTCCCTGGGTGGATCTTTGATTCAGGATCAAGATACTCCCGAATCTATAGTCGGGCGCGCAGACTCTTTCCTATATCAGAGTAAAAACGAAGGACGGAACCGCGTTACTGTCGGAAAATCTACGTCTTGAATCTCTCGTTATAGTCTAAATAAAGTTCCTCGTAAATCTTGGCATTTTCATGTCTAGGCGTGATTCGGGCACGGATGCGTGTGAGACCGAGGCTCGCCGTTTTAATATCACTAAACTTCCCCAAAGCGGTCAGTGCACACACGGCACAACCGAGAAGTTCGGCGTCTTCGATCTCGGGAACAAGGATGACCTTTCCTGACATGTCCGCCTTCATTTGATTCCAGATCACATTGCGTGCCTGGCCACCCGTGACGCGGATTTCCTGGACAGAACATTCGGACATCGCCATGGTTTGGATAATGCGCTTGATGCCAAACCCTATACTTTCCACGACAGCCCGGCCGAGGTCATCACGGTTGTGCTCGGGGTGAAGGTCGAGAAAGGCGCCGCTCGCGAACTGGAAGTCGCCCCCGTCTTCAATAGAAGGAATAAACAGCGGGCGGGACCGGGTGAGCGGCAAGTTTTCTATAGACTGGAGGATGTCACGGTAGGTTCTGTCCGTCTGTCCCGTGATTTGGCGCATCCATTCGAAAAGCCGCCCTGTGCTGGCGAGGATCCCGCTGACATTGTATAAACCCGGGATGATATGGGGGAGGATTCTCAACCGGCTATTCTCAACCGGGGATGGACTGCAGAAATTGACCCCTTCGCTGGTACCTGCACGGTCGCAAGTTCTTCCTGGCTCCACGGTTGCGGAACCGAGAAGCCCCATCAGAAAATCGCTCCCGCCGCTGATGACAGGAGTCCCGGGAGGGATACCTGTCTGTGCTGCGGCGAGGCTGGTGACTTCACCGATTACCTGGCCGGTTTGGATAAAAGGAGGCAACCTGTGATGATCCAAACCATAGGAAGCGCTGTCGTCGTTACTCCAGATATACGGGATAAATTCCTCGTTAGGGGTAACCGTTGCGGCTTTTCCGGTGAGAAAAAAATTGATGTACTCTGGACATGAAAGGAACCACCGTGTCTTTTCATAAAGAAGCGGATTTTCCTGTCTGAACCATTCGATCTTGGGAAGGAAGAAACTCTTGCTCCCGGGTTTAATCATACCCCGCTGATCTATCCACAGTAGAGCATAATAGAGAGGCAATCCATCTTCCCCGACTGGCACGAGGGTCGGGCCCTGGCCGCTGACACAGAGTGCACTGATGCGCTCGTAGCCTCCGAGGCTCGCCACGATATCCCGGAGACTGTCGATCCAAATGCGTGCGTCCCAGGTCTGGTAATCTTGGCTGCCCTTGTCCCGGTAAATCACCCGATGCGAACCCAAAAGGATCCCATCAGGACTGATAAGTCCCCCTTTCATGGAGGTTGTCCCGATGTCGATGGCGAGGACGAGTTCCTTTGCGGGCGGCCTTGATGTATAGGGCAATCTGTCTCCTTAGGTGTTGATCAGTTTCTGGATGATTTCTGAATTATCCAGCAGTGAACTCAAACTGCGGTTATGGTGAAGGCGGCTGATGGCCTTCGCAAAAAAGTTGGAGACGCTCGCGGACGAGTACCAGGGGCGGTTTAAAAGTGCCTCTTCGTGGTAGACGGCGTTCGTTCCGATTATTTTATCGAAGAGGCCTTCCTGGAAAGCCTGGTCGAATTCTGAGATCGCACTGCCGTTAAAAAGGGGCAGACTGACGGCTGCGATAATTTTTTTTGCACCCATGCTTTTCATGAGTTTCATCGCTTTTATCAACGTACCGCCCGTGCCAAGCATATCGTCCGCAGTGAAGACAATTTTACCCCGTACGTCCCCGAGGAGTTTCGTGGCTGTGATATTGCTTTCCGAGGCGGTTGTGCTGACCTTTGAGTAGTCTCGTTCTTTATATAAAAGTGCGAGAGGTCGCTGGATGCTCGAGGCAAAAAATTTATTTCTGTCCACAGCCCCGGTGTCGGGGCTCACCACGACGATGTCCGGGTCGCGCAGATTGATAAGCTCGTTGAGTTTTAGGAGAATCTGGTAGCTTGCGTGAAGGTTTTCGAGGTTGAGCCTGTTGAAGGTGTTCTCGATTTCCCGCGAGTGGATATCCAGGGTGATAATCCTGGTGACACCCATGGTTTCGAGGATTTTTCCTATCCTGCTCGCAGTGAGACCCTCGCGGCCCTTTTTCTTGTGCTGCCGTGCGTAGGGGTAACTCGGGAGAACGAGGGTCACGCTTTCGGCGCCGGCCTGCAAGGCGGCATCGACCGAGGTGATCAGGCTGAAAATATGGTCGTTGATGGAGAGTGTGACCTTCTCCGCAATGCCCTGAAGTTTTATCGGGTACTGGTTCGCTATATCCTGGATAATGTAAAGGTCTACCCCTCTTACAGTGGACAGGATTTCGGTTTTAAATTCACCGTTGGCGAACCGAGTAAAACTTGCGGGGATTTCAAATTGGGGACGGCGGGGGTGGTCGGGATTTTGAATTTGGGGCATTTCGTTTGAGCGAACGTCTTCTTCAAAGTTGATGCGGCGTATCACTTCCTGTTTGTCTATATCATAAATCTTGGATAGGGATTCCAACCGGTATTCGGAACGCCTGCGGTAAATTCCCCGAAGGTGGGAGATGATTTCCTGAGCGAAAGCCTTGCCACCCGGGCAGGCTAGAATACCAAGGCGTGTAGGCCGGTCTGCGGTCATGTTTCGAGTGTCCCCTTATGTTCGGATTGTGTCAGAATTTCTAACATAATTCCACCCTCCCGGCAAGGGGAAACCAGCCAGGGTGGATAATGCGCTGTGGATTTCTGCCATTCGAGAAAAAAGCTTCTTTTCAGCATCTTGTAATCTCAGTTGAGCCAGATCAAGACCGAGGTTACCTGTTCCGCCCAGGTGTGTTCTGGAGGCAAGTGACGCTTCGGGGCTGCGGGCTTTCAACTCTTCGAGGTGGAGGCCGACCTCCCTATAAGCGTCCCTGAAGGCCATGCCGGCTTGCACTTTTTCAAAAGCCAGGTCTGTTGCGAAAATCTCCGGGGTAAACCCCGCATTGAGAGCCGGAATATCTACCTCAAGACCTTCCATTGTCACCCTGGCTACAGCCAGAGAGGTTAGGCTGAGAGAGAGGCCCCTGAAAAAAGGTTCTTTTGTGTCCTGGAGGTCGCGGTTATAACCCGATGGCAGGCTGCGCACGATATTTTTCACGGTTTGGGCGTACCCTGAGAGAACTCCCGACTTGGCTCTCAAAAGTTCCAGGCCGTCGGGGTTTTTCTTCTGTGGCATAATCGAAGACCCTGAACAGAGTTTCTTAGGCAGGCGAAAGTACCCCAGTTCGGGCAAACTCATAAGGATCAGATCCTGCGCCCACTTGGAAAGGGTCATTCCTATTTGATCAAGGGCGTCGAGGGCGATGGATTCATAACGGCCCCTGCTGTTATTGACGGCCAGGACGTTATTTTGGGCCCTGCTAAAACCCAGCAGTTCGCTGGTCAACTGGCGGTCGAGGGGAAGCGGGCCTCCATAACTGGCCGCCGAACCGAGGGAACCCTGGTCGAGCAGTTCCCTGGCCATAACAACCAGCGGGGCCAGGTCAAGCAATTCTTCCGCCCAAGCGCCGGACCAAAGCCCGACCGAGCTGGGCATGGCTATCTGCATATGGGTCCGGCCAGGCATCGGCACCCCTGCATAAGTCTGTGCAAACGCAAGGAAGACACGCGCAGTTTTATATATCGAGGCCTCGATTTCCATAAGACGTTTCCGGCCGTACACCCTGAGGGCGGTGATCACCTGGTCGTTACGCGATCTGCCCGTATGGATTTTTTTTCCGGCCTCGCCGCATCGTTCGGTAAGGAAATTTTCCAAGGCCGTGTGGCAGTCTTCGTCGGATTTAGAGATGGGAAAAGTGCCGAGTTCGGCGAGTTGAAAGGCCTCACCGAGGGATTTCATCAGACAAGCTGTTTCAGCTTCAGATAAAAGCGAGAGTTTTTTCAGTTGCCTCGCCTGTGCCATGGATGCCAGACAGTCTGAGGCAATCAGCGAAAGGTCGAGTTCGTAGTCGATCCCGACTGTAAAATCTTCTATGATTTCATCAAGCGTGTAGTCTTTTTGCCAGAGTTTTGCCACGCTCCCATGCAACCCGAAAAAGATCAGTCTGTCAAGGGAACTATGATGCGCGCCACGGTTTCACCGGGTTTGGGGTAGATATGGAGGAAATCCCCGGAGATTCCCGAGTTCCTCATCAAAAGAATAAGGACGACAAGTCCGAGTCCTGCTCCTTCGAGATCGTCCATGACTTCGACAAAGGCATCCTCGAGGGATTCGTATTCTTTCGCCTGTGCTATCTTCATGCGGATTCTCTCCCATTCCTCAGGAAGCATTTCCGTGTTGTTCTTCACGGCGAAACTTGCCCAAGATTGGTACCTAAGGAACTCGATTTTTATGTAGAGGCTGTTTTCCTTCAACTTATTCAGATAATGAATTTGGTGTTTGAGCATGGATTCCTTAAAAGTTTTCATCCCCAGTTCGTAATCTTCCGACTTTTTCGGGTCCAGGTTGTTCTCCTGGAAAAAGATCCGTTTCGTATTGGCTTTTTTTGCATTTATAGCGAGTTCCCGAATGCAATAGCTGAGGGCGTCGTAGAGGTGGTCAAGTTTATGATCTTTGAGAAACTCGATCAGAAGCTGGTCGGTGAAGGCCTGGGCGTTAGGCATAAAAGTAAAAGTTTTTACTGTGAGAGGCTTCTGAGTTTCTGAAGCCTCCATCATTTTCTTTTTTACTTCATCCGTTATTACTCTGGACATCACATCTATGTTAAACCCATTTACCTTTATACCGCAAGTGTTTTTATGAAACAGACCAAGTCAAACCTTCGGAATTAGCCGAAAGCGTGATTTTTCCTCCTTCATCCACCTCGGACGAGAGCAGCATTTGTGAAAGTGGGTTTTGAACGAAGTTCTGAATAGTCCGTTTAAGAGGTCTTGCTCCGTAAAGGGGGTCGTAGCCTTGTTCAGCAAGATAATCTTTTGCCTTGGGCATGACCACAAGCGAGATCTTCTTTTCTTCAAGCCTCTCCTGAATTCTGTGGATCTGGAGGTCGACTATGGCGTGGATATGTTCTTTTTCCAACCTGCGGAAAAGGATCGTTTCGTCAAGGCGGTTAAGGAATTCGGGTCTGAAGTGGGCCTTGAGTAAAACCTGGATTTTCTCCCAAGCCTTAGCTGATTCCTTGATTTCAAGAAGGATATCAGAGCCTAGGTTGCTGGTCATGATGATGATGGTCTGCCGGAAATCCACAAGCCGGCCTTGTCCATCTGTGAGTCTGCCGTCGTCCATCATTTGAAGAAGGACATTAAAAACATCGGGGTGGGCTTTCTCTATTTCATCGAAGAGGATAACGCTGTAAGGGCGCCTTCGAACCGCCTCGGTAAGCTGGCCGCCCTCGTCGTATCCAACGTAGCCCGGAGGCGCTCCGATTAGCCGCGAAACCGAATGTTTTTCCATATACTCGCTCATGTCGATTCGCTTGAGTGATTTTTCATCGTTGAAGAGATAGTCCGCTAGTGTCTTGGCAAGCTCTGTTTTACCGACGCCGGTCGGCCCGATAAAGAGGAAGACACCGAGTGGACGGGCGGTATCGTTGAGCCCGGCCTTATTGCGGCGGATGGCGTCGCCGACCGATTTAAGAGCCTGTTCCTGGCCGACAACACGCTGCCGCAACACATCCTCGAGTTTGAGGAGTTTGAGTTTTTCACTCGACAGCATCTTGGAAACGGGTATGCCCGTCCAAACGCTGACGACCTGGGCTATATCTTCTTCCCCGACTTCCTCGCGGAGCAGGGTGGCCGCACCCTGGCTTGTTTTCATCAGTTGACTCTTCTCTTCAAGACGCTTTCTGAGTTCAGGGAGAATGCCGTGGATGATCTCCGCCACCCCTGTCAGGTTGCCTTGGCGTTCGAGAGCTGTTTGTCGTGTCTTAACCTCTTCGATCTCCGATTTTATTTTTCTGATCTCGTCTATGGCTTTTTTTTCGGACTGCCACTGGAGCGTCATCGTGTCGCGCTTGTTCTTGACCTCTTCAATTTCCTTCACAAGGCTTGCTAGCCTTTCTTTACTTAGAGCGTCTTCCTCGCGGGCCAGGGCCTGCTTCTCGATATTCAGGTGGAGGAGTTTCCTTTCGGTCTTATCCAGCTCGGAAGGTTGGCTCTCGATCTCGATTTTCAGCCGGCTTGCAGCCTCGTCGACCAGGTCAATCGCCTTATCCGGGAGAAATCTTGCGGTAATGTACCGGTTGGAAAGCACAGCCGCGCTGATCAGGGCTTCGTCCTTAATCCTCACCCCGTGGTGAATTTCATAACGTTCCTTTATGCCCCTCAGAATGGAGATGGTATCCTCAACTGAGGGTTCGTTGGTGTAAACGGGTTGGAACCTGCGTTCGAAGGCCGCATCCTTTTCGATATGTTTCCGGTACTCGTTCAGGGTCGTCGCACCTATAGTTCGCAGGTCCCCGCGCGCCAGGGCAGGTTTAAGAAGGTTGGACGCGTCCATCGAACCTTCTGCGGCACCCGCTCCCATAATGGTATGGAGCTCGTCGATAAACAGGATGATCTCGCCGTCGCTGGAGATGATCTCGTTGATCACCGCCTTGAGACGCTCCTCGAATTCTCCGCGGAACTTGGTGCCGGCTACCAAGGCCCCCAAATCCAGGGCGAGTACCTTTTTATTTTTCAGACTCTCGGGAACGTCCCCTGTGGAGATGCGCCGGGCAAGTCCCTCGACCACGGCTGTCTTGCCCACACCGGGTTCGCCGATCAAAACGGGGTTGTTTTTTGTCTTACGCGAGAGAACTTGCATCACCCTGCGGATTTCTTCGTCGCGCCCGATCACCGGTTCGAGTTTGTCCTTTCTGGCAAGGGCTGTTAGGTCGCGGCAATATTTATCTAAGACTTTATACCGGGATTCGGCAGACTGGTCCGTGACCCGCTGGTTTCCACGGACGGACTTGAGGGCCTGGAGCAGGTTGTCCTTTGTGGCTCCTGAGCGACGAAGAAGGTCGCCCACCGCCGTTTCCGACTCGGCCATACTCATAAGCAGGTGTTCAACAGCGATAAATTCATCCTTCATCTTCTCGGCGGCGACTTCCGACTTAGCCAAGATTCTCCCCAGACTTTGGTCCAGGCTTGTTTGGGCTGCGGCTCCCTGGGTTCGTGGGAAGCTTTCGAGTCTGGCGTCGAGATCCCGTTTGAGTTTAGCCGTGTCGCAGCCGGTCTGAGCCAGCAAGGGAGTTGCCAAGCCGTCTTCCTGCTCCAGGATGCAAAACAGCAGGTGTTCAGGACTCATAAGCGAATGATCCTTCTTCATTGCGAGGTTCTGCGCCGCTTGAAGGGCTTCTTGGACCTTAAGGGTCATTTTTTCGTAGTTCATGCTGAAAATATACACATTTTAGGTAAAAAGATCAAATTGATACAGTGCGTCAATTTGATACAAAAAAACCCCGGTTTCCCGGGGTTTGTAAAAAATGAACTGTTTATGCGCGGACAGGAGCGGCGTGCACCTTCTCTTTTTCGATTCCTTTCCTGACGGACTTGAAAAAGGGGAGAAGCGGACTAGCGATGGCTATGGAAGAGTAGGTACCGATAACGATACCGAATAGCAGCGCGATGGCGAAGTTTTTCACGTCACCCTGGGTCACCACAGCGAGTACGATGATGGTAAGCAATGTTGTAAATGAGGTCATGGTGGTCCTGCTCAGACTCTGTGTGATACTCGTGTCAATGATGGCCTTCAGGTTGAGATCCTTACGCAGACCTACATTTTCGCGGATTCGGTCGAAAACCACGATGGTATCGTTCAGAGAATAACCGATAAGGGTCAGAAGAGCCGCGACAAGAGCGGTGCTGAATTCCATCTGTGTGACCCCGATAAAACCTATAGTCAGAGTCACGTCGTGAATAAGACAGATGATGGCGCTGAAAGCGTAACCGAGCTTAAAGCGGAACCAGATGTAAATCAGAATCAGCACAAAGACAACCCCGATTAAAAGGATGGTCTGAAAAACAAGGTCGCTGCTGAGGCTGGGGCCAATGTACTCAACCGAAATGGTCGTCACGCTGGTTTCACCGAATTTGGTCTTTAGAGCCGTTTCCGCAGCAGCCTGCATTTCTTCCAGAAGGTCTTCTTTTGAGTTCGTGATGGCGGACCGAAGAACGAATTCTTTTGAACCGGCATCGCCCGAGGTCTGTACGGTGAACTTATATTCAGCACCTGCGAGTGCTGACAAAACCGTTTCACTCGTAGCATCCCCTTGGATACCTACTAACATATTAATACCAGGCTGAAAGTCTGTTCCAAGTTTGAAACCACCTTGCAGGTAGGTGAGGGTGTAAAGCGAAGCTATTGCCAGAAGACTTAAAAGGATATATCCAGAACGGAATTTCATAAAAGGCATGGGATTTTTCATGCGGGTTTCCTCCAAGCTATGCTGAGCCCCTTGGGTTTAAAATGGTCGAGTCTAAAGTCGAAGAAGAACCTGTTGACGAAGATGGCGGTAAACATACTTGTGATGATACCGGTACTCAGTGTAACCCCGAACCCCTGGACCGGACCGTTACCGAGAAGACTCAAGCTGAGCGAGGCTATAAGGGTCGTAATGTTCGAGTCGAAGATGGTCCAGAACGCCCTATCGAACCCGGCTTTCACTGCCATGGCGGGGGTCTTACCGGCAAACCACTCTTCCTTGATGCGCTCATAAATAATGACGTTTGCGTCCACTGCCATACCAGCAGTAAGTACTAGTCCGGCGATAGATGTCATGGTAAGCGTAAGTCCGAATGCGGCGAGAAGCGAAAGGAGCAGAAACATATTGAGTATTAAGGCCAGGTTCGCATTGAGCCCTGCTGCTTTATAGTACAGAAGCATGAAAACAAGGACCGCTGCGAAACCCCATACCATGGCATTGATACCGTTAGTGACGGTTTCCGCACCCAGGCTTGCACCTATTTCCCGTGCACTCTTTATGGTGAGGTCTACGGGAAGGCTTCCGCTGCGCAGGATGGTTTTCAGGGTATTTGCCGCTTCCCTGTCGAAACCCGTTACGCGTACCTGGCCTCCAGGGATCGCTTCACTGATCCTCGCTCCGGCTTTTGCTTTTCCGTCCATCACCACAGCCATGGTTTTACCAGTGTTCGCTTGGGTCAATTGAAAGAAAAGGGTGGCGCCGTCGCTATTCAGGGTAAAGTTCACAGTCGGTTCAAGGGTTGTCTGATCCCTGTCCACCATAGCATCCACGATGTACCGGCCTTCCATGGAATTGGCAGGGTCTGTTTTTATTACCAGGTTCTGCTTAAAACGGTCAAGTCCGTAACGGTCCTTCTCGTAAAGACCAATGAGTTTTGTTCCTTCGGGAAGGTCTAAAGGGTCGTCAACGGTAAAGCCTTCGGATTTAAAACGGTCGCCGTATTTGGTTTGGAGCGCAGTGACAACTTCGTCGTTGACTATGTTAAAGGAGAGTGAACCCTGGCTTCTTAGAAGCGCTTCAGCCTGTTGCCTAGCTCCGTCACCGGGAAGGTCGAGAAAGATCCTGTTTCCGGAAGGCTCTCGCTTGATCTGGGGTTCGGTTACACCAAAACTATCGACGCGGTTTCGAAGTACTTCGAGGGACCTTTGTACGGCTTCTTCTCTACCTTCTGGGGTTAAAGTTTTTCCTAGAGACTCTTCGAGTTTGGCCCAGTCCGCTTCGATAACGAGACTCAAACCTCCGCTAAGGTCCAAACCAAGGTTAATTATACCTGTTACGTCCTTAACGGCTAAGATATCCTCACGGAGTTTATTCTCGATGGCGGTAGCAAACTCCCCATCCCCGCGGAAACCACGGGAAACAGTGGTAATATTCCATTTTTCAGGAAGGGATTGACCGAGGAGCTTATAGTTTTCTTGTGCTACGGGGATAAGAAATTCCAACTCTTTGGGAAGTGCGGCCTGCGGGTCCGCAAGCACGGACGTTCTCAACGTGGCTATCCATTCTCGGGCCTGGGTACGGGTCTGGTCGCGGATATAATCACGGGATGCGCTTGAGAGTTCCCTCGTGGTCTGGGGTAGAAAAAAGTACCAGTTGAGGGTAGGCCAAATCATCCACCCGCCTGCCGCAAAAACGACAAGGATGAGGAGAAAACGGAACCTCTTACTCATCGGACTTTCCGCCGACGCGTGTGACCGTCGCAATAGCGCTTTTTGAAAACTTGAGTTTAACGTTCTCGTCAGCACGGATAATGACAAACGTATCGCCGATGCTGTCTACTGAACCATGGAGCCCGCCGATGGTCACGACAGTGTCTCCTTTTGTCATCTCGCGGATCATCCTCTCCATTTCCTTTTGTTTCTTGTTCTGGGGTCGAATAAGAAGAAAATAAAAGATGATAATGATAAGAACGATAGGAGCGAATGACATCACCATGGACATCGGGTCAGAACTCGAAGCGCCTTGTTCCGTTGCGCCTAACAGTGGGAAAATTTGGGAAAAGAGTTGATTCATAATTCATCCTTATATATGGAATTTGGTTTGCAAGGCTAACACAGGGGGGGGAGTCTCGTCAAGTATCAGAGATAGAGGGTTCGTTTGACGCCCTGGGGAACCGAATAGACCCCGAATGCCCTTTGAAGGACCTCGACACTCGCATATTGTTTAGGGCTGCGGGCGTTGTAGTTGAGGAGGACTTTTTCCATAGCCCCGGCGTCTTGATCCCAAACAGCACGGGAAAACGCCGCTTTGAAAAGTCCTGCATCCAATAATTGAGCAAGGGAAGCGCTTTTCCACTTGGAATACATATTTTTATCAATGATGGCAGTCTGGCCTTGGTAGCCGATGACGAAGGGGAATTCAGATTTAGTCATAGGCTAATGGTACTCAAAAACCCACAGGAATTCCAGACACACTTCAAGGTAAGTTATGAAGGAGAGAAAGCATGTGATCCTCCCGCAAACTCCAACCAGTTCTCTTGAGAAACAACCGAAAAAGTGTGGTCTGGATAGGCAGTAGAAAACGCCTTGGGGATTTTGGGAGTTTTCCTTCCCCATTTAAATTCATAAGTGTCGAGTCGCCCCTCTGTGCTTTCGATGTAGTCGATTTCCGGACCATTCACCAAACGCCAGAACCAGCTTGAAGCGGTGCGCTCAGCATAACTGTTTTCTTTTGTCCTCTCCATAATGAGAAAATTTTCCCAAAGAGGACCTTGGTCATTACGTTGATTGAGGGTTCGAAAGTCGTCAATCAAGGCGTTGCGCACCCCATTGTCCAAAAAGTAGATTTTTGATTTCGTGCTGATTTCATTTCTGAGATTTCGGTTGAAGGAGCCAAGACGCATAAGCACAAAAGACTTCTCCAGCAAATCCACATAATGGATTACTGTGTCGGTACTGAGTCCGCAGACGCTTCCCAGCTCTGAAAAAGAGACCTCATTTCCTACTTGATACGCTAAAGCTCTAAGAAGGTCGCGGAGTTTTCTTGGATTCCGGATACCGCTTAAATCCAATATATCTTTATAAAGGTACGAAGATGTTAGTTCCTTTATGTATTGGATTTTCTCTTCTCGACCGGGTAAAGACCAAAGTGCGGGGTAGGAACCAAAAATCAGCCTCTCTTCCAGGTGCTGGTTTTGTTCCCGGGGTGACCAATGGTTTGACAGCTCGCTCGTGGAGATTGGATAAAGTGTCCTGGCAATAACCCGTCCAGTGAGAGCCTCACGTGTTTTATCACCAATCTCCAAACTTGAAGAGCCGGTAATCAACATGGGAAAATCCGGACGGTCATCGTGAATTCTTTTCAGTGTGAGACCTATTTCAGGTATGCGTTGCGCCTCATCAAGGAAAAATCCTTCGTAGGAACCAATAAGACTGTCCAACATGGTTTTGGTCGGTTTACTCAGTTCTTCGACCGTTTCTGGATCGTCACCATTGAGTTCTAACCACCTTTTTTTTGTTGTTGTAACAATTTTTTTTGCCAGTGTTGTTTTTCCACTCTGTCGCGGTCCAAAGAGAATAAGGACAAAACGAGGATTTAACACCCTGTGTATCGAGCTGGATACAATCGATCTTGTGATATCCATAGATGAAGTCTACCAGAAGTAAACATGAAAATCAAGAAAAACGAAGGAAATACATGTATAGATCTAAGATATTAAATAAAATAAATTATAAACATCGTTTATAAATGATGTAAAATCTAATATTCATCGATTATATGATTGAGACTAGCATTACTGTCTTGAAAACCAAGAAACTGAACCATGGGCGAACAAAGAAATTGCTTTTTTTTCCCTTATGATGTAAATTCATCTATGGTTTTTCCAAACAGAAAAGTATTTTTATTCTCACTTTTGTCCTTAGCCTTGCTTCAAGGTTGCGCTACATCCCTAAATGGGGTGGATATCATCGAGCACAGACTTCTGATTCCTTACGCTGAACTTGGTATTGTACCTGGTGAGATCTATAAGCTCGAACTTTCTTTTCTCCCTTCGGGCAACAGAGATTGGATCGAAACCTTGAACCTGGAAGAGATTGAGGTTTCCAGCCCCGACGGACGGATCATAGTTTCTGAGAGGATTTCTATCCTGCCCCAACCCTTTAACTTCCAGCTGCTGGATAACCCGTCTTATAGTCTGAACATTCTCCTAAAATCCAACCCCTACGTGATGCCGACTCAAATCCTACCTGTAAAGTGGGCCTCCGGCAATCTCTTTATTTATACCGGTATAAACGGTTCTTCTTCGCAGATATCCTCGGGTACGGACGGTGAAAACGGTCCCGGGGTCGCTTTTGAAGCCGCCTTTTACGATGTTTCCGGAACAAAACTTGAAGGAACAGGGAATTATCTCCTTATTGCTTCTTCGCTTGGGCAAATAATGCTTGTCCATGAAGGGCAATTTCCCGCCGTTCTTGGTTCCTTAGGAGGGAATGGCGGGTCCGGCGGGGAGGGAATACCCCGGACCATCTCTTACAGTCAGGCGCGCGGTGGAGGAATCCTAGGGTACTCGGGGGGAGACGGCGGCAATGGCGGCAATGGCGGAAAGGTTGTTTTAAGGCTTCCAGAGGGTTCGTCCTTCGAAAAGGACGCGTTTATCATTAAAACCAACGGCGGTGAACCGGGGCTAGGCGGGGAGGGTGGCTTAGTTGAAGTCCGCCTCCAAGGAAACAGCGCACTTTCGGATGTTCCCCCGGGTAATCCTTCTTACGACCATCTTAGGGGAAGAAAGGGGCGGGATGGCCGATTCGGGCTGCCTGGAACTGTGGGTACAGAAATACTTCCTCTTGACGAGCTTTTTCTTCAAATTTCCGACCTGGGTTTTGAACGCCAAAGACTAAGGGTGAATAAAACTCCCTGATTTCCAGTTTTTCGGCTTGTACAAACCTTTCTACATCGTTATGATTCGGCGTGGAGGATATATGGTTTCTAAATTAACGAAAATTGTAGCAACAGTTTCAGATCTGATGTGTGAGGTGGATCATATTCGCGCCCTCCACCAGGCAGGGGTCGATGTTGTCCGTTTGAATACTGCTCACCAAAAACAGGAAGATACGCTTCGTGTCGTCCAGTCGGTACGCGCCGTCTCGGACAAGCTCTCGCTCCTTTTAGATACAAAAGGACCCGAAGTCCGGACTGCGGGACTTGAAAACCCCTTCGACGTCGTCGCAGGAGAAAAAATCCGCATCGTTGCCACGGGGACCGAACCCAAAACTTTCCAGGTCAACTACGACGGTTTTATCCGCGAAGTCGGTGTGGGAGCCAAGATCCTTATCGATGACGGAGATATCGGCATGACGGTCACCGGGAAAAAAGACGGTGAATACCTGGAATGCGAGATAGAAAACTCGGGAAAAATTAAAAACCGGAAAAGCGTGAACGTTCCGTCGGTTCATTTGAACTTACCCAGCATTACACAGAAAGACAGGGATTACCTCAAGTTTGCCGCGGAGAACGACCTCGACTTCGTCGCCCACAGTTTTGTGCGGTCCAAGCAGGACGTCCTTGATGTCCAGGCCATCCTTGACGAGTACGGTTCCAAGGCAAAAATTATTGCGAAAATCGAAAACCGCGAAGGCGTGGATAATATAGACGAGATTCTGGAAGTCGCTTACGGCATCATGGTCGCACGCGGCGACCTCGGTATTGAAGTACCCGCTGAAGAAGTGCCCGTCATCCAGAAGCGGCTGATCCGTAAGTGCATCGAGGCCGCAAAACCCGTTATCACAGCAACTCAGATGCTCCATACCATGATTGAAAACCCCCGACCTACCAGGGCAGAGGTGAGCGACGTTGCAAATGCGATTTTTGACGGCACGGACGCAGTTATGCTCAGCGGAGAAACCGCTTACGGGAAGTACCCCCTTGAGGCAGTGGGTGTTATGGCCCAGATAGCCCGGACTATGGAACAGGTGAAGGAAAAATTTAGAAACCACCCCATTTATTCCGGGACGTCCCCCATTCGTGACTACCTCTGCAAGGCGGCCATCAGTGCGGTGGAGAACCTCCCCATTAAGGCCTTGGTTGTGGACAGTCTCACCGGACGTTCGGCCCGCATTATTGCTACATACCGGGCGGACGTTCCAGTTTTTGTAAAGGCCCACGACCCCCGCGTGATGCGCCAGCTATCCCTGAGTTACGGTATTTTTGCAGACTATCTTGCGCTTCCACCTACAACAAGTCAGCTGGTAACCCAGGCTCTGGAAGATCTTGTTTCAGACAAGGATTTGGTTGCAAGTGATCTCGTCGTCGTACTCGCAGGAACACCCGGCGATTCTGCAGGGTCCAACTTTATCGAAATCAATACTGTTGAGAATATTCTCCGCGGACACCGCGGAAGCAAATAGTCCCAGGTGACACCGAACCAGCCTCCCGCAAGGGAGGTTTTTTTATTATCTCACACCGGACTCTGTTCTCGCCCCCCTAGACCCTCGAGAATTTGTTTCATTAAAGTTTCGAGGTGTATCGAGGAATGGGACCTATGGTGTAAGGAATCGGTTAATTCGTTAGAATCCACTTCTTTTTGCCACGGTGCCACGGTGCACGTCGGTAGTCACCCTATAAGTAGATAAAAAACCTACTCGCAGATACCTTCAGCGGTACCACCGGCAGCATTACGGATAGTTTCCTCTAGGTCGTTGATAACGCGTTTATTTTCCGAGGCGATTTCGACGAGTTTTTTACTCGAGGCCTCGATGGCCTGGGTTTCCATGACTTGAGTTTCTGTGACACTGCGGATTTCATCGAAACCCTTGATCAACCTTTCCATATCCGCCTGTAGGGTACTATTAACTGCGGCTGCCTTGTCTGCCACCTCACGGATGTCCGAACTGGAATTCACAAGTGCCGTGATGTTCTGGAGGATCATTTGGGTTCCGGCGTTCTGTTCGTTCATGGCGCTAGCTATCTCGCTGACCATCTGGACCGTTTTCTCGATGTCCTGACTGATAGTTTTTAAGCTTTCACCCGCCTCTTCTGAAACCCTAGCACTGTTTTCAACGAGGATCAACATATCCTGGATTTTAGAAGTAATCTTCTTTGTAAGATTGCCACTGCTTGTGGCGAGATTTCGCACTTCCTCGGAAACCACAGCGAAACCGCGGCCTGCTTCACCGGCGTGGGCCGCCTCGATGGCAGCGTTCATGGCAAGCAGGTTGGTCTGGGAGCTGATCTTGGCTATACCCCCCACGAGCTTTCGAATCTCCGAACTCGCCTTTTCAATATCTTTTATGGAGTTGATGCCCGTTGTTACCGACTTGAAACCAGTCGAGGCGGTTTTACTCAGATTTGTTGAGAGCTGTTTTGCATTCTGAGTTGTGTTGTATACCGAACCAATGCTCGCGGCCATTTCTTGAACAGCGCTCGAAGTATCATTGACCGCCATCACCTGGTCCTGGATGGCGGAAATAATCCTTCCAAGCTGCTCACTTGTCTGTTGATAACTCAAGTTGGTCGTGTTAAGAATTTCACTCTGTTCACGGGTCGTTGAGTTGATTTTCTCGGCACCAAAAATGAAATTTTCAGCTGATGTCCGAGATTCGGAGATAACAGCGTCCAGTTTATTTGAAAACCTCATCACACCAAGGCCTGCACCTTCAAGACGTTTGAATATCCGTGATTGGCTGATGATGAGGGCGTTCACCCGGTCTGAAACTTGACCAATTTCATCAGGGTTATTGATATCCAGAAGTTGGGTGCTTTTTGCTTCCGCAAGGAGTTGAAGGCTCTTCACAAGATCTTTCATCTGTGCATCCCGGTGACGGCCGAAAAGATACATCAGGGTTGCTGAAAGTCCAATGAAAAGAAGAAATAGAATCGAAGTCGTTAAGATTAATAGAGGATAATTTGGAGTAAAGTCGACTATTGTAAAGCCTTCCGGGTAGATAAGAGTTAAGTCGAGAATAGCCGCGATTGAATTAAAGAATTGTTTTCCTGCTTCTATAGATGACTTAGCACCTGTGATAGCTTCTTGAAGAGAAGATGTATAGAGAATCTGATAACGGATAAAAATAAACAGGTTGAAAACCATAGCGTAGAGAACAAAACTTGTCTGCGCAAGGGTGAAAACAACGCTATTAAAAAGATAACTGCCTTGCCTGGGAAGGACTCCAAAATCGGAAAGACTGTGAATTCTCAAAAGCGAGCGGGGTTTTTCTAAAATGGCGTTGGAAAGCGGGATTAGGATAATAAGGGCGATCCCCGCTACGAGCATGCTCGGGACCATAGCCAGTGCTACTTCACCCAGTCGTGGGGTTCCAAAGGCGGGAATTACGCGGATCGAAAAACCTATAAGGTAACCTGTACCGACGAAAATCAACATCCGTCTCGAAAAAGATTCAAGGTTCTTCAAGGCTGAAACCCGCTCTTCTGTAACTATAGCTTGTCTATTTTCGAGCTTGGCGACGACGCGCGCAAGGGGCGTCAGACTGTAACCTAGAATAGAGGAAATCAGAATAACCGAAGGGAGTGCTGTGGCAGTGACGAGAAAAAATATCTGGGCCGTCAGTTCCATGGGGTTAAGCCCGGGAATCAGAATGCTTGAAAAGAAAATTTGGACAAGGTTATACGAGACGAGACTGAGGTATACGACCAGACCAACGTAAAACCCTATTTTGAGGCGGAAGCGAAAGCCACTGTGATTCATGGTATCATCATAAGGAAAATATTCCGAATTGTATAGGGATTTTTTTTAAAAATCTTGACACAGAGAAGTGGGTTAAAAAGACTCTATGCGTAATTATGACACAGCCACGGTAAAGAGCTAGGTAAAAAATTCTCATCAGTCTGTCAATTAATAAAATAAAGTACTATATGATATTTAATTATTTCTGAATTAATATATGGCATGGATTTTGCATATATAGTATGAAATAATCGCGTTAAGGAGGTGAAAAATGCGGTTAATTGAACAAACTCCCCGTTCCCGGAGCATATGGGACGATATGAACGCACTTAGCCGTGAAATTTGGGGCGGACTTGAGTACGCACGTGAAGTTTCACCGCGTACCGATGTCATCGAGACAGCGGAAACCTACGTTATGCATGTTGAGCTCCCCGGTTTTACGGATAAGGATATCGATCTGAAAGTGAAGGAGGGTATCCTTACTTTGAGTTCGGTCGAACAGGTGGTGAACGCCAAGGAGACCCGTACCGAAGAGAAATATCTCTTGAGGGAAAGGGTCGAGTACAAGTTCCAGAGGAGCTACAGGATTCCTAAGGATGTCCAGGAGGACGCCATCGGAGCCCACTTCGCCCTGGGCATTCTCACGATCACCCTTCCGCGCCGCCCCGAGGTTCAGCCTCGAACGATTTCGATCAAGGCTGAGTAAGTTCAAGCCGGTCTTAAGACCGGCTTTTTTTTATGGCAGGGACTTGGTCCAGCCTAGGACATCTGTAAAGTTGGCCCAGACAAAGAACCCGTAAAAAGCAAGGATTCCAACGGCTTCGATTCTATTGAGTTTCATTCCTGTAGTGAGCAAACCCTGGATCACCACACTGGCCAGGATAAGGAAGGGCAAGGCAAAATTCGTCACGCTCGCATTCACCGATAGCGGGCTGATTAAGGCAGAGACCCCGAGAACCACAAGCATAGTAAAAATGTTCGAGGCGTAGACCTCGCCTATGCTGATTTCTCCCTTGCCTTTTATCGTGGCATTCAACGAGATAGAAAGCTCGGGTAAACTCGTGCCCAGAGCGAAAAGGACCACGCCCATGGCAAGCGGCGGGATGCCTGCAGCAGTACCCATAAACTGGCCGCCGCTGACGGCCCAGTTGGCCCCGACGATAATAGCCGCTAAACCGCCTGCCATAATAACGAAAGATAACGCTAAAGGAATCGACTTCCCTTCGGGTTCGTGGTGGTGGGGTGTTCTGTCTTTCAAGGCCCCGCTGATAACGGACCAAATATAGGGAATGTAGAGGATTATCAAAAGAGCTCCGTCGGTTCTCCCCAGGGTCCCATCCATCCCCAAAACCAAGGCTACAGCTGAAGAAAGGATCATCCAGCTCGATTCCCTGTCTTTGATTTGCAAGGTGGTCTGTATGGGACGAATAAGTGCACAGATGGCTGTGACAAAGGTTAGGGTGACGAAGTTGGAACCGACTATGTTTCCTATGCTGATGTCGCTCTGGCCGCGCGAAGCGGCGACACCTGAAACCATCAGTTCGGGTATGCTGCTGAGGACGCTTACCCCGAGTATAGTGACTACGAGTTCATTCACCCTGAACTTCCGGGAAATGGGGCCGAGCTGCCTGGTGACGAATTCGCTACCCAACCAAAGCATGGCAAGGCCTCCGAAAAACTGTAAAACCGCTATGAGCATGGTATCTCCTTTTACTTATGCATCTTTCACAAAAGGTAGCCCAACAGATTTGGGTGCCCGTGATTTTCCTACAAACCCCACGAGAATAAAGAGCGTCAAGACGTACGGCAAGAGGGCCAGTAAAGAACTCGGTACAGGAAACCTTGAACCGAGAAAAACTTCAAGCCCCTTTGCGAAGCCGAAGAACAGGCAGGCTCCCAGCGCTCCGTGTGGTGTCCACTTCCCGAAGATCATCGCAGCTAGGGCTATAAAGCCATGGCCGCTAACGAGACTGGGACTGAACCTGGCCACGAGGGCTATGCTCATGGCGGCACCCCCCCATCCGGCAAGAACGCCCGAGCTTACAACACCGAACCTTTTTATTCTTGCGACATTGATCCCCAGGGAATCGGCAGCATGGGGGTGTTCCCCGACGCTCCTTAAACGCAATCCGAAACGGGTCCTGTACATAAGAAACCACAGAACAGCTGTCAGAAGCAGAGCCAGATAGACAGAAGCATCCTGCTTGAGCACAAGGTCGAAAAAAGTATTCTGGGGAAAGACGCCGTCGAATACCTTGGGGATTTTCACTGGCACGGTAAGCGTTTGGGTTGCACCCGTGAAAAAGATGCGGCTGAAAAAGAGCGCAAGACCCGGCCCGAGAAAGTTGATGGCAATGCCGGAGACCACGTGATTGGCACCGAAATTCACCGTAGCCAAAGCATGAAGACCCGCGAGGAGTCCTCCCGCCAGTCCTCCGGCCAGGAATCCAAGCCAGGGGGCGAGAGGCAGGAGGTTGGGAGGAAGCCAATAAGTTCCGGCAAAGTAGGCTACAGCGGCGGCTGCGAAAGCGCCGAAGGTCATCATGCCTTCCAGACCGATGTTTACAACACCGGTATTTTCTGTGAGGACACCGCCCTGGGCCGTAAAAATAAGAGGGGTAGCGTAGAGCAGGGTGACACCAATCAAAAAGCCAGCGTCGCTGAGGATATTCATAAGCACGTCCACTAGGGTTCCTCCTTTTTTCGCCGGCGTTTCAAAAGTTTGCTTAAATGCGGCCAGAGACCGGGGAGGGCGAGGAAGAAGACGATAGTACCCATCACGATCTGGATGATTTCCAGAGGGGCTCCCATGGCGGGTTGGATCTTCGGTCCGCCGTGCTTAAGGGCTCCGTAAAAAATTCCGGCACCCAGGACTCCCCAGGGTTGGCTCTGGCCAATCAATGCCACTGCAATTCCATCGAAGCCGTTGCCCTCCATTGCGGCGAGCTTAGCAACCTCGCGTGAGACCCCCTGGACTTGGAGGGAGCCCGAAAGCCCGGCTAAGGCACCGGCTATGGCCATGCTGAGAACGATGCTTTTTTTTACATTAATTCCTGCAAACTCCGCTGCGTTCTTATTGTAACCCACTGCTTTGAGATCAAAACCTAATGAGGTCTTGTTCAGGATAATCCAGATCACGATGACAGCAAGAACAGCGAAGAGGATACCGGCGTTAAACGAGGTTCGGAAAATATCGTCCATAAAAGGTTGGGTCTGTCGAAAGGCCAGGCCCTCCGCCGTGGTTTTCCACGCTCCTAGGATATCGATCCGTGCAGAGTCCAGAATTTTTTGTGTTGCTTCGCTTTCCGGGCGGTTGAAACCGGTGATCATGACCAAAGTATTATTCAGATACAGGGCTATCCAGTTCAGCATTATGGTGGAAATCACCTCGTGGACCCCCCACCGCGACTTGAACCAGCCGGCCAGGGCGCCCCAGCCCGCTCCTGCAAAAGCGGCAAGTATCATAACGACCGGTATGTGGATGGGGGCGGGCAGCGGCAATAACACACCGACAGCCGCAGCGGTAAGCGCCCCTATGATGTACTGACCTTCGGCGCCTATATTGAAAAGTCCTGTTTTGAAAGCAAAAGCCACGCTCAAACCAGTAAGGATCAGCGGAGTGGCTCTGATAATGGAAAAGCTCCAGTCGCTGGGCCGGATAAAGATTCCCGTGAACATGACGGCGTAGGCTTCGAGGGGGTTGTACCCCGCGAAGGCTAGAACAAGCATACCCATGAGAAGTCCGGCGACAACCGAAGCCAGGGTCATCAGCAGCATTTTATTCTTCATTATAAGCACCTGCCATTGCGCGTCCGATGATATTTTCGTCGGAATGTGCGCGGTCGAAGATTCCCTGGGAACGTCCTTTATAAAGCACCAGAATCCGGTCGCTAAGGTTGAGTATCTCATCGAGTTCGAGGGAAACCAAAAGCACGGCTTTTCCGTGGTCCCTCTGTTCCAGAAGGGCTTTATGGACAAATTCTATGGCACCGACATCCAGTCCTCGGGTCGGTTGTGCGGCAAGGAGGATGGACGGGTCCGAACTCACGGCTCTGGCAATCACCACTTTCTGCTGGTTCCCCCCGCTGAGCGAGCCGGCAAGGGCTGTTGAATCCGTGGGTCGTATATCGAAGCGTTCCACAAGGGCCTTTCCATGTTCGTGGATGGGGCCCCTTTTGAGAAAACCTCCGCGGGAAAAAGGCGGCATCTCGGAACTTTCAAGGACCAGGTTTTCATCCACGCTGTATTCCAAAACCAGGCCGCATTTCTGTCGGTCTTCTGGGATGGATGAAAGCCCCATTGTATGTAAGGATTTGGGCTGAAAAATTTTCACCGGGACTCTATTGATTTCGACCTCTCCGGAATCTGGCTCCAGCACCCCGCTGAGAATATTGACAAGTTCGGACTGGCCATTTCCATCGACCCCGGCTATTCCGAAAATCTCGCCTTTTTGGACCT
This sequence comes from Borreliella garinii, assembly GCA_020720765.1. Lineage (GTDB taxonomy): Bacteria > Spirochaetota > Spirochaetia > JABEVK01 > JABEVK01 > DYOB01. The sequence continues at coordinate 30,415 of DYOB01000015.1, forward strand.
GGAAACTCAAGGATTTTAATGCAGGAAGTCCTCGGTAATCTTTAACACTAAGGTCTTTAACTGTTAAGGCAGGCTCTTTTGGGTTGTAGGGAAGGCGATCCAAAAAGAAGTTGACTTCGCGGCCCACCATATGGCGTGCAAGGGTATTTTCATCCGTGTCTTTTACCAAAAGGGTTTCAATTTTCTTACCCCTTCGGATGACTGTACAACGGTCCGCCATGGAAAGAATTTCCTTGAGTTTGTGCGTGATAAGGATGACGCTTTTTCCTTCGGAGCAGAGGTTGCGGGTTATAACCCCGAGTTCAATGATTTCCTTAGGGGTGAGGACGGCCGTGGGTTCGTCGAGGATAAGAACCTCGGCTCCTCTGTAAAGAGCTTTGAGAATTTCCACCTTTTGCTGGGCGCTGACGCTGATATCCTCGATTTTATCGTCGGGGTTGACCTGGAGTCCGTATTTCAGTGAAAGGTCTTTCACCGCAGCCTTAGCCTTTTTTCTGTTAAGCATACCCAGGGGATAGACGGGTTCCCGGCCCAGAATCAGGTTTTCTGCCACGGTGAAGGGTTCCACGAGCATAAAATGCTGGTGTACCATCCCGATGCCGAGTTGGATGGCGTCGTTCGGGTTTGTTATGGACACTTGTTTGCCCATTCTGAAAATGGTTCCTTCGTCGGGTGTCAGGATACCGTAGAGGCAATTCATCAGAGTGGATTTTCCGGCGCCGTTTTCACCCAAAAGGGCGTGAAGCTCTCCTTGGCGGATGTCCAGGTCTATACGGTCATTGGCAATAAAGTTGCCGAAGCTCTTGGTGAGCCCCTTGATCTCTAAGGCGGGAGTCGAATCATCCATAGGAGTCAGTATAAAGCAAAAATTGATTTTTGTGTGGGGATGAAAGAAAAAAAACCAGCCAGGTTGAATCCCGGCTGGTTCACAGTAAAATTACTGGATATAGGCTGCGAAAGTTTCCTGGTTGTAAGGAACAACAATCTCGCCGGCGATGATCTTGGCTTTTAGAGCGTCGACCTCGGCAAGGATTTCGGCAGGGACGTGGGTGCTGGAAGAGGGAGCAATGTCCACTCCGCCTTCAGCCAAGCCGTAGACGCGGGTGGTTCCGCCGTTCCAGGTACCCTCGCTGAGTTCCTTGGCAATGGCGAAGATCGCATTGTCCACGCGTTTCATGGCGCTTGTTAGCACGTTGTTGGGGGCGAGGTGGTTCTGGTCGCGGTCTACACCGATGGCCCATTTTCCCTGTTCCTTAGCCGCTTCGATAACACCGTCACCAACACCGCCCGCGGCGTGGTAAACTATGTCGGCGCCCTGGCGGTACATTTCCTGGGTGATGACCTTGCCCTTGGCGGCGTCGGTAAAACTTTCGGCGTACTGGCGGAGGACTTTTACTTCGGGGTTGGCGGCGTAGACACCGGCGTGGTAGCCGAAGTCAAAACCGTCAATGATGTTGCCCTGGATACCGCCCACAAAGCCGACGGTGCCTGTTGCGGTCATTTTTCCAGCGATGTAACCGACGAGGAAGCTGGCTTCCTGGGCCTTGAACAGGACACCAATAAGGTTGGCGGGGGTTGTTTCGTAGGCGTAGTCGATGATGGCGAACTTGAAGTTGGGGTTATTCTGGGCTGCTGCGAGGATAGCATCACCCATTTTGAAACCAATTCCCCAAATCAGGTTGTTGTTAGCGTCCATAAGGTTCTGAAGGTTGGGCACGTAGTCGGCGTCCTGGGTTGATTCCTTATAGCTTGCCTTGATACTCAGTTCCAATTGGGCGCGCTGAAGTCCTTCCCAAGCACTCTGGTTAAAACTCTGGTCGTTCACACCACCGACGTCGGTGGCCATCCCGATCCTGATTTCATCAGTGGCCTGCTGGTTAGCTCCGCAACCTGCAAGAGCGAGGGCCAAAGCTCCTAAAATAGCGATTTTTTTCATACAATCTCCTTTGCCATAACGGCATGAGACTATTGTGCCAATTATAAGAGTTCTGTCAACTCTCCTGAAACCCCTGGTTTTCGGTCTATTCATCGTTTACAATGAATTCATGAAATCGGTAATCTGTCTTATTCTAGGCGGCGGAAGGGGTACGCGGCTCTTCCCATTAACCAAGGACCGCAGTAAGAGCGCCGTACCTTTAGCCGGGAAATACAGGATGATCGATATTCCTGTCAGCAATAGTTTAAATTCCGGCCTTAACCGCATCCTTATACTGACCCAGTTCAATTCAGCCTCCCTGAACCAGCATATCAATAGAACCTACAGGTTTGATAATTTCCACGAAGGCTTCGTAGATATCCTCGCTGCTGAACAGACACAGGACAATATGGGCTGGCATCAGGGAACGGCTGATGCGGTGCGTTGGAACATGAAACATATCACACGTTTTCATGACGCCTCCCACGTTTTAGTGATCAACGGGGACCAGGTTTACGCCATGGATTTCAGCGAAATCCTTGCGACCCATATCGAACATAACGCCGAGATCAGCATTGCCACCATTCCCGTGGCCAGACAGGAAACCCGCAGGTTCGGGATACTTAAAACAAAAGGTCCTTGGATCCAGGACTTTGTTGAAAAGCCTCAAAAAGAGGAGCAGTTGGAGCCGTTGCGTTCGCTTGAGGAAATTCAGAGAAAGTTTCCTTCCATAGGAACTTCAAGGGAATATCTGGCGAATATGGGAATCTACCTCTTCGACCTCAAGGTTTTGAAAGCAGAGCTCGACTTAGGTGGAGCAGACTTCGGAAAAGATATCATTCCCAGGGCTATTTCAAACCGCAGGGTTGCAGCACATTTATACAATGGTTATTGGGAGGATGTCGGGACCATAAAGAGCTTCCATCAAGCCAATATGGACTTCGTCGAAGATAAGCCCCTGTTCGATTTCTACGCCAACAGGATGTATACCAATTCACGCCACCTCCCGCCGGCTAAAATTTTCGGTTCCAATTTGGATAAGGTCCTTCTCTCTGAAGGTGCGGTTATTGAAAGGGCGACACTCGAGAAGGTCGTTGTGGGAATACGTAGCCTCGTCGGGCAAGGTACAATAATCGAGAACACAATGCTGATGGGTGCGGACTATTTTGAAACACCGCGTGAACAGGATGATGATATCCGCAATGGGACACTTCCTGTCGGCATCGGGAAGGAATGTATCATCCGGAATGCTATTATCGATAAAAACGCCCGGGTGGGAGACGGTGTGCGGCTTCTTAATTCTGAAGGCGTTCTTCACGCGGACGGAGACTTTTTTCATATCCGGGAAGGGATTATCGTGATTCCTAAAAATGCAGTCGTTCCCTCGGGAACCGTTTTGTGAGAGTTACGGTCAAGTCACAGATAAGTGTAGGAGATGAGGGCTTTCTCCTCTCCTTTGCCCGGCCGTGGGATTTTAAACCCGGTCAGCTCACTGCCATTACACTCAGCACCGGGATAGCACCGAGGAGTTATAGCATCTGTTCAAGTCCGGCTTCACCCCTCTGCGAAATCCTTTATACGGTTGTGGAATCCGGCGTCCTCACTCCCCAACTTTCCCTTCTCCGCCACGGCGACAGCATGGATGTCTCCGAACCTTTTGGGAGTTTCTGCGACCATGCAGGGAATTCCGTCTGGATAGCCAACGGTACGGGAGTGGCACCATTTCTTTCTACACTCAGGCAGAACATCAAGGATTCAAAAACCCTGATCCAAGGAAGCCGAACCTGGTCGGGACTCTTTTATCCCGAAGAATTGGCCGGCTACAGCGGGTTGGAATGGGTGCCGTGTTTAAGCGGCGGCACACACCCTGGCGCATTCAGCGGACGCCTCACAGCCTACATAAAAGAACAGAACTGGGATCCGGAGAGGAAATATTTTCTCTGCGGCAGCGCAGGTATGGTCAGCGAAGTGAGGGATATTTTAATCGGCAAGGGCGTGCCTCTGGAGAAGATTGTAGGGGAGATATATTTTTAGCTGAAGCAGAGGGAGTATCACACAAATATCGAGTAATTTTGCTGATATTCACCACGTATGTCTTGAAATATAAGACATACAACATTATATTATCAGTATGAACACGGATTTTTGGAGAAAGCTGCCACTAGAAGAGTTCGACTACGGCCTCTTGATGTCCGCCCTCTCACAATGGAAAAATCCACGGCAAAAAGTTACATCCTTGCTCCGACAGGGGCACATACTCCGGGTCAAAAAGGGTTTGTACGTTTGGGGCCCAGATTGGAGAAGACGGCCGATCCACCCGGAAATCCTGGCCAATCTCATTTACGGCCCTTCCATTGTTTCCGGGGAATGGGCCCTGTCGTTTCATGGGTTGATACCGGAAGGAGTGAGGACGGTCACCAGTACCACTCCAAAGCCGCCCCGGGAATTCCAGACACCGCTGGGGCTCTTCCGTTACGAACGGGTGCCGTGGCGTTACCACTCCCTGGGAATGATGCGGATCGAGGCCGATGGAACGGGATTTTTAATGGCTAATCCAGAACGCGCACTCTGTGACAAGCTCCTTGGCGTATCCGGTCTCTACCGCCCGTCCAAGGATGAGCTTTGGAATTTCTTGTTGGAAAACCTCCGAATGGAAGAAGAAGCCATCAGAAATTTCGACCTGAAGTTGGTTTTGGCCTTGGCCGAGAGTGCCCGCTCCCCCCGGCTGTTCAAACTTGCGGACCTGCTGGATCAACAAGGAGGTGAAAAGTGAATTCTGCCGTTCAGGCGATGCTTCAAAAATATCCGCTTCAAACAAGCGCCCAGTATTCCCATGCTTTGAGAGAAATCCTGCAAGAATTGGTTCTTTGCGGATTGTGGCGGGCCAAGTTTTTTGAGCGGGCGCTGTTCTATGGCGGTACCGCGCTGAGAATTCTGCATGGTCTCAACCGGTTTAGCGAGGATATGGATTTTAGTTTGTTGGCACCCGACCAGTTTTTTCAGTTAGAACCGTTTGGAAAGGCCATCGAAATGGAATTAAGAAGCTGGGGTTTTACTGTCGAGCTCCAACTCAAGCAAAAAGTAAAAACAACAGCCATCCAGAGTGCCTTCCTAAAGGCCGATACAACCCAGGCGTTTTTGGCGATTGAAACGCCTCCCGAACTCATCGGGCCGGACAAAACAATCCGTCAATTGAAAATTAAAATCGAAATTGATACCAATCCCCCTTCTGGTTTTACCGACGAAGCCAAATTAATTCTCCAACCCATTCCTTTTTCTGTCCGTACCATGTCCCTGCCGAGCCTCTTTGCGGGAAAGATGCACGCCGTTCTCTGCAGGCAATGGGGAAGCCGTGTCAAAGGCCGCGACTGGTACGACCTGGTTTGGTACGTCTCGCGCTCGGTGCCTGTGAACCTGGTCCACTTGGAGCAAAGGATGCGCCAAAGCGGACACTGGGAATTCGAAGAAAGCTTAACCGACGCTACTTTCCGTTCGCTACTAGAAAAAAGAATTGAATCCCTGGACGTTGAAAGCGCCAGAGAAGACACCAAAAACTTTGTTTCCGAACCAGGCACGCTCGCCTCGTGGAACCGCGCCTTCTTTTTAGAAATAGCCAGCCTGGTTGCCTGCCTTAAGAGTTGAAGCTCCTTTGAGCGGCTGGAGAAAATCGTAGGTGAGATTTATTTTTGAAGTCTCGCCGTGACTTCCACCTCGAGTTTCATTTTATCATCCAGCAGTGAGGTAATAAGGACAGTTGCTGCGGGGCGGGTCTGCCCGAGATGCTTGATAAAAACCGGCCAGCAGGGTTCGAAGTCTTCGCGGCGTGTGTAGTAATAATGGATACGGACCACGTTCTCCCAGCTTGTTCCCGCTTGCGCAAGGGCCTTGCCGATGTTTTGAAAGCACTGGTCGGCCTGTTCCACCACATTGTCCGAAATGCTGTTGGTCTCGTAGTTGTATCCTGTGGTGCCCGAAACAAAGACATAATCCCCGTCGACCACCGCCCTTGAATAGCCGATATTCGCCTCAAACTGCGAACCGCTCGAAATATAACGCATGAAAGCTCCTTAAAGCTGTTTGTACAATAAAACTGTGAGTTTTTCTAGGAGCCTGTTGCGCTTGAGATTTTGACACAGGACCGGGGAGCTGGGATGCTCAGGGTGCCGAAGACTGAGGGCCATAGCTGGGCTCTGGCCCGATGGATGAGGTGTTCTGGGCGCCCGGAAACCCAGGACTCCTTTTATGATTCCAAAGACCGGTTCGACGGTACTCTTTCGCTTCTTGTAGAGTTCCTTTTGCCACTCTTGTTCCATCGCTTCTTGCATATCCGCGACCCACTTCTTGTGGTGTTTTTTCGGCGGTTTGAGCTGGGTGTGGGAGTGTGGACGAAAGTCAAATTTCCTTTGATGTCTGATAGACTCGGACGCCACCGAAACAAGGACTTCCATTTCTTGGTTCAAATGCTCGTCTTTTCCTTCTTCTTTTGAATCGGCGTCCTTGGCTTTCTGCAGCAATTCAGCGACTTTCTCTGAAAGTTCCTTCTCCAATTCCACCGCCCGATCGTAGCGAATACTTTTGTATCATGTCGCCATGGGTAACAAAGTATCACACAGTTCAACCTCAAGTAAATTCCTGCGGTCTCAAGCGCGACAGGCTCCTAGGAGATTAGCCAAGTCCTTGACCCGATGCATAAAGATATTTCATCATGTTTCTAATGAAAAGGACACCACCTCCATGATGGAAGAGCAGCAAGCTGAGCTTCTCAAGCTGGCCAACACGAAAATGCCTTTTGGTAAATACGCCGGCTGTTATCTGGTGGACCTGCCGGAGACCTACGTCCTCTGGTTCCATAACAAAGGATTCCCACCGGGGGAGCTGGGGCGGCAAATGGGCTTGCTTCTAGAAATTAAAGTGAATGGGCTGGAGGCTTTGATAAGGCCATTGATCGGGCAAAAGCTTCCCTCAGTCTGACAACCAACCCTTTTGTTTCAATCGGTGCAAAGTGGGGCTTGCTTTCGGGCTGAAACAAGGTGGAGATAATAGATTATATGGAGATATT
>DYOB01000391.1 GCA_020720765.1 Borreliella garinii
CACCTGTTCGACCCGCTGCATGGCTGTCTGGTAGGCTTCGGCCAGTTTGGGATCTGCTCCACTGGTATAGATTTGGGTCGTGCTGGAGGGTGTAAGAAAAAGTGTGTAAATGGGTTATCCTAAAGAGAGAAAGGAAACCCGATGAACAAACACAAGAGCCCAGAAAAGGAAGACATACAAGCGCATATGCCCAGCGCAGAAGAAGTGGTCCAGGCGTTGGGACAAGCTACCTCAATAGATGATTTCTACGGAAAAGATGGTATTTTTTCCAAACTATTCTCAAAGACAATCGAGGAAATGCTGGAAGCAGAACTGACATCCGAACTGGGATATGAGCGCTATGACACCGAAGGGCACAATTCGGGAAACAGTCGTAATGGTCATTACAGCCGCAAAATGCGTACATCTGGTGGCGATGCAGAAATCAAAGTGCCCCGAGATCGAAATGGTGAATTTCAATCGGCGTTGCTAAAAAAGAATAGCAACGAGATCGAGCAGAAGGTTATCGCCATGTATGCAAAAGGCATGTCCACCCGGGACATCCAAGATTTGCTGACCGAGCTCTACGGGATAGATGTCTCAGCGGATACAATTAGCGCCATTACAGATAAGATTTGGCCGCTGGTAGAAGCCTGGCAGAATCGGCCTCTGGCTACAGTCTATGCCATTGTGTACCTGGATGCCATCCACATCAAGCTCAAAAAGGATGGCAAGATCGCCAATATTGCGGTCTACAACGTGCTGGGCGTTGATCTGGAAGGTCACAGAGAGCCATTAGGGCATTGGATTGGAGACGGAGGGGAAGGATCTAATTTTTGGTTATCAGTAATCACTGATCTGCAAACACGTGGGGTCCAGGATATATTCATAGCCGCCATTGATGGATTGACCGGTTTCAAGGATGCGATTCAGTCTGTTTTTCCGGGAACCAAAGTGCAGCGCTGCATTATTCACCAAATCCGTTACAGTCTGAAATATGTGGTTTGGAAAGATCGCAAGGCTTTTGTCGCTGACCTGAAAACTGTTTATCAGGCAGCCACTCGAGAAGAAGCTGAAGCCAATCTGCAAAAGCTGGAACAAACCTGGAAAAGCAAGTACGCTGCCGCGGTGCGTTCCTGGCAAAACAATTGGGATGATCTGTCCACCTTTTTCGAGTTTCCACAAGAAATCCGTCGCCTGATCTATACGACGAACACCGTGGAAGGGTACCATCGCCAATTGAGAAAAGTGACCAAGAACAAAGGTTCTTTCCCAACCGAGCAAGCTGTGAGAAAATTGCTCTATCTGGCCACATTGGACATTACCAAGAAATGGACTGCACCCCTTCGTGATTGGCCGTTGATCCTCAATCAGTTAGCCATTCGCTTTGAAGATCGCTGGCCTGTATAATGCCCATTTACACAAGATTCCTGACACCCCC
>DYOB01000392.1 GCA_020720765.1 Borreliella garinii
TCGTCAATTCACGGCCGCTTGACATTCTCCAGGAAACCAACTACCGTAAGATCGAATTCAGATCAACTACTATTGAGGTCAAGCCATGACAACCCTGTCCGTTTCCGAGGCAAAAATGAAGTTAAGTGCGCTGGCAGATGCCGTGTTTGCCACCCACGACGAATTTGCAAGCTGGCGGGAAACCATGCGCATCCGATGTGACGCGGAACTCATGCGAGAGATTAAAAAAGGACTCGGCGCGCTGAAAAAAGACAAGGTCTCTTTGTACACCCTGGAAGAGCTTTTTGACACGCCGGCATGACGCAAGAGTATCTTCTCAAGGTACCTGAGCGCCTTGTCTCGCTTATCCGCAACCTCCATCCCCTCATCCGTCTGGTATCAGGAACGCGTTGCGCCTGTTGACGCAAAACCCGCACGGTGACAAGGCCCTGAAAGAGGAGCTTGACGGCCTGAGGAGTTAGGCGCCTGAAAAAATACCGGATTATTTACCGGATAGTGGTCACTCCTCCAAAAACTCTGGAAATCATTGCGATAGGACCCCGAAAAAACATTTACGAAGAAACCTTCAAGATCATCAGCAGGGAGCGCGATAAGAATAACTGATGTCTTCTGAGGCGCGCAAGGAACCTTTTATGACCACTCCAGCCATCGAGATCAACAGACTCAGCAAGTCCTTCGGTACTCGCCGCAAACGCAACACCGCCATTGATATTCTTTCCCTTACCATTATCAAGGGCGAGGTCTTCGGCTTCCCCCCTGATAAGACTGATCTTTACATAGAGTTAACTGCGGGGGTATTTCTTAATGCTGGTCTAACTGACTATTAAGTATATAAAATCGTTAAATATCGAATATCGAATATCGAACCGCAGAATGATGAAGTTTACACTTCGACGATTGATATTCTTTATTCGATATTCTACGGTTCATAAACGATGATAACGACATAAATAGTCGTCATGCCCGCAAAAGCGGGTATCCAGAATCTCGTTATTAAGTATCTAAAATCGTTGAATATCGAATATCGAACCGCAGAATGATGAAGTTTACACTTCGACGATTGATATTCTTTATTCGATATTCTACGGTTCATAAACGATGATAACGACATAAATAGTCGTCATGCCCGCAAAAGCGGTCAAAAAAAATGACCAAGATAAGTGCGTCCAAGATACTCGTAAAATAACTGCATTTGGCTACTTGACTTTCTTATGACAGCCTGGATGAAGCGAAGCGGAATCCAGGAACTTCTGGCCTTCTGGCAACACCGGCCCTGGATTACACTGTCGTTTCATCCAGGCTACCACGACTAACCACTGGCCACTGATCACTAACCACCGATCTCGTGGGTTGCGGGCGTCAGCCCGCATTAGCAGTATAAACATACAATGGAGCAGGAAGCAGATGATCAATGTG
>DYOB01000393.1 GCA_020720765.1 Borreliella garinii
AAAAAAATATAAATTGAAAACGCAAATGAATAAGTTCTAAAATAAAAGGGACTGGCTTTTCTGCCAGTCCCTTTTATTTTCTCGCAGGTCGCGTTTTGATCGTGACTTATGACTGAGATTGCCAATCAACCCTGCCTCGTAATATTTTGAGCGCTTTTTTTGGAAGAGCCTAGCAGCCCGCTGTCCATTCCATATCGTAGTATGAAATAATTTGCAAGCAATGCCAGCCCGGCAACCATGTAACTTGCCGGGTATATTATCAATGAGACAAAATCAAGGGTTTGCTGGACAAAAACAGGCGTTAATTCATATCCGCCGCTCCAGTAGAAGGCATCAATGCCGTCTGTAATGGCAAACAGGATTAAGCCCCACCACGGACGACTCCATTGTCCGCGTCCAAAGAGAAGGGACAGCCAGATTGCAGTCCCACCTGTAAGAACATCGAGAACCGGGTATAGCAGGGTGACAAATAGGAACAACCATGAATCGCCCTGCGGGTTTTTGTTGCGTACAACCATCGTCAGCAGCGCTGCGATGAAAATCGTAGCCGCCACCATAAATGCATACAAATATATGCTGCGCCTCTGCCGTACCCCAAAAACTGCCAAAAGTTGGGAGTAAAGGGAGAGACCAAGAAAAAAATAACCAAGCAGCCAAAATACATCAACCAATTGAAAATAAGGTGAAATGGCATAAGAGGAAAAAAGTTCCTCATCGAGAAGACTCAACTCGCCCAACACCCATGACCACATGCCAATGGAAAACGCCATCCAGGTCCTGTAGGGGAGTTCGCCTTTTGTGAATTGAAGAGTTACCATGGTTGCGATAGTCGCAGCCCCTATCGCAGAAACAAGGCTGGTATAGCTGAACATCACCCCGCCCCAAAATTTGCTGTTATCATTTTGCAGACCAACAAAATATTGCCAGGCAAATATTGCCAATAAGATGAAGGCTAAAATATATCCCATCCATAAAAGCTGTTTGGGAGATAATCCTAATATTTTTGGTTTTTGAAAATTATCCATTATTTTTTATTCCGAAAATGCGGCTGGGATCAGGCGCATGGAAAGTAACAACTCGCGTTCATCAGGGCAAAGTTGTTCGAAAGTTTCATTCAATAAGCGCTGGGTTAGATTATTCCCGATCACGATATTCATCAACATTCCCATGGACATGAACAATGCGCGGTATGCGTGTTCCGCATCCTGTAGGGTAACGAAATAATGCGAGTCCGTCATTACCGTTTCTTTCAGATTGATTTTCCAGCCCCACGGATCGATCTGACGATTCAATTCCTGATCCATCGTTGCTAAAAGTTTGCGTCCCACCAACTCCTGGTATCGGTTAAGGATCGCGCCCATCCATTTCATAATTCCATATCGGAGCGTTGCATATTGATATGCGGGTTC
>DYOB01000116.1 GCA_020720765.1 Borreliella garinii
GCTTAGGCAAGCTTAAAAAGGGCAAAAATAGGTATGGACAAAGGGGTCCATTATACTATACTGTAGTAGCGGTGTATACGTAATAGATTTAGGAGGTGTTTATGTCGTCATTTAGATGTCCAGGCTGTTCAAAACTAGTAACAGTATATGCACAATGTACTCAATGTGGAGTTAAAATGTGTCATCATTGCTTTGTATCAAAAAATGCGGGCGCAAAATGTCCGTTTTGTGGCAAAATGCATGTTGTGAAGCCAAAATGATAGCAGGAAATATTCTTATTGGTTCGGATGAGTTAATTTTGTGGATTCGAAAGAATTTCTACAACATAAATATAACCAATGATAAATTAGGAAAGAAAATACATGAAATTATTGAAGTTGTTTGTCAGGGATGCCTAATCGAAGAGGACAAACAGTGTATCTGGGCTACCTCCGATAAGGAAACGGTCAACGAAAACCGGCTACCAAAAACGGCCGCACAGTATTCGGTATCGCTGTCACATATTCAAGAAGTGTACGAAAGAATATTTACATTTTGTACCGAGATTTCTAAGACGTAACCTAGTTGTTCAAGGATGGATATTATGCAAGGCTTCAAATTGACACAAATTTCCCTAAGTACGCAAATCCCCCTCTATGCCCCTCAAGATTCGGCATACTGATATTTTTATGTTACAAAAACATAGGCGGCGCTATGTAACTATAAAACTATGTTTTATAAATTACGATATACGAGAAAATCAAAGGAGAATGAAATGAAAACATACAAACTACTAAGGGTATTGATTGTTTTAGCTACATTTATATTTATTGGTTGTCCGAACCCTTCTAATTATCAAGATTCTGCTATAAACATTTCGACTATCTTAGGTCTGACGGTGCCAGTTTTAGGATCGATACCTGTGGCAACGATAACCGAAACAGAGCAGTTTTCAGGCACGGTAAACTGGAATCCAGCTCACTCGACTTTTGCGGCCAGCACGGGGTACTCTGCGACCATTACGCTGTCGGCAAAAACTGGTTATTCATTGACTGGGGTAGTAACAAATTTTTTTACTGTAGCAGGGGCTATTAGTGTTACGAACGCTGCGAACCCAGTAACAGTAACTGCGTTGTTCCCCCCCACTGCTGCTGTTGTTTCTCCTAATGTTGGTAGTCTAATGTCAGTTCCTGCCGGAAGATTTCAGCGGGATGAAACTCATACTAATATTAGTTTGGTCACTCAGCCCTTCCTGATGAGTCAGCACGAGATTACTAGGGCCCAATTTTTGGTCATAATGGGTACAGATCCTAGCGATCCTGCATACTCTAGTGGTATAAACGACCCTGTAATATATGCAAACTGGTATCATGCTATTGCGTTTTGCAATAAACTGAGTTTGGGAGAAGGTTTAGCACCTGTGTATAGCGTGAGCGGAATTACCGACTGGGCAGCGTTGACTTACAATGCTATTCCGAATGGTAGTATTAATACAACCTGGAATGCAGCCACCGCCGACTGGAACGCCAATGGTTACCGTCTGCCGACGGAGATGGAATGGATGTGGGCGGCGATGGGAGCACCAGCGGACGGACAGAATGGTGGAACAAATACCACGGGATATGTCAAGGCATTTGCCGGAAGTACAGGTAGCAACAGCATTGGAAATTATGCGGTATTTGGATACAATAGTAGTCAACCTGGAGCGACAACAACGCAACGAAGTAACCCTGTTGGTAGCAGAAATGCAAACGAGCTCGGACTGTACGACATGAGCGGGAATGTTTGGGAATGGTGCTGGGACTGGTATGCTTATAATGGAACTCCCCCTAACTACGAAGTTACAGGAACCCAGACCGACTACCGGGGTGCCGCTTCAGGCCCCAAACGCGTCATGCGCGGTGGCGGTTGGACTGCATATGCGTCAGGATGTACTATCGCTGTAAGGGCTAGTTTCGATCCGTACAGTGACACAGGTGGCGTTGTTGGTTTCCGGGTTGTTCGTCCTTAATAAGGAGCGAAACATTGATAAAAGGCATCTCGCATAGAATTGAAAGTAAGAGAAAATAGGAAACTTTTCAGGTAGGATAGAAATAGTTTGAAGTTTATTTTGGGAGAGTTGAGTGTAGTTCTTCAAAGATGTTTCCTCTTTCTTGGGCGGAATGGGCTACAACAACTATGCTGACTTCCCCTTTTTAAAGTTATGTCGTTGCACTTAGTTTGAAAATCCAAGACATACAACAACGCCTTCAACCTGACTCACCTATGTCATGAATCTTGTTTTTCCGGCATTCGCTGGGCAAGATTCGCGCCATTTAACGACTCGCCAGTTAACTCAATGTTAGATGGACGCTTTCGGGTGTTTTGCTTCAGATGAACTTGCTCAAATCACTCAGTTCTTATAAGGTGGTTATCTGAAAAGGAAGAGTCATAAATGAAGGAAAGAAAAAGGTATCGCCCAGAGCAGAAAGTAGATATTCTGATTGAGCTACTCAGAGATGGAAAGAAGGTAAGCGAGCTGGCAGAAAAATATTCGGTGCACCCCAACTTGATTTTGAGCTGGCAGAGATAGAAGCCCAGTTTTGGCGAACGTTAATGCCCGACTTCAAGTAGGTACCGACGGTAGGAGAACATCGTAATTCTGGCCGTTGTTGTTGTTGTAAAACACATATCCACTGGAGGTCATTTCAATAACAAACTTAGTACCAAGGGTGGGTGTGTAGAACTCCTGGAGGTAGCATTCCCAAATCTCGGTTCCGTCACTCAGTTTCTCGATAAAAGCAGCGGGGTAGTTGGACCAGTTGCCGTCGGCGTTCTGGTGGTGGATATTGACGAGGGTGTCGTCAGGCCTTGGGTCTCACACGGGCAGTAATAGTTCTCTGAAGATTGGAACCATACTTAAAGTGAACAAAGCTCGTAGCCTGAACAAGTTCGACTCTAGGGTCTGCGCTCAGGGCGCGGAAATCCTTGGGAACACTCACAGCGTCACTGCCCAACTCCATGGGGTTGGAACAGGAAAACACAACCAAACTCACCGCCATAGCGGTTAACATTTTCTTCATACATTTCTCCTTTGTCCTTACCGGACGTCTCCAATAAGCACGGAAATATGGATTTGTCAAAGGGAAAAATATAAAATATTTAAATTATTTTTAAAACACCTATACATAAATTAAGTAAAAAGGAGTGGAAAAAGGAATTTTGGAAGCATGATCTTATTTGTCTTGAATAAGAACGTTCCTTCTGGCATGATCTCCCTGTGAAAGACAAAAACGAAAACCTTTTTTTCGGTCTGATGATTCTCAGCATGTTCTTCTGGGGGGCCAGCTGGATCAGTGCGAAACTGATAGCCGGGGTTCCCGCCTCTGTCGCAGCTTTTTGGCGTTTTACCTTTATGCTGGCTTCCTTTTTACCCATCCTGCTCTTAGCAAAAGAAACCTGGAAGTTCGATAAAAAGGGGATGTTGTGGATCGTCCTTTCGGCGGTTGCCCTGACCGTTTACAACCTAATGTTTTTCTGGGGCCTGCACGCCGGTTACGCAGGTAAGCACGGTGTTTTAACCACAACGATGAACCCACTCTTCACATTTTTCTGGGCAGCCCTTTTCCGCATGCGTCATGGGGGCTGGCTGGCTTGGCTCGGTTTGGGGGTGGGGTTCACCGGAGGGCTGGTCCAACTTTTAGGCGACCAATTCAGCCTTGTATCCTTGACGGACCCCACGGGTCTTATTTTCGTCGCAAGCGCTGCCGTGTATGCTTTACTCACCGTATTTAGCCAAAAAGCCCAGAAAACCTATTCGCTTTTTCAGTATTCCTTCTATCTCTACCTTTTTTCCTCTCTTTTTATCCTACCTATAGCGTGGGGTGACGGCGCTCTCGATATTTTTCGTTGGAATGCATCCTTTTGGATCAATATTCTCTTTATTGCGCTTCTGGTCGGCACTTTCGCAACCACGATGTACTTCTTTGCCACAAAAAAAATCGGTGCAGCCAAGGCCTCGAGCTTTACTTTTATGATTCCAGTGACGGCTGTGATTCTGTCGCTGTTCTTCTTGGGAGAAGTTCCCCAGATCACAAGCATCATTGGCGGAGCACTAAGTTTAATCGCCGTTGTTATGATCCAGTGGGTACATAGACGTGGAAACATTATAAAATAGATACTATTATGTATTGAGTAAACCGGTATGTGTACTTGATCCCTAATCAATAAATATTAACTCTATGAGCCTTTTTCAAAACTCCAGATTGATTTGTAATTTAAAGTAAAAATGGGCATTCTCTTTTTATGATACGATGTGATTATGACAAAACTGTCATCACCGGTGATAAAGTTCCTATAATCACCGGTTTCCAGGTTCCGCCTTTGACATAAGAGACCTGGAAAATGTGGAAAATCAGCTGTTAACTACCGCAAACACAAACAGCCATATATTTTATACTGTTTTTGGTGCTGAAGGTAGCCTCAATTCTGTTGATGGAAAAACAACGATTACTGGAAGAGCTAAATACGGAAATGGTGATGTTCATTAAGTACCATTAAATCCGCCTTCGGCAGCTATTGATCATGCTCCCTATTATATTAAGGACAATAGAATAGAGACTACGAATTATGATATGAAATTGTACTTACCTGTCGATGCCACATTAGGACCTGACTCGAAGATAGGTTGGATGAATAGTCACAGGACTGGAGAAATTGCTGGATGGGGGCACAATGTATCATTATACAGACAGAGGGGACAGATACAAGAACTTCCACACCTTGTGATTGAAGTTGCTTTACGGGAACTTCACTCGCGTACCCGCCATCAGCCAAGACCGTCGCTACGCTGCCCGTTTCTGCTGACACCGCATTGACAGCCTCGGCAAGTTCGCCGCGATCAGTGGCATGATTGGTCACATAGCAACCCAAAACCATCATACTTCTTTCACCACTCTACTAAGTAGAAAAGCGAGTCGTCATCAGCAAGGTTATGGAATCCGGACAACTCAAGAGGTGCGGGATCGGCCCCTACGCCTATTATACCGAGGGGCGTGTAGCCGCCGTTCCAGTAATTGCGGTTAGCGAAACGGACAGATGGCACCATGCCAGCAGGATCGAGGATGGTGACAGCAAGGGCGTAACGTCCCGGTAAAAGTGCTGCCGGTAGCGCCACCTGGATCTTTAAGGTTTGTTCCGCACCGGGGAGCCAAGTTCGGATATTTGTCCCGGATACAACGTAGCGCCAGCGAGGTGCATGTGTGACCGGATCAAGAAGGGCTATCTCAAGAGGCCAGCCGTAGTAGAAGGGTGATGACCCTGCATTTCGAACCGTTAGGAAGGTTTCAAGCATGGTACCAGCTTCTATACGTCGCGGTAGATCGGCTCGAGTCACGACGAAGCGGTACCCTAGCGCCCGTTCAACTCGGCCAGCCTTGTCCCATAGCTCGGAGTCACTAGGTTCAATGCTGTTCAGCACTGCCAAATGGTTGAAATGCAGATCCCGGATGAGGTTGATGAGTCTATCAGCATGAAGTCGGACGATGTTTTCCTGGGAACTTTCGGACCAGTCGGGCTGGTCGAGGAAGGTGGGGTCGATCTCGCCTCCGCGCGGCGCCGTCATCCAACGGTCGCGCAACAACGGAACTTTAAGTTCCTGGGTCATCAGGCTGGAATCGTTGGAGTACCAGCCGCGGTCATATGAGCCGAAGACGTCCCAATGCAGACCGAAGCTATGATCCGTGAAGTCCCGCGGATTACGGTGCATAAGGAGCTTGTCGGGAAAAGCCTCAGCGAAGGCATGGCCAAAAAGTGTCTCTATTTCTGATGGAAGGTTATCGGGCTGGACGGGATCAAAGCCCGGTGTGTGTTGTTCTCCCCAGTAACCGATGATTCCCATCTCGATGTATGCTATACGGGGGTCGTCGTTCCATGCCTGGCCGAGACGGTGTATAAGACGAACCATGCGTTGACGGAAAGCCGGGCTTGTGAAATCGCCAGGAGCTAGGTCGAGCGGCCAATATCGTCTATCGGGCGGCCAGATTAAGTAAACACGCGGGATGATCTTGAGGTTATGGGATGGGGCATCGCTACACATCTCATCAGTGACGGCGCGGATACGTGCTACAGTGTCGGAATCCTGGCGTTCAAGGAGATTCCATTCCAGGGACTTGCGGCCGAGCGAAGCCCAGGGATGGCTTCGAGCCACGTCAAGATCTGGGCGCATACCCCTTAGAGGGTTGGGAAACGATACAGGACTTTCGTTATAGGTCCAGGTTTCCCGGACGGGATCATCTCCCGGCTGAGGAGGCTGAGGCCGCAGGGTCGTGGAGGAAAGAGAGATAGTCCGATTCGCCATAACTTCCAGGGGCAGCCGCAAAGTAGCCACCGTCCCGGTTTCATCGGCCAAGTGAATAGTAGCAAGCCAGGATCCGCTCCGCCTTGGCACTCCTTCGACCGTGCCACCTTCGGTTAATTTGAGACCAGGCGGCAGGTTGTCTGCCCTGATCAACCGTAACAGCCCTTTTACGCCACCGACCCTTAGAGTTGCGAAGTATCCATCCCCTACCCAAGCCACCGGGAGGTTTCCCTGAAGCCATCGGAAAGGCACGGGATCGAAATCGGCGATAAATAATTCCCACCGATCGCCATCGGCCATCTCCTCCTCGATCTTAATGTTGTCTATAGCGATACCCCCCTGCCCTACTATGTTCCAAATGACCTGATAGTCGCTGTAGGGAAGCAAGGTGTTGCGAAGCTCGGCACGGCCTTTGTCACCGACTTCTCCGGTGATGTTGATTGATGGCAACCATTGTTGTCGAGCGACGCCAGTCGGCGAGAAAAAAAGAGTTTCGCACCCATTATCCGGGGTTTCGGTCAGCACCCAATCGAAGGTAACCCGGTAACTACCGCCGGCTTTGAAGTGGAGCTTAGAAGGATCGGTGGATAAGTAGCGGTTGTACGAACTGTCGGCTCGACCTTTACCACGAAATGCCCAACCTCGAGTCTCCATCCCTTCTTCTACAGCCACAACCAACGTACCCCGTTCAGCTTCTAGCAACAAACCAGGCTCGAAAACCTGACCTACAGCAAGCGTCGAACCCGGACGAGTCCCGCCACCAGCATCAAGGAGTCGATCGAAACGGTCTTCGGACGGAGGAGGCGTCTCGAGAAGACCCAAAGGCTTTGGCTCTTCTGCACCCGGATTCTTACCGTCACTCTCACAGTTTATTAAAGCCACTAAACAAATCAATGCGAATACTACACAACTATTTTTCCACCGGAAGTTCATAAAACATCACCACCAAATAAGAATTCCAATTCATTCAATAAAATTGTTAAATAATTTAGACTCGAATGTCAACACCGGTTTCAAAGTTCCGCTTTTCACCGGCGGTCAAGTTCCGCTTTTTGTGATTCATTCAGGGTTGTCATCACCGGTGATAAAGTTCCTATAATCACCGGTTCCCAGGTTCCGCTTTTGACAACCAGTTTCAAAATTCCTGTGTGAGTGACTGGAACTTTGGCGCGGGGTTGTTCACAAACCTGGGGATGATTGA
>DYOB01000117.1 GCA_020720765.1 Borreliella garinii
ATACTTTTGTATCGTGTCGCCATGGGCAACAAAGTATCACACAGTTCAACCTCAAGTAAATTCCTGCGATCTTAAGCGCAACAGGCTCCTATGATAAAACATAAGCCACATTCAAACAAAAGACATATAAAATGAAAACTTCGGAGCAAGAGGGATTCGAACCCTCGGTACGGTTACCCGCACACCTGATTTCGAGTCAGGCCCGTTCGGCCACTCCGGCATCGCTCCCGGGTGTCTCCATCATGCAAATTTCGACCCTTTGTGTCAATTCATCCCTTATCTGTTATACTGAGTCTTAACCATGGAGGAAACATGAAAAAAATCACGGTATTCTCACTTTTGCTCGTCTTTTCCTGCGCTGGACCGAGTAAGGTGGAGGTTATAGAAGCGGAAGATCCTCACCCATACTGGTCTGAAGTTTCGGAATCCGAACGTTACCAGGTGGACAATAAATTTGTTATTTACCAAGTTCTTCCCCGTCTCTTCGGCAACACGCTGACAACAAACCAGCTCTACGGGACCTCGGAGGTCAACGGTGTAGGCAAGTTTAACGACTTTACAGATACTGCGCTTGCTGGCATCAAGTCACTGGGTGTCACGCACGTTTGGTACACTGGGGTTCTTCGCCACGCGACAATGGACGATTTTACACGTTTTGGAATTCCCCAAGACGACTCCGACGTTGTAAAAGGAAGGGCGGGATCTCCCTACGCCATCGTGGATTACTACGATGTGGCTCCTTCGCTTGCCGTGGATGTCCGCAACCGCATGAGAGAGTTTGAAGCTCTTGTGGCACGTACACACGCCCAAGGACTCAAAGTCCTTATAGACTTCGTACCCAACCACGTAGCCCGCGGTTATAGAAGCCTGGCTAAACCTGCGAATGTCCGGGACCTGGGACAGAATGACGATTCGACTTTAGCATTTTCAGTCAACAATAACTTTTACTATATCCCCGCGACACCCTTTCAGGTTCCCCGCTACAACCCGCTGGGACCGGATATCATTGCCAACCTCGAAGACGGTCTTTGGACCGAGAATCCTGCTAAAGTAACGGGTAACGACGTCAACCGGCCCGATCCCAATAAAGACACGTGGTTTGAAACCGTTAAGCTCAACTACGGTGTCGATATGTTCCAGGGACCGAGGCATAATTTCTTCGACCCCGTTCCTTCCACCTGGGTGAAGATGAAAGATATTTTGCTTTATTGGGTAGCAAAAGGGGTCGACGGCTTCAGGTGCGATATGGCCGAAATGGTACCCGCCGAGTTCTGGACCTGGGCTATTCCCCTGATCAAACAGAGGAACCCGCAGGTTCTGTTTATAGCTGAGATTTATAACCCGGCTGCCTATGCAAATTATCATACGGCAGGTTTCGACTTTCTCTATGATAAGGTTGGTCTCTACGACAAACTCAAACCCCTGCTTTCCAATAAAGCCAACCCGGGAAACCTCACAAATTACTGGCAGAACCTCCCGGTTCCCAGCTCTATCATGCTGAGTTTTCTCGAGAACCACGATGAAGTCAGGGTCGCTTCGAGTTCTTTTGCAGGAGATCCCCAACCAGGTTTGGCCGGCATGGCCTTGAGTGCATTTCTCGGTTCCGGACCAGTGATGATCTACGCCGGTCAGGAAGTGGGCGAACCAGGCTCAGGTCGTGAGGGATTCCAGGGTGAAGACGGGCGCACCACCATTTTCGACTATTGGGGTGTCCCCCAACTTCAAAAATGGGTCAATAACAAGACCTTCGATGGAGGTGGTTTGACCGACGAAGAAAAACTTCTACGCGCAGATTACACAAGCATTTTAACCCTGGCACGGACCAATGAAGCCATACGCAGGGGAACGTTTTATGACCTTGATTGGTACAACAGGGGACGGGATGGCTACTCAGTCAGAAGTTACTCTTTTATGAGGGTGAGCCCAAACCAAAGTCTGCTTGCAGTATTTCACTTTTCCCCGGAAGGATCAGATATGAACCTGAGACTGCCCCCCGGTGCTTGGGCGCGTTTGGAAAAAGAGAATACCGTGAACTTTACGCTCACGGATATGAAAACAAAGGAAGTTTTTTCCGGAAGCTCAGGAACTGTAACCATTCCGATGACATCGTATGGCTACAGGTTGCTGAGTTTCAGTTTTATTGAATCTTAAGAACTAAGGCGGCTTCTGGGGGCAGGGTGCTTACCGGCCTCCAGAAATCAAACCCGCCGTCTGCATTGACTTCAGGGTTATTGAGGCTTCCTTCAATCTTGGTGCCGGCCGCTTGAACTACGCTGGCTCCGGTCTTGAGAGGCCCGGACCACAAAGTCAATCCGTAAAGGCTCGAAGGTACTTCAGCGAGGTTAATAAGGACCAAGTAGGTTCCTGTCGTATCCCAGCGGACGTAAGAAAATATACTTTGTGAATTCGTCTCGACAGGAATCAATTTTCCTGTCCGAAGCGCAGAGGCCTGGGACCTCAGGCGAATAAGGTCCCTGTACCAACTTAGAAGACTTGTTGGATCGGAAGTCTGAGCGGCAACTGTGTTTTCCTTACCAGGTTGGTTAAAGCCCATACCCCAAGGACGCCTATCAGAAAAACCTAAACCCGGTTCAGGTCCATCGCCCCACTGCATGGCGCGTCTCCAGTTGTCGTCTCCTCCGCCGCCTTTAGCTCCCTGGGTACCAATTTCTTCGCCGTAATAGATATAGGGAGTGCCGGGACCTGTCATAAGAATAAGGGCCGCGGCCTTCGCCTTTTCCCAGTCTGCCCCGAGTTGACTCATCACCCGGTCCATATCGTGGTTCGAAAGGAAGAGCGCAGCTGTTCCCAAGGGAAGGTGTTGTTGAACCTGGTCGAAAGCGTATTCGAGTTCATCCTTGATGCCGTTTTTTAAGGATCCGATTATAGCTCCCTGTGTATCAAAACTGAAGACCGAATCCACAGAGTTAGGAACATAGGCAGCAGTGATTTCTGTGCCGCTCCAAACCTCGCCTATCAGGTAACTTTGAGGAGAAACACTTCGAACATAGGAACGAAAACCGCGAAGGTATTCCACATTCTCCGGTGAATCAGCCAAACGGTTTCCATTTTCGATCAAGTATTTTATGGCATCCAGCCTAAAACCGTCGACTCCGACATCACGAAGCCAAAACCGTGCGACGTTGCGCATTTCCTGCGTCACCGCAGGGTTCTTATGGTTGAGATCAGGCATCAGGAAGTTGAAAACCCCGTAGTAATAACCCGTCGGGGTATTGTGCCAAATCGTTGTTTGTCCCCAAGGACCTCGTGTATGGAGTACCCGGTCGGACCATATGTAGAAATCACGTCTGGGGGATGAGGCGTTCGTAGAGGCTTCAAGGAAAAACGGGTGCTGGTTCGAGGTGTGGTTCAGAACGAGGTCGAGTATGACCTTGATCCCTCTCTTCTTTGCTTCGGAGATCAATGTTTTATAGTCATCCATGGTCCCGTATTCCGGGTTAATGCCATAGAAATCTTTCACATCGTATCCGTGGTTGTTGGGTGATGGATGGATGGGCATAAGCCACAAACCCGTAATTCCCAGATCCGTTGTGGTTGAGGGGTTGCCGTCGTTGAGATAATCCAGGCGTTTAATCAAACCTTGTAGGTCTCCCTTACCGTCCCCGTTGGAATCCTGAAAACTTCTTACAAAGGCTAAGTAGAAAACACTATTGGCCCACCACCCCACATTCGTCACGTTAAGCGCCGGATTAAAAGCCTGGACTGTTGCAGGTCTGACGGGTGCCGGTTCTACCTCTTCGGTGACCGTATCCGTTGAACCGGTGGGGGTGACTGTCCCGGAACCGGCACAGGAAATGAGTACGGCAAAGATTGCCGCTCCTAAAAAGACTAACCAAGGTTTCATAAGCTCTCCTTACCTTATAGTATCACACAGTTTCGCCTGTCGGTCCAGGTAAAATCATGACCAATTGGCCACCCCTGTTTTCGTACTGCAGTTTGTACAAATTATAATAAAACCCTCTTTGCTCCATAAGAAACTCGTGGCTCCCCTGTTCCAGAATTTTTCCCTGGTCGAGGACAAAGATAATATCGGCGTTACGGATGGTTGAAAGCCTATGGGCAATGACAATACTGGTCCTGTCGACGAGCAGGTGGGTTAATGCCTCTTGGATCCAGTGCTCGGTCTGGGTATCGATGTTTGCAGTAGCCTCATCAAGGATAAGAAGGGGGGGGTTTTGGACCAGCACACGGGCGAAACTCACGAGTTGGCGCTCGCCCGCGCTGAGATTGGCCCCGTTCTCTGTGAGTTCGGTTTCCCAGCCTTTTTCCTGTTTAGTCAGGACACGGTCGAGCCTGCTTTGAGCGGCGGCTGTGTCGAGTTCCATTTGGGAGATATCCCTGCCGAGTGTGACATTTTCCCGCAGTGTCCCGGAAAACAGCTGAACATCCTGGAGAACCCCCTGGACCCCCTGTCTCAATTCCTTCAAATCATAGTTTTCAATAGGTACCCCGTCAACGGAAATCGTGCCACCTTGAACATCCCAGAACCTGCTGAGAAGATGGGTGATGGTTGTTTTTCCAGCCCCGGTATACCCGACGATTGCCGCAGTTTGACCGGGCTCGACCTTAAAACTCAAACCCCGAAGTACAGGTTCGCCTTCTAAATAGGAAAACTGCACGTCTTCGAACGCAACACCCACTGCCTTTTGCGGGAACGGCAGGCTGCCTTTAGAAAGGATGCTTGCATCCGTATCGAGGAACTTAAAGACACGCTCCGAACCGGCCATGGCACTCTGAATGATACCGAAGTTTTCGGCGAAATCCCCTACAGGCTGGTAGAACATCCTAAGCAGGTTGACGTAGGCTATCAGAACACCCACAGTCAGGGTTCCTGCGAGGGCCCACCCCGTTCCAAACCAGAGAAGGACGCCGAGGCTCACTGAGAAAAGCAAATCAATTATGGGCCTAAAAGTTGCGTTGACGTACATTTCTCCGAGTGAAGCGTGGAGGGCATTTTTATTTTCCTCCCGAAACTCATCCTTCACCCGATCTTCCTGGACGAAGAGCTGGACAATGCTCATCCCGGAAAGCCTTTCGCTGAGAAAGGAATTCAGCCTGCTGATAGCTGAGCGGACCTTTCGGTACGCACTCCTGCTTCTAGCCCGGTAAAGGGATATAAGAATAAAAACTGGTGGCAGTGTTACAAGCGTGATACCCGCCAGCGCTGTATTCACCTGGAAAAGAACAAAAATGACGCCTATCATCACGACGACATCCCTCAAAAGCCCCGTAAAGAGAGTATTGAAAAAATCACTGATGGTTCCTACATCCGAAGTCAGGCCGCTGACAAGTTTTCCTACCTGTTGGTTTTGCATCCAGGATTGGGATTGACGGAGAAAATGGTTGAAGAGATCCTGGCGCAAGCTGGCCATGACCTTTTGACTCACAGAGGCCAGAAGATAGACCTGGAGAAAACCTCCAACCATCGTCAGTAAAAGCAAGCCCAAGTATTTGAGAACATTATAAAAAAGAGGGTCCCAAATTTGTTGCGCCGCGCTCTCGGCAGAGAGGGTGGGAAAAACAGATAAACCAGGCATAAGGACCTTGTCGATGGTATCCTTTAAAAGGAGCGGCAGGGTGAGTTCGGCGTAAGTCGCTGCGGCAAGAGCTGCGAGGGCTAAAACCAGCACCAACCAATACCGGCTCCCAAGCAGGAAGAGCCGGCTCATAATTCTGAGATCGAAAGCCTTTGGCTGAATTTCTTCGCTCATAGTATTTCCTCAAGCTGAATGTGTTGGAGAGCGGCTATCTCGGAAAAGATCCCTCCAGTCTGGAGTAAATCTCTCGGTGGACCTTCTTCAACGAGAGACCCGTTGTCCAAAACAAGGACCCTTTGACACCTCAGCAGGGTGCTGATCCTATGGCTCACCATAAGGATGGTCCTTTTTCCGGTAGAAAGTAGACTCTTTAAGATACGTTCCTCGGTTTGGTTGTCCACAGCGGAGAGGGCGTCGTCGAGTTCCAGAATATCACCCGGGGCTATCAAGGCTCTTGCCAGGGCGGTGCGTTGTTTTTGGCCTCCGGACAGGGTGACACCCCTTTCACCCACAAGGGTCTTCCAACCCTGCGGAAAGGCTCCCAGATCTTTGCTTAAACCCGAACTTTCAGCCATTTCCAGGACCAACTCATCAGTAGCCTGGGGATAAGCGAAAATCATATTAGTCCACAGTGTTTCGGAAAAAAGAAAGGGTTGTTGGGGCACGAGGGAAAACCTTGAACGCAATTCGTTCAAGGGCCATTCTTTTATGTCTTTCCCCCCGAGGAATATAGTCTTGTCGGGCGGATCGAGAAGTCTAGCAAGCAGCCTGAGGAGTGTCGTTTTACCGCTCCCTGTTTCTCCGAGAATTCCAATAACTTCTCCCTTGTTGAGAGTAAAACTGACCTTGGTCAGAACGGGTTTTTCAGCGTCAGGGTATTGGAAGCTCAAATTTTTCACTTCGAGAGGCCACGCCGAATCCTGAGGAGCCTTTGCATTCACAGAAGAGACAATGTCTGGTTGGGTTTCAAGGATCGTAATGATGCGCCGAAGACTCGCGGCCCCTCTTTGAAGCATATTGACGGTCATGCCCACGCTGATCATGGGCCAGACCAACATACCCAGATAACCCAGGTAAGCAGCAAAAAGTCCCGGGCTTATCTCGCCTCTTACGATCATCCCGCCGCCAAACCACAAAAGCATCCAGGTTGTGATACCCGAAAGAAGTCCGATTAAAGGAAAGAATAAGCCCCAGACACGGGTGAGGCGGAGATTCTTTTTGAGATAGTCTATTCCAGTTTTATAAAACCTTTCGCTGAAATATTCTTCGCGTGCAAAGGATTGGATAAGGCGGAGTCCCGAGAGGGATTCCTGTGCGTCGCGGCTGAGGGCCGAGTAACCTTTTTGAAGAGCCTCGAAGAGCTTACCGACCATTCCCCCTAAGAGCAGAATAATTCCTGTCACGATAAAAAGCGGCAGGATCGTAAGAAAGCCGAGAGTTAAGTTGGAAACTAAAAGGATGGCGATGATACCCACGCCCATAAAAGTTCCGTCGACAAAGGTGATGACCGACATACCTATGCTCATACGGACTGCCTCAAGGTCGTTAGTCGCCCTTGCCATAAGGTCTCCCACCGAGTTTTTTGAATAAAAGCCTTGATCCAGTCTTGTGAAATGGTCGAAGAGATTTTGCCTGAGGTCCCTTTCAATCCTTCGAGAAGCCCCTACGATAAAGAGCCTCCAACCAATTCTCCCTAATGCAACAAAAAGGGCGGAAATGCCCAGGAGGACTAGCGCACCAAACACCTCGTCGTAAGCGTCAAGAGCCCAACGCGTGGCTTGGGGGATCAGGAGCTGGGCCGCATTGGTCATCAAAAGAAAAACTAGACCTATGACATACATTTTCCTGTAAGGTTTTATGTATGGAAATAAATATTTATACGTGGCGAACAAGTGTACCTTCCGGTAAAAAGTTAACTCTTTTAACCTTAATAATCTAGGAGCCT
>DYOB01000118.1 GCA_020720765.1 Borreliella garinii
TGAGCGAGTTTTTCGCGCACTGACAAATCCTCCGCAGTAGTTTTGAAAAAGGCTCGTCTATTTTAAAGTCTCATCAGTATAAATACGTTGGACCCTTCTGCTAACCGAACACGTCACCTCGTAGGGTATGGTTCCCAGGATTTCTGCTAAATCCCATGCATTCGGACCTTCGCTGTAAGGACCGAAAAGACCGACTTTTTCCCACCTTCCTACCTCGCTCGATGTTCCAAGGTCGACCAAAAACTGATCCATGCAAACACGACCGCTGACTTTATAAAGTTGGCCTTGAATCCGAACCATAGCTTTATTGGAGAGTGCCCGGGTATAGCCGTCACCATAACCGGCACCAATAGTTGCTATTCTAGATCCTTTTTGCGCCAAGTAGGTGGAACCATAACTAAGATGCATTGGCTCCTCCAAAGTTTTGAGAAACATCACTCGGGATTCCATTTCCATAACCGGTAAGAAGCGCTCTCCTCCCGGAAGATCACGCGTAGGTGCATAACCGTAAAGTAAGATCCCGGGCCTGACCATATCCATATGAGTTTTAGGATGACCGAGTATAGCACCAGAATTCGCACTGTGGGCTAAAGGGATAGGAAACCCCGACGCCCGAATTTCTGAAACAAGCTTGATAAACTTTCCCTGTTGACCTGCAGTCGGTTCGGTTTGACCATTATCGCTGCAGGGGTAATGCGTCATCACTCCTTCCCAACGCAAGTTTTTATACTTAGTACTGTATTTTAATAAATCGAGGGCTTCTTCGGGTTTACAACCGAGCCGCCCCATGCCCAATTCAACTTTCAAATGAATACCGAGCGCTTGATGGCTGTGTTGCGATGATTCCCCTATCATGGAAAGGTATTCCTTATCAGCGACGACAGCACTGACCCCATACCTGAAGAGATGTACAACCTCGTCGGGCAGAACCATACCCAAAAGGAGAATCGGGAGAAGAATTCCCCCATCTCGTAATTCCCTGGCTTCATCAACTGTAGCAACACCCAGCCAATCACAGCCTTCCTCGCTGAGAACCCGGGCTACCGGCACCGATCCATGTCCATAGGCATCTGCTTTAACGGAAGCAAGAATTTTTGAACGGGGTGCCAGGAGTTTGATTTGTCTGAAATTATGCCTAAGGTTTCCTAGGTGGATACGCGCTAGAGTAGCCCTGATAGCGTCCTCCTTTAATCCAACATGGGTGAGGGTTTGGCGATGTCGTAACCTTGAGCGTAATCGATGCCAACTTTCGTCAATATCTCGCGTATCTGGGGCGTTGCGACGTACTCGGCAATAGTCTTAATACCCATAACCTTGCTGATTTTATAAATTGCTTCCACCATAGCCATACTTATAGGGTCCTCGGAAAGGTTCTTAATAAAAATTCCGTCTATTTTCAAAAAATCCACAGGCAGACTTTTAAGGTAGGCAAAACTGGAAAGACCGGAACCAAAGTCGTCGAGACTGAAAGCACAGCCAAAGTTTTTCAGGTCGTTCATAAAATTAACAGCTTGGCTAAGGTTGCCTACAGCGGCGGTTTCTGTTATCTCAAAGCATATATTTCCTGGAGCTACCTGGTGCTTCTTTAATTCGTGCTTGATGAAACTTATAAGATTCTCATCGGCGAAAGATTCTCCGCTGAGGTTAATGCTCAAAAGGCTTTCGTGTTTGAGTTTCTTTGTGAGCTCATGGTAATTCCCTAAAGCAGTTCGGATGACCCAGCGGTCAATCTGGGGCATAAGATTATAACGTTCTGCCGCTGGGATAAAATCAAAAGGCAAGATCAATTTTCCATCGTCATCCCTGAGCCTAATCAGAATTTCGAGTTTGGTCATTTCCTGATTCTGGGGCTGAAGAGGAACGATGGGTTGTTGAAAGAGAACAAAATGGTTGTTTTCAAGCGCACGGGTCAACCTGTTTATCCACCGCATCTCACCGCGCCTTTTTTGGAACGTATCTTCGTGGGTTTCGTAGACTTTGATCCTATTACCACCCTCTTCCTTGGCTATATAACAAGCATCGTCGGCAGCGGCCAGGATGGTTTTTACGTCGTCGTATTGTTCAGAAAAAGGAATGAGTCCTAGGCTGGCCCTGATTTTAAAGACATTGTTCTGCCAGATGAAATCATGGGAATTTAGGGCGTGTTTGATAATCCAGGCCTTTTCCAAAGCTTGGGTAGTGTCGGTGTCCTCGTAAAGAACCGCAAATTCATCACCACCAAGACGACTCATGGCGACTACCCGGCTGTCTTTCTGGCGTTGAATGATATCGGAAACTTGTCGCAGGAGTTCGTCCCCTGCCAGGTGACCGCAGGTATCGTTAATGAGTTTAAACTGGTCTAGGTCGAGGTAGAGGAGTGCGTGGTTTTGTCCCCTCTTTTTTTTATCAAAAAATCTTTCTGTCAAGATGTATGTGAATTCCCTTCGGTTTACAAGTCCAGTCAGACCGTCGTACCGGGACTGATGGTCAATCTTTTGAGAGAGAACTTTAATTTGGGAAACATCCCGAAAAACTATCACCCAGCCTATGGGCGGATAATCCACTTCGATTTTTGAAATAGAACCTTCTATGTTATAAAACATGCCGTCGACAACCTGAAGGAGGGCTTTATTGATGGGAGAAGACGACTGTGCACCAAGGTTTTCGATAACCCTGATCGGCATATAGTTTTCTTCATCTACCAGATGGAAATAGTTGCTTAAGTCTTGTCCAATGACGGATTCTTCATGTACGCCTAAAAGTTTGAGAGCAGTCGGGTTGATATAGTGAATGCACTTTTCCTTATCAACAGCTATAACCCCGTCGCCTAGACCTTCAAGCGTCGCGCTTAACCATCTCTCGTGGTCGCGGAGTTTTGCGTCAGAGCGGGCTTTATAGAGGGCCATATCCAGAGTTGTGTACAAATCCCGGTCTTTAAATGGTTTGACGATGTACCCAAGAGGTTGTGCCTGCTTAGCACGCTGGAGGGTTTCAGCGTCCGAATAGGCTGTTAAAAAAACGGTGGGAATCTGGAATTTCTGAAAGATTTCTATGCTTGTAGCAATTCCATCTTTGGGTCCTTCAAGAACGATATCCATAAGAACGATTTGTGGCCGGCATGATTCCGCAATCGAAATAGCCTCTTCGGAAGTTGAACATAAAGCGCACATCTCATAACCGAGAGCTTCAAGTCTGCGCTTCAGATCGGAGGCAATAATTTTTTCATCCTCAACTATCAGGATTTTTTCAGAACTCAAATTTTACTATACCCTTTCGGTCCATTCTAACACATTTTAAAAAAAATGTCAGAGATTCTTAAGGAAATTCGAGTTTTTGATTTTTTCCTGCCAATAGATTAAAATGTATTCATTCATGAATTGAGGAGTTGAATGATGAATATGATTTTTATTATCCTGGGAGCGTTATTTTTTCTGCTGATAATCTTCATGGGGTTGTATAACAGCCTAATTGGGAAGAAAAACCAGGTCAAAAAAGTTTTCGGTGGTCTCGATGCACTTTTGAAAAAAAGATGGGACCTGATACCGAACCTAGTCAGTTCGGTTCAACAGTATATGAAACACGAAGCCGATGTGCTAAAAGGACTGACAGAACTCAGGACTCAAAACTCCACGATAACCCAAAGTTCCCAACAAGACACCCAACTCACTCAAGCTCTGGGCGGTCTTAAGGTTGCCGTTGAGAATTACCCGGAATTAAAAGCTAGTCAGAATTTCATCCAACTCCAAGGAGCACTCAACGAAGCCGAAGAACAAATCAGTGCAGGCCGGAGGGCCTTGAATGCAGCCGTTGAAGAATTCAATAATGCCCTCGAAATGTTTCCTTCCAATATGATGGCTGGAATGATGGGTCTTAAACCGGAGGCTTTTTTTGCCATTCCGGAAAGTGAAAGACAGGCGCCTTCTGTAAAGAATCTTTTTCAACCCGGTGTTTGATAAATGAAAACCCGCGAGGAAGTTTCAAATTTTTTCCATGGACAATTAAAGCCCACATTGGAACCTCTTGAGGCTCAAAGAATTAAAGTAGCACGAAAGATAGTCTCCCTCGGTGTTATTATGAGTTTAATTTTGGCTGGTTTACTCTTCGTTTCTTTCTTCATTCTTTTTCAAGATGAAGAGTCCTTCCTTCCCTATATTTTATTTTTTCTAACACTTATCGCAGGCATAGTTTGGTTTTCCATCTATAGGTCATTATTAAAATCCTACACAGCTACTTTTAAGGACAGCGTTATCAAAGGGATTCTGCAATTCATCGACCCGTCATTTGTCTATATTCCCACGAGTTGCATATCCTTTGAGGAATATAAGGAAAGCGGAATCTTTCAACAGAGGGTAGACCGCTATAGCGGTGACGACTATGTGGAAGGAAAATCAGGAAGAACACCTTTTCATTTCAGTGAAATCCATAGCTTGTATAAAACAGAATCGACGGATTCCAAGGGACGCAGAACCACAACCTGGCATACTATTTTTAAAGGACTTTTTTTTCGTGCCTTGTTTTCAAAAAACTTCAAGGGGAGAACCTTTGTCCTTACTGATTACGGCAAGGGCCAGCACGGTATTATTAAAACCTTTACTTCTTTCTTTCAAAAACTTGACAAGTCCCACGGTCAACTGGTGAAGATGGACAACCCGGTTTTCGAGGAATTCTATGCGGTTTATGGAACGGATTCTATAGAGGTTCACTACATCCTTTCTCAAACCCTAATGGAGCGCTTGGTTTCCTACCGTCAGAAAACCGGGAAAAATGTCGTGTTTTCCTTCGTCAACAACACAGTTTTTGCAGCCATACCCTATAGGGAAAACCTCTTTGAACCTAAAGTCTTTACGACCTTGTTTGACGATACGGTGATTCTCAAATACTATGATGATATGAGTTTTGCCTTGAGCATAGTCGAAGAACTAAATCTCAATGTCCGTCTATGGGGTGAAGTCAGTTCCGTTAAAATGAACTAGGAGAAAATATGATTCAAAAAAAGAAGTCCGCTGCAGATATGTTCAACGAACAAGCCCAGAATATGATAGAAGATGAACCCATAAATGCCTCTCCTTCTACAGCCATGGCACCACAACGCGCCAGGCGGAATATGGCCTTTCCCATCAATACCCTAAAATCCTCGGAAGATTTACAAAACGAGAAAGAGCCCCTTCAGGCTAGGGTGACAGGAACCTGGTTCTGGCGCAGGGTCATTGTTCCACCCAACGCCTACGTAGTACACACGCGGATAGGAAGAAAGAATCCCGTAACCCTCGGGCTCGGTGTCAGCTTCCGTTACAACCCAGACACAGATGCTTATCTCATTGTTCCCGCTGCGATGCAGACTATAGGTGTTGTTGCCAATTGTATCAGCATGGAAAAACAGGGAATAAATATTCTCGCCTACGTACAGTGGCAGATCAATGACTTCGCGGTTGCCTATAAAAAGCTGGATTTTTCGGATTACCGTGATCCTCTGGGCGTGGTCAATGCGCAGCTGAGAGAACAGGCAGAAGCCGCCATAAAAGATAAAATTGCCACCATGCCGGTGGAAGAAGTCCTTAAGGATAAAGAACCCATCATCCAGGAACTCACGAGCAGGTTGAAAAGCGTAGCAGAGGGTGAGAAAACCAATGTAGGACTTGGTATTAAAATCTCGACTGTTCAAATCCGCGAAGCCCTTGTTTCGAGTTCTGCCCTCTGGGAAGACCTACAGAGTCCCTTCCGTCATGAACAGAGAAAACAGGCTGAGATCAGTAGTCTGGAAATGAACAAGGAAATCCAAACCCGGGCAGCACAGACCCAGCTTGAAATAGAACTCAGTCAACAGAAGAAGCAAACCGAGATCACACAAACCCGTCTTCGAGAAGAGGCATTGCGTTTTCAGGAAGAACAGAATTCTAGCAGGGAACGCCTGAGTATCGAGGAAGAAACCCAGCGTCTTCAAAGGGAGTCCGAGGAAAGACTTGCGCGCCAGGAAGAGGAATACCGCGAAAAAGCTGTCGAATCACAAAAACACCTTGTTCAGAAAGAAGCTGAATTGGAAAAAGAAAAATTCTCTATAAAAGAAGTCTTTGAATCCCTCAAGCTTCAATCGGAAATATCTCTTACATCCCTGAAAGAAAAGTCCGAACGGGAAATCCAAGAGGCACGGGAAAAACTCCACCTTCAACTCGACGCCATCAGGGTTGAAATGGAAAAGAAAAGGAGGGATATAGAAAACTCCCTGAGTACTTCTGTCGTTATGGATAATCTTGTAGCTGTTCTCCCTGAAATTGCTTCCAGCCTTCCAGCCATCAACGAACTTAAAGTATTTTCAAATTCAGGGGGAGATCCGCGGTTGGACGGACTTGTCGACTTCGTAGCAAAAATTTTAGGAGTGCTGGATCTTGAGAAGATCAAACAGGTCTTCAAACCCGCTGATACCGCTGGAAACCCCTAGATTTGTCGAAGGTCCCCTTAATTTTAGTTGCAGACGATGAAGAGAGTATTTTGGCTAACCTTTCTTTTGCCATGGAAAAGGAGGGTTGGAAAGTCGTAACTGCCCCTGAAGGCAGTACGGCGTGGAAACTCTTTCAAGAACGGAATCCCGACCTGGTGCTTCTTGATATTTCGATGCCGCTGGAAGACGGTATCGAAGTACTGCGGAAAATACGCACGGTCAATGAAATCCTTCCCGTTATGTTTCTGACCAGCCGTGACGAGGAATTTGATAAGGTCTTCGGTTTAAGCTCGGGGGCAGACGACTACCTTTGTAAACCCTTCTCTTTAAGAGAGCTTGTCGCCCGGATCAAAGTCTTATTGAGAAGGTCGCAGAATAATAAACCCAGGACTTCAGAAATCGCACTTGGGGATTTAAAGTTGAGTTCTGACAGGTTGGAAGCACAATGGATGACAACTCCGCTAAAATTGACTCTTACGGAATTCAGAATTCTTGAAAATTTAATCAAACAACCGGGTGTGATTAAATCACGTTTACAGCTTATCCAGGCTGCATACCCTGAAGATATTTATGTGACCGACAGGTCTGTCGATACGCATATCAAACGCATTAGGAAAAAAATTCTTGACGCCGGCGGCCTGGATGTTATCCAAACTCTTTACGGAACAGGGTACAAGGCGGTGCCTCCTTCTTTATGAAAAGACGAAGGCACATAAGTTCCTTAGCAATCCGGATACTTCTCTTTCATATACTGTTGGTTTTTATCCCGCTGGCTTTTTTTCTTATTCTAAATAATTTTGAACAAAGGCAATTATAGCTCCTCGAACACGCACTTATACAACAGGGCCGTTGGGCTTCTGCCTGGTTGGGAACCCTCGAACCCACACCCGAAAACTACCAGGACGCCGTCAACCTTCTCGAGGGCCGACATACCGCCCGTTTTCGGATTATCGATCCCGATGGAATCCTTCTTGCAGATTCTACGAGAAATACTTCTCTACAAGTAAGTAGAAATGACTTGTCAGTTTCGAGAGAACTACGAGATGACACAGACGCTAGTTCCAATTGGATCTACCAACTTCTCGTGT
>DYOB01000394.1 GCA_020720765.1 Borreliella garinii
GAGAAGTCTTTTGTAGATTCTCGTGAGGACGCTCTGAAGATACTTCCTGGAGACATGACCATAACTACAGTGGCTGCCTGTGCTATAGGGGATTCTGTTGGGGACTATAAAGTCCTGCACAGTTACATTAAAAATTCCACCTACGTTTTACACTGTCGCCGTGCCTAATTTCTCAATGCCTGCCTCTTTGTTTAAGGCCATCAAGAATGCTAAGGTAGAAATATCTGATGAAGAGATAGGGCCTATATTGAGGGGGGCTGCGATTAATGCCTATAATAAGGTTATATCAGAAGCTGCTCAGTGGTCTGGTCACATGGCAGCAAATCTACGCATAGAGCACGAAGGTATCACTGATCCTCCGATTGATATAGCCTCTGACCCAATGTACAACTGGAGAGCAATAGTTCCACACGGGCCAGGGGAACAGCCTGCTGTCCGTATGGCTAATTCCGCCAACAAGTGGATAATGACAGAGCCTTTTACAATCCACTCTACTGCTGACATCTATTTCATAAATGAGCCAGATGACCCATATTACGACAAGATAGAGAACAGGGATAATGTCTTGTATGACACTGCCCTGTATGTTACAGCTGCTGTCAGGTACACAAAATGGTATAGAGAAAAATTAAAGACCGCTGTTATTGGAGGCTCTGTTATTTAATGGCTGACTGTTTGCTGACAGGGATTTCAGAAGACCAAGCGAGAATAAACCTTCTGACTTATATACGGGACTCTTTTGCTGTCGCTCCTGTGGGTGTTTCCGGTATAGAGCTTATATACCCAAACGCTAAACCGCCTGATACCGAGTCAAGAACCACTCCGTTTATAATGCTCTCTATCAGGCCGGTTCACTCAGAACAGTCCGGCATGGGAGAAAGCACCTTCGTGACAACAAAAACACTTGACATTTCTTTGTGGATTAGGGAATATACTGGTATTAAGACAGTTGGCTTATTTGTTGATTTTGTGAAGAGTCTTGGTTTGAAAACTGTAGATAGTATATCTTATGGCGTCCCACATCAGGTTGTGCAGAAGCCATATAAAGGTTGGGAGGTTAATCCAGTTTTCCTTCCTATCAGGTTCTAACTTTAAGGAGAGAATATTATGGCTGGAAATTTTGTTGTAGGACAAACAAGTAAGGTAGTGATTTATGCTGGAAAGAGTAATGAGGCCATTGTCAAGGGTTTAAACAGCATGAACGCACCGCTCGGCTGGGAGGCCAGCACCACTACGATTAGTGAGTTCGGTGTGCCCATCGACGTGCAGGTCGCTTCGGGGCTCTCTTACGAAACTGTTTCATGTTCTGGGAACTTCACATTGAAAGATCCCACGCAGGCGCTACTGCGCCAGTGGTCTATGAATGCCACGCAAATCCAGCATATGAGGTTCTATCTGGA
>DYOB01000016.1 GCA_020720765.1 Borreliella garinii
GATGATTCCAAAGACCGGTTCGACGGTGCTCTTTCGCTTCTTGTAGAGTTCCTTTTGCCGCTCTTGTTCCATTGCTTCTTGCATATCCGGCATCGGCCAAGACCGTTTTTACAGTGCCCGTTTCTGCTGCCACTGCGTTGAGTGCCTCGGCGAGTTCGCCGCGATCAGTGGCATGATTGGTCACATAGCAACCCAAAACCATCATACTTCCTTCGGCATCCACTACCGCTTGGGCGTTGTACGACTGTGTATATTCTGCGTGGTTACTCTTCTTCATAACCCGGCTATCGGGGTCGGTCATATTGGATTGGGCACCGTGGTTGGATTGAAAACTCTCCAAGGGTACAAGTTCGGCCGCCTCGACGCTTTTGTATCGTGGTGCCATGTGCAACAAAGTATCACACAGTTCAACCTCAAGTAAATTCCTGCGGTCTCAAGCGCAACAGGCTCCTAGGGTTTGAGCGTGTGAGACCCAAGAAACCAAAACCATAAAAAGAATACTTGAAAACTTCATTGCAACCTCCTGGGACGGTTAGATTTACCTTTCGGCGCCGTCCACAGGTTTATCATCGCACCGCTCCGCAGATAAAAAATGTGAAATTCATCACGTGTCTGTGTGACTTAGGTCATATTTAACTGAAAGCCTCTTAGAAAAGGGACTGTTCCTTCGTGAAATTCAGAGACAAGAATCGAATAAAACTTATTTTTTTCCATTTTCTCTATACTTTTCACCTCAAGGGGCACATAATGTTCACCGAACCCTTTATAAACACCGTGATTTTCTTTTTCAATCAGCACGTATTGCGTTTTCCCGATAAACCTGGTTAAAAATGCTTTTTTGATTTTATACGATAAAGATTCCATTTCGAGGCGTCGTTCTTTTAAGGTGCGCACATCAACTTGGTCCGGCAATAAGTCGGCTTGGGTCCCTTTCCTTCTGCTGAAGGAGAAAATATGAACGTGGCCGAAATTAAAATTTCTTATTGCCTCCAAACTTTGGGAAAAATCATCTTGCGCCTCCCCGGGAAATCCCACGATAATGTCACTGGTCACATGAAACAAAGGATCAATTCTTCTCAGATTTTCTATGACCTTGGAGAAATCTCTAAGGGAATAGCGGCGGTTCATGTTTTGAAGGATTTTATCACTCCCCGATTGCAAGCTGAGGTGAATGTGCCTGCTTAAACGGGGGTGTTCGAAGAGCTTGTAAAAATCTTCGCAAAAGTTTTCTGGTTCCAACGACCCCATGCTCAGACGCCAATTTCCGGGTATTTCGAGTATCCGACTAATTAGATCTGTAAATCCTTTCCCTTCCCAGGTCCAACGGCCTATGTTGACGCCTGTTAAAACTAATTCCTTGTATCCCCTATCCAATAAACTGCGGGCGTTATCTAATATCGACTCTAGGCTACGGCTAACACCCGGGCCTCGCACGTGGGGAATGATGCAGTACGAACAAAACTCATCGCAACCGTCCTGGATTTTTATCAAACCTCTTGTGTGGAATATCTGCTCTACATCCGGATAGCCAAAAACATCACCCTTGCCTCTGACTTCAAACTTTTCTCCGGCCGCATGGGCTTCCAACAAGTCAGGAAGGAAGCTCTTTTCTGAATTGCTTAAGCAGTAATTTACACCTGGAGTTCTCTGCCACTCGATCCGTTTGTTATCCACCCCGCATCCTATGACTACCACACACGCATGCGAGTTGGCTTTCATAGCTTTTCTCAAGTTATATAAACTCTTTCTATCAGCGTTGTGCGTAACGGTACAGGTGTTCACAATAATAACGTCGCATTCTCCGGGGTTGCGCACCACCTGCCAACCGTGACTTATAAGATTTGTTGCAAGGCTTTCCGATTCGTACTGGTTGAGTTTACAACCGAGGGTTTTGAAATATACCTTTCTGGACAATGTCGCACCCCGTAAATTCAGGAGCCGATCACGATTTGATTACCGCCTTGCTCTTGGGCTTGCCTGAGCGCGCGGTCCGCCACCTCCATGGCCTCGTGAAGGTGAAGGGATTCCTCGTGAGTAAACTGGGCGATACCGATGGAACATCCGAGATTCCTTTCGAGTTTCAGGGAGTTGGGTTTGAGCTCCTGAAGAGCCTCCCAGAGGTAGCTTCTATTTTCTATCTTT
The DNA here is from genome assembly GCA_020720765.1 of Borreliella garinii. Lineage (GTDB taxonomy): Bacteria > Spirochaetota > Spirochaetia > JABEVK01 > JABEVK01 > DYOB01. The sequence continues at coordinate 2,143 of DYOB01000016.1, forward strand.
TTTAGAAGTCTTCGAGCGACCATCGGGGCGGAAGTAGCCTCCGTCTCGGTCAATAGGATTAAAAATTCATTATTATCAACCCTGCCTGCAAAATCCGATTCGCGGATGGCCTCCTTAATACCCAAGGCAAACCAACGCAGAATACGGTCGCCCGCTTCGTGACCGTAGTGGTCGACAAAAAAACCGAAATGATCCAAGTCGACCTTGATAAGGGAAAGCCTGGTGCTTGGGCGTCCATGATGCCTTCGGATACGTTTTTCTTCAAAAGCCAAGCGTCTTTCCAATTCATACCTGTTGTAAAGACCGGTAAGAGGATCTAATGTGGCCGCCTGTTCAAGTTTTTCCTGGGTTATTTTCAACCTCAAGGTAAGGATGAGCTGGTTGAGTGCAAGCTTGATATCCCTCTCGGTCGTCTTATCGAGCCGTTTAAGCGGACCGTAGAGAGCATGGGCCGGAACATTATCCTCCGCTCCCATTGTCACATGGATCCAACCTGGAGGAACGCCCTCAAAGAGCCACCGCAATTGTTCCGCATTGGGAGCTTGGTTCCATGGCCGGTATACAGTTTCCCAGTTTGCCGGAACTTCTTCAGGATCGGAAGCCAGCCATACTTTCAGACCTTCTGCAGGATAGGTTTGAAAAAGCATGCGGTATGCCGCTTCGACAACATCGTCTTTTGTATTGGCATTGAGTAGACCATCGAAATAGGAATAGAAAAAATGGGCTTCTTCAAGTTTCTTATGCAAGACAGCTATGGCAAAATCTTTTCGCCCCCTTTCCAAGATCCTGTCGAGGTCTAATTTAAGAGGTGTAGGCAATGGATAACTTTCCAATGGTTTATGATCACGGGACGCTTCGAGCAAGGTACGGAAGTATTGATGGTCTTCTCTGTCTTTGAGCGTGCTTAATCCTTCGTTAAAATATTCATCTTCCTTTAACGAGATTCCCGCCTCCAGGCAAACGAGGAGTTTTAGGTACCTGAAATTGATGATCTTTCTGTCGGCTTCCTTAAGTATTGCCGTAAATCGTTCTTTTCCACTATCCACCCGCCCGTCGTGTGCATCGCGTAAAGCGAGTAGAATCTCAAAATGTTCATAACGGAAACTCGTCTTTAAATCCTGGAACAATCGACGGGCCTGCCATTCCCTTTCGAGGGAAAGTGATTCTTTTCCTAATTGAAGGTAGGAAATTGAAAGAATTGCCAGGAAATCCAAACGATGGTTATAGGGTAAGTGGTCGATACCTTGTTGGTCGAGGATGGAAAGAGCCGATTCTAAATAATGAACTGTTGCATCCCACTTACGGGCGTAGAAAAAAAGTGTCCCTAAATTGTACAAGGTGGCAGAAATTTCCGAATACAGGTCGGTTACTTGTAGAATTTCCAAGGCTTCTTTAAAGGCCTTGTAGGATGGTAGAAAATCGCCGCGGCTAAAGTGAAAATATCCTAACCCGTTGAGCCCCTGTGCATAATTCAGGCTGACCCCAAGCTGTTTTCTGTATTTAAGGCTGGTCTGATAGGCTTCCAATGAGTTTTTTACCTGGTCGGTGTCCTGGTATAGAATTCCCAGGGTATGAAAACCCGTGGCAAGCCGGTATTGGTTACCGAGATCCCTTGCTATATTAATGCCTTCCTGACACCGTTGAAGGGCCTTTTCAGGGCCCACTTTCCAATAATAGGTCAGAGCGACGATTCCATTTGTGAGAAACGCTGCGAGGTGACTGTTCAGCCCAAAACTCCGAAGACCGCTAACTAAAGTCTCGAGAAGCCCGATGGACTCCCCTTCTGAATTTTGGATAAAACTCGTAAGGTTATCACGGCTGCTCAGAACAGCAAAGAGACTTAAAACCTGTTCCTTGTCCGATAATTTTCTCATCGAAATCTCGTAGGCTTGCTGTGCAGTCCGGTCAGCTTCGGCAACATCGCCGCGGATAAGAGCAGCTGACGACAACCTGCGCGTAATCCGAACCAATCTATCCTGCAAACCTCGTTCACGGCTGATTCTCTGGGCCTGTTGATACTGTGTGACTGCTTCGTCTGAAAGTCCCATGCAAAGAAGACAGTCTGCATAGGCTTGTCGGAATGCCACCTCTTCTTCATAGTTTTCTCTGATGTTATCAGAGAGAAGCTCGGCAAAACGTACTCCGTCAGCAAACGCAAGAAAATTCCTTGCCATCCAGAAACTCTCCATATCCACTTGAGGCTGGCAAACTTCAACGGGTGTGCTGTCTGTATAGGACTCGAAAACAGGCGCTTTCTTTCTTAATGTTTCAATAACTGTAAAGAGATTATCTCCAGTTCTTTCACTTGTCTTCAAACTGCGGCTATCCCAGGTTATGACAAGCCGGCACTTTAAACTCATAGCAATAAGATCGGGGAGTAAAGACCATAAAGATGGTTGTGCATAATGGACAGCGTGCAAAACTATCCAAGTACCTTCGTTCTGTGTGTCCCAATTTTTCACCATTTCCAAAAGGGTTTTCTTAACCCGGTACACCTCGTATTCGACCTCATCCAGGAGAAATTCCTCGACCTCTCCTGAAAGTCCGCCGCTACCCCAACCGCTCCAGAGAGAACGGTGTGGACTGTAAGGACGGATGGAACGCGCCTGTTCGCGTACGGCACTGAGAAAAGGTGCGTAGGGGGAAAACTTCTCTCTGCAATAATCATGAAAGAGAACCTTTCCTCCACGTGCTATAGAATAAATGGTTTCTTTCAGTTCATCCCGTATTGAAGAACCGACATCGAGAAAAAGCGGTTCCTTGGAATCAATATTCTCAAATATCCTGCTGAGTAACATAAAATCCATTTTATACCCATAAAGGCTTTGGGTCCAGTACTCTTTTTAAGAGCCGCCTAAAGCACGCAGTCGGGCCATTTGACTACGGCTGTTCACCATGGTTCTGACATTGAACCTTAAGGGACTCGTAATAAGCGCAGCAAGCCGGAAGATTTGATTTAACGTTAATTCCGAATAGTCTTTTCGATAGTGATACCGAGCAGCCGCTTGCAGGCCGTAGACACCTGGGCCGAATTCAATCGTGTTTAGGTAGATTTCCAGGATCCTTTCCTTGGATAAGAGGCCTTCTAGGACTAAAACACCCCAAACTTCAAAATACTTCCTGACCCAAGAACGGTCGGGCCATAAGAAAAGGTTTTTCGACAACTGCATTGTAATAGTAGAACCGCCGGCCACAACCCTGCCAAGTTTTTTATTGATATCCCAGGCCTCCCGTAGGGCTCCAAGACTTATACCCCAATGTTTGTAAAACTCCCTGTCCTCAAGGAAAATGAAAGCGTTTTGTGTTCCCTTAGTGATATTCTGGAGTGGTAGAAATTCTGTAGGCTTAGCAGGAATTCTATCAAAAAGAGTTCTGAAGACCTGGATCCCTGTCACAGGGGGAGGAATAAAGGCATACATTGCAGTCAACAAAGTGATGACGAGAATATAACCTGCATTCAGAATTACAAACCATCTTAAAAGCGTTAAAAACCTTTTTGCGAATCCACCTAAAAATCGATTAAGATTCATGGTATTTCCACTTCGTAACCCGTTCCAGTCCCTTGGAGCTCCGTGATTTTCCCGTGGATTTGCGAAGCCAGAAGTTCAGCTAGCTGAATTCCCGACTGTTGTTCAGCATCCATACTTGATCTTCCTTTTCCATCGTCCTGAACGACGAGCCGTATAGGGTGTCCGGAGAAAAGGCTGACACGGATACTTCCTTCTTGAGTTTCAGTATAGGCGTATTTAGCCGCGTTAGTAATAAGCTCGTTCACCATGAGTCCTATGGGAATCGCCTTCTCAAAGGGAATAATGACGTCGTTTTCAGGAGGAGTATAGACCATGCGACCGGTAATGTGAAAAGCCTGGCCTATATCCTGGCAGAGGTGCCACAAATAATTCCCAAGTTCAAGTTCGGCAAAATAGGATGACCTGTAAAGCTGTTCGTGGACAAGGGCCATGCTGTGAATTCTATCCCTTGTGTTAGAAAAATCCTCGCTTGATTCGATGGAAAGCAGGCTCGAAATTATCTGGAGGTTGTTCTTTACCCGATGGTGGATCTCCTTCAGCAAGGCATCACGTTCTTCTAAAGAATGAGTAAGTTCGTTCTGTCTCTCTTTCAGGTTTTGAATCAGGGTGATCCTGTCAAAACTTGCGGGAATTCTCATCAAGTAAATCCGAGTCTGGTTGAGAACCAATTCATCCCACTGGTTCTCGGGTCTCAGATAAACAAGAAAGCTTGATTTGTCTTCGGTCCGGAAAAGAAAAGCTATATATTCGGTAGACCAAATATTCCGCTGTTTTTCAAGAACAGTCTCTATTGTGTCCCTGTCGAGTTGGTCAATAAGCTCTAAATGTTTACTTTTTGCCTTGTGCTCGAACTTTCCTATACCGCTGAGTATGGTTAATTCCTTTTCATCGACTTGGGCAAGAAAACCATCAGGGTAGGGCTGAGGTCTTTTCGGTGCTACCGAGGCCGTAAGAAAAGCTAAACCGTTTATAACCGCAGTGCTTATTTCTACCAAGGTCTGGGCTGATTGGATCCTATTTGCAGTTTGGATCACCCTGCTGGAAAGAACCTCCGAGGTTTTAAGTTTAACCAAGTCTTGATAATTTCTGAGATTAGTCAGAACCAGTGCCTGTAGCCGAATAAGGCTCAGTTCCGACTTGTATTGAAAATCATTAATCCCGTAATTCCTGATTGCGTCGAGCTTGGGAAGGGTGGACCCTTGGGCTGTGTTGAGAATAATGCGCACCTCGTTCATTCCAAGAAAATTCCGGATTTTTCCTGCTGTTACAAGACCGTCGTCAGGTGTTGTCATCACGACATCCATAAAAACAATGGCAGTTTCGGGATTCTGACGTAAAAGTCCGATGACATCCTCACCATTAGAGGCTTGCAAAACATGGATAGACGCCCCTTCAAAGAGAAGGCTTTCGAGAGAAAGACTTATCACCTCCCTCATATTTTCTTCATCATCGGCAACGATGATGAACCAAGGGGAAACTCCGTCCCTTTTCAACAAAAAATTTCCTTCGATAGTTCTTTAAATTGGCGCCCCCTGTCAAATTCATTCTGAAAGAGTTCGAAACTCGCCGCTCCAGGCGACATCAATACCGTATCGCCTTCCTTAAGCATACCATGGAGTGACGCGAGTGCGGGTCTCATTCCAGGGAAAGGTCCAAGAAAGGACCAATGTTTTTTTTCAAAGACTTGTATCATTCTTTTCGATGCACTGCCTTCCAAAAGCACAAGGGTTGCCGGAGGGATAGTTAGAGATTCCAAGGGCGAGAGATCCAAGTTTTTATCTGTTCCGCCAGTGATCCAATGCACACGTCCTGAAAAGGCTGAAAGACTCATCACCGAGGCTTCAGGAATCGTCGCAGCTGAATCGTTGTAAAAGGCGACTCCTTGGTATTGGTGGCAGCGCTCCATCCGATGCTCAATCCCCGAAAAATTTGCCAGTGGTTGGCGGATCGCTGAACTTTTCATCCCGCCTAAAGCTGCCATTGTCCCTGCAAAGAGCAGTGCGTAATCGTTGGCTATTCCAAAACTTTCCCTTTCCTTAGGAACGATTATTTCTCGTCGTCCTTTCCATTCAAGGTAGCCTGTCCCTTTATCATAGTAGGAAAAAGCTTCTGCACGGGGATGAGGCCTCCGGCCCTTTAGTGTAAGTATCGCGTGTCTAGCTTGTGTTTTTGCCGCAAAGAATAAACCCCAAGGGTTATCGAGATTGACCAAACTCCAGGAATCTAAATCCTGCCCTTTGAAAATTCTGGTCTTATCCATGGCATAGTCTTCCATTCTTGAATAAGAATTCATATGGTCATGGTAGAGGTTTGTGATCCCGGCAACCCTGCATTTTAGGTTTACATCCTCATTGAGATCGCGTAGCTGCCAACTTGAAAGTTCCAGCACAACCGGACTCACGCCATCCAGCTTATCGAGAAAGCTTAAAGGCGATATCGTAATATTTCCACCCAGCAAGGTCATAGGAAATTCTGACTTTAATACCTGTGAAAGCGCCGAGACGGTTGTACTTTTGCCTTTTGATCCTGTGACGCAATAGAGGGGGTTGGAACACCTGGACAAGAAAATTTCAATATCCGTTGTCACCCTTTTCGACGCTTTGAGAAAAGGGGAAGAAGCGGGTACACCTGGATTTTTTACAACAAGGTCCGCTTTTTCAAAGTCCTCTATCCTATGTTCGCCCAAAATTTTTTTTATAGGAAAAGCTTTCAACGCATCCAAACTAGATTTCAGCTGATCTTCATTTCTCAAGTCTGTCACAGTGACATTTGCGCCTCTAGAAGCAAAATACCTTGCAGATTCTAGTCCGCCTCCGTTTATTCCCAACCCCATAATGAGTACATCAAGACCAGAAGGATTCCTAAGTTCAATAGGGCGATTCATAGACACGGTACTCCTTCATATTCCAAGTGTTGATCTGGGGACTTGCGAAAATTGGAAGCATAGTCTGAAGTTTCAAGAGGTGCTGCCCCCGAAGTTCATCTTCGAGTTTCAGAGCTTTTGCGTCATCAAGATTGCGTAAATTTTCCTGGACTTCAATAAATCTTCCGTTTAGGGCACTCAGCACAGTATCCAGGTTCGTAACCACACTTTTCCTTGCTATGGGTGTGGGGAATAGCAGGGTGGCGCTTAAACTTTGGTACCGGCATTTAATTGGGAAAAAGGGATGAAGACTGGTGCCAGGCGGGCTGATCAAACGGCTGACCAGCTGGGTAATACTATCATCCATCCAGATTCCCTGAAGGTAATATCCCCTTCCCTTTTCGCCTATCCAGGTTGAATTAAAAAGCCAGAGAACAAAAAGTTTATCATCGGTTGAAAGTGTTGTGTCAAGCGGAAGTATTTCTGGTGTGACAAAAAGGTAGTGTGTTTCAAAGTCGGCCGTCATGTCATTTGTTCCTTTACTCAGCACAGTCGAAAGACGGGGCCGAAGGGATAAATCAAAGCGGATCAGAAAGACGTAGGAACGGCCGTTACAATCAAAAACTTGAAAGAATGATGGATGAAATGGATCCCGCGCTTCAAAACGCCATTGTGTTCCCTCAAAGACGTTGGGAATCTGGGGTATCACTTGGGAAAAAGTGCTTTCGATAACCTGCTTATAAGTCTCGTAAGGTTGGTCATGCCTCAAATCGTGATGAATAGGAAAACTCTTGATTCTTATAGGCTCGCTTAAAAGGTAATAGATCTCCTCATTCTGGGTGACAAAGATATCAGGTCGTCCAGGAAAAATATTCGGATCAATGTCTCTCACCAGGGCATCGAGAAAAGGGCTCGAAGCCGATAGCCGGAATTCAGGTGTGCGCGTCATTGTAGTTTCTCCGCAGTTCTTTTGAGAAAGTTCAACCTGCGTCTGCCATTTGTTTCCTCGATCCTTACCAAGTCCTTAACAATCTCCATTTCTGGTTCTGAAGTAGTTTCTGAAGTAACCCTGCCCGCAACCCTTAAATATATGACTTCCCATGTGAATGCACCCAACTCCGTCAGTTCCAACTCGGTAACCCCATAGACACTCAAACCCGATGGAAGCGCAGGGAATCCTTGAGATTTCCATTCCGTAAGTCGTAAAAGCCCTTTCGTACCGAGGGTCACCTCCCTGACGTTTTGAAAGACATGGAGTTGGGCTGCCAGGTAAAAGTCATCCCGGACCAAGGAGGAATCTGTCATTTCACGCAGAATGGATGCATTCAGGGTGTTCATAGCGTCGTAATATTGAAGTATATAGTCAGGATCAGAAAGAACAAGCTCTTCTTGGTTTGCACGTCTGTATGCCAGAAGATCGGGCAGGGAAATCACCGTAATTGCAGCAAGAACCGCCAGAAGGATAAAAATCGGCTTTTTGTGTCGTTGAAAAAATTCTCGTCCAAACTGCTTTACCCTCATTTTCTGCAGGAAATCCTGCCTTCGATCCTCTATCTCTTTTTTTCGCAACAATGTTAAATCGTCCCAGAGGTCATCGCCTAATTCTTCGGTAAGTCGCTCCCATTGTCCAAGATCGGTAGTAGGGTTGTTGGATAGCGATAGATCAAGAAACTCTGAGAGTTTCTGCTTTAAGCCGGGTAAGGCCAGTTCTGTTGTCATACGGCCACCGTGCCAAAACTCTTTTTTCCATTGCCCGCCGCTCAGGGTATCCCAGACCAAAGCGGCTGTCCAAGCAGGCCAAATTCTCTTTTCATGGTTAGGGTTCCATTTACTGGAAGCCCGTTCTGGAAGAAGTTTGCCAAGTTCAAAAGAAAAATCAGGGTCAAAACCCAACCAGTTTCCTAATCGGTCGGTGAAAAGAAGCGTAGGTATGGGACGTTTCGGTAGTTGGTCTTTTACAAGAAGCTCCAGCAGGACGCTGGGTAAGGAACGGAAAAGACCCCAGGATAAATCCCCCTCCAAATCCGAAAGACTGAAGAAGGCGGCTGAGAGAGACAGGGAATGGGATTCCAAGACCAGACAACCCTCCTCTTCGAAAAATCTATCCCATTTCCAAGTGGTGAGGGTTTTCCCATTCCAAAACCAATTCGGCCGCTTAGAAAAACGAAGTATCAAGGAGGCTATGGGGTCTTGCGCAGGTAACCCGGGTTTCAAGCGGAAAACTTTTTCGTCGGCTTGAAAACCGAACCCGCAGGAGGATCTCAAAGTTCACCTTCCATCAGGCGCTTAAGCCGTTCAGGATCGGGGTTGATAGTGAGATTTTTTTCCTGTGTGGGTATGACACGTCCCGGCGGTCCGTTTTTTACACGTCGCAGGTATTTGACCTGTGTCCAATACACATCGGTTTTACCCTTTCCCCTTGCCTTTGAGTAATAAACCGCAAGTTGGCCTGCATCGAGGAGGATCTCGAGCGGAACGGGGATCACACCCGTCTGCCGGATAAAGACAAAACCTCCGGGCACATCCCGGGTATGCAACCAATGGTCCCTTCCCCGGATGGGGCCCCTGAGCAATGCCTCGTTCTCCTGGGCATTTCTTCCTACCAAAAGCGGATAAGCACCGCTTTGGAAACGAAGCCCTGTTTGAGTTTCCCCGGAAGTCCCGGGTAGTTTTTGGATCTCTTTAAGTTTCAGAAAAAGCCACTCCCCTTCTGGTTCTGTTCGTAATCTATCTTCATCGTGCCTCAAACTCAAAAGACTTTTCTCAACGGTGATAATTTCTCCGTCCACCCTGGAATTTCTCTCGCGCAGTTTTTTAGACTTCAGGTAAAAAGCTTGGGCATTTTCAAGGGGTGATTTTAAGGGCTCGAGTTTGAGCCTTACAGTTTCTCCTTCCCAACCTTCAAGTTCGATACTTGACGCTTGTGCAGGTACCAAGTTTAGGGAACCCATCAAAAGATCCCCGTAATACTTTTCTTGCACCCCATCCAAGTTTTTCTGTGCTAGCAAATTTTCTATCTTAACAGTCAATGCATTGATCTGCCCTCTTACCCACGCCGAATACCTTTCATAGGCATTTTGAATCTTTCTTTTACTCTCAAGAAGGCAAAAGGCTTCATCAAGCCGTTGGGCATACGTTCCTGAACCCTCCCATTCACGGGGTAAGGCCTGGGGTTTTTCCTGGAACTCCGGAGGGATGAGCTTCACCCCGGGAGCCTCACCCCTGCGTGGGCGAAGAAAAGCTGCGTCTATAATAGTGTTATCCTCGCGGGTTAAAAACATATTGGCGGCCCCGGTCCAGAGCCTTACCCAAAGTTTCTCACGGCCTTTTTGTGTTTCAAATTCTATCAGAATAAGCCGTTCGAGCCCCCATTGTTTCAGAGTTACAACAGAAGCTCCTATTAGTTCTGAACGCAAAAGGCTGACAAACCGATGCGTTTTTCTTTGCCACCCGCCGGGATTTTTAGGAATGCTGATACGGATATAGGGCGCTTCGAGACAAAGAAATAGATGCCAGACTCCCCTTGGGCCGAATCCTTTAAACCCATAGCGGTTCCACCCTGAACTCTGGACAGTTTCTATATGCGAGTTTTCCCAGGGGATTTCTTCAAGGACTTTTTCTATTTCAGAAGCGTGGAGGGACATTGAATGTATTCTACCCACAGAAAGCGTTGCAATCCAGTCAGGAGTTCTTTCTCAGCTGGTACATTTCCACCTTTCCTCCGATTCCTTTTAGCTGAACAATGTTTTTTGTGATTCTCTCATCCAAACCTTTCTGGTACCCTTTTAAAATTTTCCTCACTTCCTGGTCTTGCGCTACCGTATTTGATAGGCAGACGGAATGGTTTTCTGCTATACCCTGGATTCTTGCAGCCATATTCACTGTGTTTCCAAAATAGTCGGTACGGTCGTTCAGGTTTACAGCAATTGCGTTTCCGGTATGAAGACCCATTTTTATTTCTAGTTTTCCTACCAGTTCCCAGTCCCTGTCCTGGAATGATTTATACGCTGATAGTGCTGCGTTAACCGCATCCCCCGGGCGAGTGAAGCTTGCCATAATGGCATCGCCTATGGTTTTAACGACAACCCCGCCGTGGGATTCAACCTCGCGGAAGAGTATCTTGAAATGCTCCCTGACCAGTCGATAGCTCGCGACATCGCCGTGCGTTGTATACATCTGGGTCGAACCCTTAATATCCGTGAAGAGAAAAGTCATGGATTTGATCGATAGACTTTCTTCCGCACTGAGGACGTCCTTACCGAAAATTTCCTGAAAAAGAGGATTATTAAGAACATCAAGACCCGAGAGGAATTTTTCAGGCATGGTCAATGTTTTTTCCTTGATTGCCTTTATCATAGTATCTTTCATTTCCTGAAGCACTTTGGTGCTTAAAGTCTGTACGGAATCATGAAGGGTAAAGGTAACTTCGATATTCTCATCCAGGGTATTGCGAAATCCAACCTTGCACATACCGCAGTAACTTTCACTGGATACTTCGTTGAACCTATGCTTGAAATCAGGAATACCATTACAGTGAGGACAATGGTATTCCCAATTCAGGACAAAAGCCCCGGAGGAAACCCCTTCTAAAAAGACCGGAAGGAGTTTTTCATGGCTGGTGGAGATTTTATCCGCCAATTCTTTTAGGTTCATTCTCCAGAGTTCCGTATGAGTCGCCGTGTCAAACCATGAAGCAAGGTTCGGTTCAAGATTCGCTTTGAGTTTCTTTTCGATGGCTTTGCTGATTTTCATATATGAATAGCCCAGCCTTCGACTCCCCTGGCAGCTTCCATCACACTTTCACTGATAGTCGGGTGAGCGTGAATCATCGTGGCTATATCTTCAGGAAGAAGCTCGGCCTTTCTTGCTAATAAAAGTTCGTGGATGATTTCCGTGGCCACGGCACCAACAGCGTGAGCGCCGATAATCTCATGGGTTTTGGGATCGTAAATTACCTTAACCAAACCTTCCTGCCTTTCTATGGCGCTGGCCTTTCCGTTTCCCGATAAGGGGAATGTATAAGTCTTATAAGCAATACCTTTTTCCTTGGCCCTTTCCTCGCTGTAGCCGAAGCTTGCTATCTGGGGTTCGCAGTAAGTGGCACCGGGGATACTCAATGGGTCGATTCCCTTTTCGTGGGCCTTACCCGCCATGTGTTCTACGGCAATCTCGCCCTCTTTACTGGCGACGTGCGCGAGGAGGGGGCTTGGAGTGAGGTCGCCTATCGCATAAATCGATGGAACGTCGGTCTGAAAATAATCCTTCGTTACGACAAAACCCCTGTCGGTTTTGACGCCTACTTTTTCCAGCCCGAGGTTTTCGGAATTGGGGACACGGCCAACTGCAACTAAGATTTTTTCCGCTTTTAGAATTTCGGTGACAGCTCCTGGTTTTTCAACTGTGACTTCAACCCCCGAAGCTCCTTTCACGAGCTTCAGGGCTTTTGTCCCGGTGAGGAATTCCACACCTCTGGCCCGAAACGCCTTTTCGACAACGGTAGCGGTATCCTTATCTTCGACGGGGAGTATTCTCGGCAACATTTCTACCACGGTAACTTTCACCCCAAACACACTCATGACGTAAGCGAACTCCATCCCTATGGCTCCGGATCCGAGGATAAGAAAGCTTTTCGGAAGGCTTTCAAGGGCAAGAATTCCTGTGGAACTCAAAACCTGTTTCTCATCGAATTCAAAACCAGGGATTGCCCTCGGCCTGCTCCCTGTTGCAAGGAGGATGAATTTCGCCGTGACGTTTTTCCCTTCCACACTCACCTCGTGGGGTGAGTTGATAAGGGCGTTCCCCTGGATGTATTCGATCTTGTTTTTTTTAAGTAAGAACAGTACACCTTTTCCCGAACGGTCGGCGGCAGCGCGGGACTTGAGGAAGACCTTTTTATAATCCAAGCCAGCGGTATCGACCTTAACACCCATGTGCTGAAGTTCACTTATGGACTCAAAAACCTCTGCCTGACTGATCAGGCTCTTCGAGGGGATACACCCCCAGTTACCGCACACTCCTCCCGGTTTATCCTTTTCAACGACTGCACACTTAAGGCCGAGTTGGGAAGCGCGCACAGCGGCTACGTACCCGCCGGGACCTGCACCGATAACAAGAAGATCGTATTGAAAGTCAGCCATAATTCCCCCTAGAGAAGAGCCCTGAACGGGTCTTCCAAAATGTTTTTCAAATCTGTCAGAAAGTCCGCGGCTACCGCACCATCTAGAACCCTATGGTCGGCGCTGAGAGTCATTTTCATCTGCCTGCGTATAGTGATGTTTTCATCATCCTCGACAAAAGGTACCTTCATCACCGCTCCAAGCGCGAGTATCGCGACCCCCGGCGGGTTGATAATAGCTGTGAACTCCTCGATGCCGAAACTCCCGAGATTCGAGATGGTGAAAGTCGCGTTGGTGTACTCTTCGGGTTTAAGTGCGTTTGCCCTGGCCCGCTCGATCAAATTCTTGAGTTCTGCATCGATCTGACGAACGCCCTTGGCTTGCGCCCCCCTGATAACGGGTGTGATTAAACCGTCGGGCTGGGCCACAGCCAGACCGATATCCACACTCGAATGGTTTTGAATAAAATCCCCTTCCCAACTTGAATTAACAGCCTGGTGACGGACGATGGCTGATGCACATATCTTTATCAGATAAGAGTTTAGCCCAATTTTTTCCTTGTTTGTAAGGTTGATTTTTTCCCGGGCATTCATCAGGGGATCCATTGAGGCACTGAGTGTTAAATAAAAATGCGGTGCTGTAAAAAGACTTTCTCCGAGACGTTTTGCTATTACGGCGCGTTTTCTGCTTACAGGAACCCTGTCGTCGTTGAGGGGAGAAGCAAGGGCGACAGAAGGTGAGGAGGATTGAGTTGCCGGTGAATAGTTTTCTATATCCCTCTTAACCACCCGTCCTCCGGGTCCACTTCCCGAGACTTGGGCGAGATCAACGCCTTTTTCCGAGGCGAGTTTTCTTGCCAGCGGCGAAGCTGAACCGGAGTGGACCGCATCGGGATGGCTGGGCGGCCCTGTGACGGGTGCCTTCTCAGCCACTGCCTGCTTAGCCGGAGCTTTAGATTCCACCTTCGCTTTATCAGTGGGTAGAAGTGAGGTAAAATCCTCGCCGGGAGAACCGATGATGGCAATAACATCTGCGACTTTCGCACCAGAGCCTTCAGCTTTTACGATTTTTAGAAGGGTCCCCGCCTGTGAACTTTCATAGTCCATGGAAGCCTTATCGGTTTCAACCTCGCAAAGGGCGTCGCCTTCTTTAATAACGTCGCCTTCCTTCTTTTTCCAATTTAAAATAACACCTTCTTCCATCGTTGGAGAGAGGGCTATCATGAAAATCTGTTCTGCCATTTTTTTCCCCTATTCCGCAAGATACATAGTGCGCTTGCACGCAGAAATAATTTTTTCCACACTGGGTTGGACCATCAGCTCGAGGGCATGGTTGTAGGGCATGGGTACGTCCATTCCAGTTACCTCCTCCACCGGTGCATCCAGGTCGTCAAAGCAATTCCTTCCTATGAGGCTTGATATCCAGCTTGCAACACCGGCGTTGGGCCAAGCCTCGTCTACAACAACCGCCCTGTTGGTTTTTCGGACCGAGGTGTAAATGGCTTCTTCATCCAGTGGCCGCAAACTTCTGAGGTCCACGACCTCGGCGCTGATTCCGGCCTTGGCAAGCTCTTCCGCCGCCGCTAGACACATAAGCACAGGTTTGGAGTAAGTCACTATGGTGACATCTGTACCTTCCCTTTTGATATCGGCTTTTCCGAAAGGTATAAGGTATTCCTCCTCGGGAACCTCCCCCTTGTTTCCGTAGCTCATTTCGCTTTCAAGAAAGATCACACAGTTGTCGTCGCGGATGGCGCTTTTTAAAAGTCCCTTTGCGTCGTAGGGAGTCGCAGGTGCAACGACGATAAACCCGGGAACGTGGACGAAGTAACTCGTGAAACTCTGGCTGTGCTGGCTTGAAAGATATTCGGCTGGGCCATTGGGACCACGGACAACCATGGGCATCTTAAACTGGCCGCCGCTCATATAGCGCATCTTAGCCGCGTTATTGATAAGCTGGTCGATGGCAAGCAACCCAAACTGAATGGTCATCCATTCTACCACTGGACGCAGACCACCCATCGCCGCCCCGACTGCAAGCCCCGTGAAACCCAACTCGGTTATGGGAGTGTCGAGGACACGGGCCTCGCCGTATTTGGCAAGAAGCCCCTTACTGACTTTATAGGCTCCATCGTACTGGGCCACCTCCTCACCCATAAGGAGAACATTAGGGTCACGATCCATCTCTTCATCGAGGGCCTGCCGGAGGGCCTCGCGCATTGTAATGATTGCCATTTTTTCCTCCTAGGCCAAAATATCCGCTGTAATTTCTTCAATACCGGGTTCAGGGGACACCTCGGCGAACTCGACACTCCGGGCTACTATTTCTTTGACTTCTTTATCCAGTTTTGTGAAATCGTCTTCTGTGATCATCTTAGCCGCTGCCATTCTATCTTTCAGAAGGGTTATGGGGTCTTGGTGCATATAAGACTCGGTTTCTTCTTTCGTCCTGTACTTTGCAGGATCACTCATGCTGTGCCCGCGGTACCTGTACGTCTTGATTTCAATAAACCTCGGGGAAAACTGGGCTTTTGCTTCATCCACCGCCTTCTTGATTTCCTCGTAGACCTCGATGATATCCATACCGTTGATCTGTTTGCTTTCGATACCGTACGCCTGGCCTTTAATATATAAGTCGGTCACAGCGCTCGCCCTTTCCACGCTCGTTCCCATACCATACTGGTTATTTTCACAGATATAGACGACGGGGAGATCCCAAAGTTTGGCGAGGTTCAGGCTCTCGTGGAAAGCTCCCTGGTGGATGGCACCGTCGCCGAAAAAGCAAAGCGTCACACCACCTGTCTTTTTATATTTTTGAGCAAAGGCGCTCCCGGTGGCTACAGGAATCTGACCGCCGACTATACCATTGCCCCCCCACATGCCTCCTTCAACAGAAAACATATGCATCGATCCGCCCTTTCCCTTTGAGCAACCTGTCACCTTTCCGTAGAGTTCGGCCATAACAGAGTCCGGTGTCATCCCCATGGCAATGGCGTATCCGTGATCGCGGTAGCCCGTCAACAGAACATCCTTGCCTTTTTCCAGGGCCGCTACCGCTCCGCTACAAACCGCCTCCTGACCGTTATAGAGGTGGCAGAAACCACCGATCTTTCTCAGTCCGTACATTTGGCCGGCTTTTTCTTCAAAACGCCTTATTAAAAGCATTTCCCTCAATAAAGGAAAGAGAAATTCTTTTTTATACCCTGTTATCGGCCTCACTTGGACACCCCCTCGCGTGTACAGATAAATTGATGTTTTTCACCCGTTTTGGGGTTGAAATATTCCCCAGTTTCAAGTGCTGTTTCGAGAATCACGATATCGGAAGGTTCAGGGTTCAGCCTCCAAAAATTTTCGAGTCTCCGACCCAATTCTTCCAAGATTTCGGAACTGAACCTCGGGTTATCAAGGATGCTTATTTTTCCTCGTAAAGAAAAGATCTCGCCGGTCTTGTTATGTGTTACCAGCCAGCTCACGTTGGGATTATTTCCCATATCGTTCACCTTGGGGAAATTTTTTGAGGTGGCACAGTACATCCAATGCAACCTTCCGGGGAGAAATATAGGGTTCATCCACCTCATGCTCGGATAACCCGTTGTGCTAATGGTCGCTAGAAGGCCGCGGCCGACATCCTCCACCGTTTGAATTATATTGTTCAAGTATTCAAGGTTTGTCATCTCTTCTCCTCTTTAATACGAAAATACTCGCCGTTGATCTTACCATCTTTGACTTCTAGCTCGGAACCATCGGCCCGATTTATCGAAAAAACAGGGGTGGCGCCCAAAACCCACCCGTCACTGGCACGCTGGTACATTAAATCCTCCAGCGCTTTGCCGTAATAAAAAGTGCCTGGCAGGCCCTTTGAAACCGTTTTCAATGCGCTCAAAACCACCGGAACGCTGATATTTGCATCGACGGCGGCGAGATTGATCACTGGCTGAGGGCGCGATGCTATCCCGATAGACCTGGGAAAATCCAGCCCCCCCATATAATCGTTCAATCTTTCCAAGTTGGTGTCAATAAGCAGAGTCCCGTGGTGCAGAACCCTGTCCTGACGGAAAGCAAATGCATTTCCCGAAAACTTAAACCCTTTATATAGATAATCCCCCATGGATGATATGTCAAATTTCAACCCCAGGCTTTCCAAGGCAGCCCCCAACCATGCGTCTATCCTTGCCCTGGAATACAGTTTACGGGGACCCATCCAGGAAAAAACCAGGTTTCCTCCGTCGTGCCAAACCGTTCCCCCCCCCGATATTCTCCTCAAAAGCGGGATACCCTCGGCTTTTAAAGCCTCAGGCCGGGTTTCCCTCCAGGGATTCTGGTGTTTTCCTATCACGACGCAGGGCGAATTGACATACGTAAGTCGAATTTCCCGTTCATGGGCAAAGCTCTCAAACAAGATTTCCTCCAGACATAAATTCTCAAGAGGATCGGTCCCGGTCAGGTGGTAAGAAAAAACATCCGTCATAGGTATACTATACCCATCATGCACGAACCGCGTCCCGTCCTTCTCGTTCATTTTTCCGAGGATTCCTCCTGGATGGGGGATCCCCCTTGGATTGACCCGATTTACCTGCCGATTTTTGATGAATTCCTCAGTGAAAGACTCCAGCTTGCCTTCAACGACCTATTCTGGACACCCGTAAGGCTTGTTTCGCCCTCCAAGCCTCAAGGATTACCCAGAGCTTGGCAGTGGCGACAGCTCCCAGAACAACCTACCATGCGGACGATCCTCTACGACAACCAACTCTTTTTAGGGGAGAACGGCACGGTACTGCCGCTTATGAGTTTGTTTAAAAATAAGGAAGGAAGCTCAAAACCGGGAAAAGGCTACCATACAATGACCAATGAAGGTGTAATTCCAGAAATAGAGGGGCAATGGAGGCCCTTAAATTCCGCATTCAGATACTTCGCTTCGCTTTTAGACAGTATTCCCATCGAGACTTCGGTGGAAATTTGGTCCCATCCGCAAACGAATATACATTCGCCGGCTTTTTGGAAACACAGCTGCGAACTGAAAGAAGGCTCGGTTTTAGGTCCTTTTACAGTCCTTGGACAGAACATAAAGCTTGAAAAAAACGCTCGCCTTGAACGGTGCATCGTGATTTCTGATACAACGATTGGGAAAAACACTTTTTGGAAAGAAAAGATCATTCTTGGCGACAGGGTTCTCAACCCTTTGAAGGGAGTTTGGACCCATATCAAAGATAAAAAAATTCTCAAGTGGACCCCTCGACGTTTTTTCTTTTTCTGATTAATTTAAGGTGTGCGGTTTTGTCGTACTATCCTGTTCACACGATGAGGTTTACCCGTGTTTATGAAACAGCCGATCATGCGTCGGGTTGTCTACGCTTTGGTGCCGCTCTACATATTCTCCATTGCTATGTACGGTTGGCGTCCCATCCTCCTCGCCTTAGTCGTTTTCCCGGCGGCCATCTTTGTCGAATGGGCCATGGAAAAGATGAAAAAGACCCCGAAAATACAGGTTAGCGAGGCAGTTCTTGTTACTGCCGCCTTATTTACCTTGAGTCTTCCACCGGGTCTACCTCTGTATGTAGCCGTTCTGGGAATCGTCTTTGCCGTCGTTTTCGGGAAAGAGGTTTTTGGAGGATTCGGAAGAAATATCTTCAACCCCGCTATCACAGGCCGTGTTTTTACCTACCTGGCGTTTCCGGCTCTGATGGGAACCATGTGGTTTATTCCCTTCAGTCCTGCCAATTGGCACCCGGCAACTCTCATTATGGACTTTGTTTCCCCATCTACCCTGAATTCGATGATGGGCGGCGTGGATGTGGTAACAGCCTCCACGAGCATGGACGCACTGAGGAGCTTCGCTAAGGCCGGCTCCGACCAATTAGCGTGGTTTGCTTCAAACTCACTGGCCGTCGGTCCGGCTGTGACGCCAGATATGGCAGCGGCTCAGATTCCGCAGAGTTGGCTTGGAATGTTTCTCGGGATCGAACCCGGCTCTCTTGGCGAGACAAGTGCGCTTCTTATCCTGCTAGCCGGGATCTACCTGGTTTTCACACCCACCCGCAAGAAAGATAAACTGGGAAAGTCGAGCATCGTTATCCAGGCAACCGCCAACTGGAAACTCATTGTATCGACACTGATCAGCAGTTTTCTCATGTTGAGTTTCCTCTACTATCTCCCTGATTGGATTCCCGGTTTGAACATTCCCCGAAGGCTCGACCCCATCCTCGGCATGTTCAGCGGTTCCATACTTTTTGTCGCTGTTTTTATGGCAACAGACCCAATCAGCGGCCCGAAAAAGGCCCCTGCCCAGTGGGTATACGGGTTTCTTATAGGCAGCGTGAGTATCCTTATCAGAGTCTTCTCCGGTTTCCCGGAAGGTGTGAGTTTTGCCATCCTCGTGGCAAATATGTTTGGACCGCTGCTTGACGAAACCATCGGAAAGCTTGGTATCAAGAAAACCACTGCCTTACCTAAATCCCCCAAGGAGGTTCAGGCATGAACAAAGAAGGTTTGCCTTATACGCTTCTTTTCGCCTTTATTTCGACCTTTATCTTTGTTGTCCCGCTAAGCATTGCCCATAACGCCACCAAAGACCTCGTCGAGCAAAATGGAAAACTCGCTCTCCAGCGTAGTGTGGCTTACGCTTTCGGGATCCTCGATCCCGCAAATAATCCTTCCCCTGAACTTATCCGGTCCACTTACGCCAAGGTGACGGTTTCTGAGGTGGAAGGAACCACCGTCTATACGTACATTGACAACAGCAACACTTACTACGCCGGACAGTTTACAAGTCCCGGGCTTTGGGGGCCTATTGACGCAATCGTGAGTTTTGACGCTAATTTCGAAAAAGTTATCAGTTTTGCGGTGATCAGCCACGCCGAGACGCCCGGACTTGGCGCAAGGATCACCGAGCCTTGGTTTATCCAACAGGCTAAAGGGGAAAGATTTAATCCGGACGGCGTCATTCTACTCAACGCTTTCCCGAAAAACCGTGCCAACAAAGATGATGGAGCCCTGGATGCTATCACCGGGGCGACAAGAACGAGCGACGCCATAGCCCAGCTTTTCCGTGAAAGCCGTGCGAAAATGATTCAACTCTTAGGGAGGCAACAATGAGTTCCACGACGTTTATGGGAAATCTCAAGGACAACCTTTGGACCAATAACCCCATCTTTGTGCAGATCCTCGGCATTTGTTCCACCCTTGCCGTAACCAATAACCTGGTCAACACGGCCATTATGACCGTAGCCCTCGTTTTTGTGACTGCCTTTTCCAACCTAGGTATCTCCCTTATCCGGGACCTGGTACCGAGAAAACTGCGTATGATCACCCAAACCGTGGTAATATCCCTTTTTGTTATCCTCGTTGATATCGTCCTGCGTGCCTACGTGCCCGAAATCCACAAAAGTCTCGCCGCGTACGTCGGTTTGATCATTACAAACTGTATCGTGATGGGACGCATGGAAGCCTTTGCCCAGGCCAACAAACCTCTTATCAGTTTCTGGGACGGAATCACTAGCGGACTCGGGTATATGGCGGTCCTGATGATCATAGCTTTTATCAGGGAACTTCTGGGTTTTGGATCGCTTTTCGGGGTGCAAGTTTTTGAAATCTTGAACCATGCCGAAGGTACAGGTTGGTTTACACCCTGGGGAATTATGGTCACGCCGGCTAGTGCCTTCTTCCTCGTCGCAGGAATAATTTGGGCGGCAAAAGCCATCATGAACAGACCGGTTTCAGCAGGAGGTGCGGCATGACAGACCTTAATTTATTCGGGTTATTTTTTGCTTCGGTTTTCACTTCGAATATTCTTTTATCGAATTTCTTGGGAATGTGCAGTTTTATTGCCATTTCCAAGGATATCAAAAGTGCAAACGGACTAGGTATGGCGGTAACTGTTGTTCTGGTCATCACTGGTGCCGCCAACTGGGGCGTTCTTGAAATCTTGAAAATGATTGGCCTTGAATATTTGAGCTTTATTGTCTTTATCATTGTCATCGCGGCAGTGGTCCAAATGCTTGAAATGATCATCGACAGGGTCAGCCCCGCACTCTACATGAGCCTGGGTATCTACCTCCCCTTGATCACCGTCAACTGTGCGATCATGGGAGCAGCTCTTTTTATCCAAATCCGGGAGTACAGTTTTCCTGAAGCCCTCTTCTTCAGTTTGGGGAGCGGAATTGGCTGGTGGCTGGCCATCGTCGCTCTTGCAGCCATCAGGGGTAAGATAGAGAAGTCACCCATCCCCCAGGGACTCCAGGGTCCGGGCATCACATTGATTATCATCGGGTTTATGGCCATGGCTTTCACCGGCTTTTCCGGCATGATAGCCGTCCAGTAGGAGGAAAGGATGGACCCCAAACTTATCGCCACACTCTTGAACAGTGCCCAGAACGCTGCCGTCATCGGCGGGATAACAGCGCTATTCGGACTACTCGTTGCACTTGTAGACAAGGTAGTCAACAATTACGGCATCGTCCCCATCACGATAAACGGAAAAAAAGAAGTGATGGTCAAGGGCGGATCCGCCTTACTCTTAACCCTTTCGGAACAAGGTATTTTTATTCCGTCGGCTTGCGGTGGGAGAGGGTCTTGCGGAGCCTGTAAATGCCAGATAACTTCGGACATCGGCCCTTATATGCCTACAGAAATTCCTTACCTGACCGACCAGGAGATCAAGGAGAATATCCACCTTTCCTGCCAGGTTAAGGTCAAGGCACCCATCAGCATCCAGATTCCTGAAGAACTGTTTAACGTAAAAAGGTACCCCTGCAAGGTAGAAAGCATTCGGTCTTTAACATACGATATTAAGGAATTACGGTTCAAACTTCCCCCGGGACAAGTCATAGATTATAAAGCTGGCCAGTACGCTCAAATCATCATCCCGCCATACGGTAAGATCAAAGAATCCACCCAGAGGGCCTATTCGATGAGCTCCAAGCCATCGGATAAGGAACACATCGAACTCCTCATCCGTCTCGTTCCCAATGGCATTGCTACCACCTACGTCCATAACTACATCCACCAGGGCCAGCACGCCGAACTCGTCGGCCCTTTCGGTGAATTCCACGTTCGGGAAACAGGGGCAACCATGCTCTGTGTAGCCGGTGGTTCGGGTATGGCCCCGTTTAAAAGCATCCTCCACGACATATTAGAGCTGGGCGGGAATAAGCGCCCCATCTGGTACTTTTTCGGAGCACGCGCAGTACGCGACCTTTATTACAGGGATGAGATGAAAGAACTTGAAAAAGCTATCCCCAACTTCCACTATATCGAGGCCTTGTCCGATCCGCACCCCGACGACAACTGGCAGGGTGCAACAGGACTGATAACTGACGTCCTCGACCGCTTCTTGAAATCCACGATTCCCCAGGAAGAACAGAAGCACATGGAAGGCTACCTTTGCGGAAGCCCCGGCATGATCAACGCGTGTATCCGTGTTATGAATACCAACGGCTTGGACAACGATAAGATTTATTTCGACAGTTTCGCCTAAGAGCCTGTTTAACGATGCGGGTCCCTGAAGACCCGCTTGTTATTCTATATAGTAAATGTTATATTTATGGAATGATCAAACCCGTGTGTCCTGAAGATTGGCTTGAATCCACCTCTACGATGCTTAAGGTTTGCGGTCACCCGCTAAGATTAAAACTTCTCATCCTTATGGAACGAGAACAAACCTGTGTGAGCGATCTTTGGCAATGCGTCGGAGAAAGCCAGCCTGTGGTATCCCAACACTTGGCACTCTTGAAAGAAAAAGGTATCGTTGAGGCGCGCGCCCAAGGAAACAAGCGCGTCTATTATATATGCGATGAGGATGCCCGTTTTATGATTCACAGCCTATACTTAAGGATACCCCAGGACCACATCGAATGATATGGTCCAAAAGCCTGCAACTTGGAGAATTCCCTTCAACATTGAGGATGGTGGAAACATTATCCCCGGAAGACACCTCTTCAGATTTCACCCTAGTTGATGAAAATACCATCGAATTGCACCCTTGGACCAAATCTTACGGTATTCGCTCAGGCGAACTGTCAAAAACGCTGGCCACTATCGAGGAGGTGCTGAAAGAAGCAGCCTCACGGGGAATGGCACGCGACAGTACCTTTACCGGTGCAGGCGGCGGCGTGATCTGCGACATGACAGCATTCGCCGCCAGCCTCTATATGCGCGGTACCAGGGTTAAGCTGATTCCCACCACCCTTCTCGCTATGGTGGACGCCGCAATAGGGGGAAAAACCGGGGTGGATTTCATGGGGTGGAAAAATCTTGTCGGCACTTTTTATCCAGCTGTTGAAGTCATTCTCTGGCCTAAGGCTCTGAAAACCCTGCCTCCGGCTGAATTTATCTCGGGACTCGCCGAGGTTATTAAACACGCCATGTTGCGCTCGCCCGAACTCTGGGATTTTTTAGAACGGGAAAAAGCCGCCATACTTGCACGGGACCCAGCCACTCTTGAGTATATGATTAAGACCGCCGCGGAAGTCAAACTTTGGTACGTGGAGAATGATCTACGGGAAGCAGGGGTTCGCGCCCATCTCAATCTTGGACACACATTCGGACACGCCCTGGAAAGTGCCACAGGTTTCACCGCGTGGAAACACGGTGAAGCTGTCGCATGGGGTATGATGAAAGCCCTAAAGTTAGGGGAGAAATTAGGAGTCACAGACTCTGAATGGACTCTGAAGGTTCAAACCCTCCTTCTCAATTACGGGTATAAACTCGATGCGCCCGGCGTCGACCCTGAAATCCTTCTTTCAGCCATGAGCCAGGATAAAAAAAAGAAGTCAGGCGAAGTTCGTTTTATCCTGCAAAAAACACAAGGCGAAACACTCATGACTCCCGTCCCCAATGAATTGGTCCTTCAAGTGCTTTGACCACCTTCGGGGGCTCTACTTTCGTCTCACACTCAGTTCACCAGGCCGCTTAACCTGTTGTATTTTCTTCCATTCCTCAGTCTCCTGATGAAACACAACCTGGGCCTGAACCGGATTTTTATCAGCCGGCATCCGGACCCACGTTCCGTCAGCCATAAGTCTGTGGGTTTTTACATTGTCACTGAAAAGAACCTCGAGAATATGAAGAATCCTTTCGCGTAAATCATCCTGGATAACAGAGAACATCAATTCCACCCTTCTTTCCAGATTCCGGTACATCCAGTCTGCACTGGAAAGAAACAATTCTCCGTGGTCCCCGGCTTCAAAATAAAAGATCCTTGCGTGTTCAAGAAATCTGTCAACGATGCTCACAACTTCTATATTTCCATTGCTGACGTAACCGGGGTTCAACATGCAGATTCCACGGATATTGAGTTTGATTTCAACCCCTGCTTCTGCGGCTTGATACAGTGCCAGGATTACGTCCTCATCAGCAAGGGCGTTCATTTTTGCAAGAATCCTCGCAGGGTTTCCAGCTCGTTTTTGATCTATCAGCCATTGGATTAAAGCCAGAACCTTCTGCTTTAAATGATGTGGTGCCATAGCCAGGTAGTGGGTACTTCCGACCGCCGAATACCCCGTGATGGCGTTAAAAAAATTCGCAACTTCCATGGTATATTCGTTTCGGCTTGTCAGAAGCCCCAGGTCTGTATACAGCCTGCTTGTCTTATCGTGGTAATTACCCGTTCCCAAATGGGCGTAGCGCCGGATGCCGTCTTCCTCTCTGCGGATTATCATCATGGCCTTACTGTGTACCTTTAGGTTGGCCACGCCATAGATGACAATTCCTCCGGCCTTTTCCAAAGTTTGGGCCCAGCCGAGGTTCTGTTCTTCATCGAATCTTGCCTTCAGCTCCATCAGGACCAGGACCTGTTTACCCATTTCCGCAGCCCTTGCAAGTGCCTGGACTATGGGGCTATCCCCTCCAGTCCTGTAAAGGGTCATACGGATACAAAGTACATCCGGATCCTCAGCGGCTTCCCTGAGAAGACGGACAACGGGTGAAAATGCTTCGTAGGGGTGGTAGAGAAGAACATCCTTTTCCCGGATAAGTTTCCAAATATCCTGGTTATCGTCAATGGTTACGGCAGGCTCCCAGGCTTTGTATTTGAGCTTTTCACCAAAAGGCATAAATGCCAGCCCCATAAAATCTTTAAGATTGATCGGTCCAGGCATATCAAAGACCACACTGGTATCTATCTCGAGTTCGTCGATAAGCATCTGACGGAGTTCTTTGGCTTCAAAACACCGGATTTCAAGGCGCACCCTACGCGAATGCAAGCGATTCTGGAGAATTTTATTCATAGCCTCGACAAAATCTTCTTCTTTTTCCTCATCGACCGGAATGTCAGCATCCCTAGTCAGCCGAAAGGAGAGTGTTTCGAGAATCTTATAGCCCTTAAAAAGTCTTCCTGCAAAAATCGGTACGAGATCTTCGATGGTTATAAAATCATGCCCCGAGGAAGGGACCAATCGATGGAACCTCTGAAGGTAGGCGGGTATCTCAACGATAATGAGTTTTTTCTGGTTTTCCGGTACCGCTTCTTCATCTGGTAACTCATCCCCGGTATCGATAACCGGTGAAGGAGTTTCCCAAGTTTCCTCTTCGGGTTCTATTAGGAAAGCAAGGTTCATTCTTAAACCCGCTGTAAAGGGAAAAGGGCGTTTGGGCTCGACTTTTACCGGGGAGATCACATTAAAAAGTTCCTCGTTAAAAAAAACTTCAAGGTTTTTCAGCTGTTCCTGCGACAATTCTCCGGGCTGGAGGATTCTTACAGATTCCTCTCTGAGTTGAGAGGTAATTTCGGAGTAAATATTGTATTGATCGAGGACAAAGTCGCTGTAGAGGGCAAGAATTTTCTTCAATTGGGCTGAGGGCGTCTCCATGGTAGCTCCGAAAGGAAGGTCGCCCATCCGTACAGCCCTTCGAAGGCTGGCCACCCTGACCATGAAAAATTCATCGAAATTGGAAGCTGTGATGGAAAGAAATTTCAGCCTTTCCAAAAGAGGAACGTCAAGTTGACGGGCTTCTGAAAGAACTCTTCTATTAAAATCAATCCAGCTGAGTTCCCTATTGAAAAACATTTCCTCCCCGTTTTCTTTCATGACTTCCCTTCCTTTTTCAGTATTGTTCGCGGCGTATAACCGTAAACTTCCTCAAACATCGTTCCTTTATCCGCAAGGCTGAGCTTTTCCGCACTGATATCAACCTGGACATCAACGATCAGTTCGAGGACTTCGCCGTTGATGACTGCCTTGAGGTCCTTCACCTTTCCCTTATGTCCGCGGTCAAGGGCGTCGGCAACCCGGAGTATCGAAGCGAGTTTCATGACAGTCAGCCTGTCTTCCCGAGTGAGTGCGACAAAACCCAAGTGTGAAGGCAGAGGGCCGGATTTCCTGTGATAACGGACTATGTTTCCTATGACTTTAAGGTCGTGGGAATCGAGACCGAAAACTTCAGAATTCTCTACAAGATACTGTCCATGTTTGTGGTGGGCTGAAGGTTTTACAAAAGTGCCTATGTCGTGAAGAATTGCTGCTATTTCGAGCAGAAGCCGGTGTTTGAGGTTCATCTGGTGCTCGTGCTGAAGCTGGTCAAAAATCTGCAAACTCAGTTCGGTAACGACTTTGGAATGTTCAGCATCGAAATGGTATTTTTTTCCGAGACTTACTGCGCTGGCACGCACTTGGTTCCAGAAACGGTTCTGGATCTCGGGGTCGGCACCGGGCCGGATTTCCATCAAAAGTCCTTCGCTGATACCGCTGGTTGGAACCCATATTTTTTCCGCTGGTATGCCTTGGAGGAAAAATTGATAGGCGAGCAAGGCTGTGCCCATACCTTCCGCGGCTGCAGCGGCTACACCTAATTTCCTGACGCTTTCTTCGGGTGGCATCCTATAAAATTTCAAGGCAAGATCATCCCAATCAGACCGTGTCACTTCAAGAATTCGATTGTTCATTGGCCGGCCGACGAGTTCAGCCGCGAGCCTAGCGTAATTGCCCAGAAAAATCACGTGTTGGATGACTCCTTGCTTGAGATCCTCGAGGATGAGTTCCCTCATAGGGGTAATGGTCTGTTCGAGTTCTGCTGATTTAAGATCCGAGATACCCCTTCTCAGTCTGTTTATTTCCTCTATTCTAATAGTACCGAAACTTAAACTATGGACAGCGCAAATTGCCCCTTTCTTTAGGAGAATCACCTCGGTCGTTCCGCCGCTGACTTCCATTATCAGGACATTGCCTTTCGAAACTTCCGAAACCCTATCTTTTAAAGCATAGAGAACCGCCATGTAGCTCAATCGGTTTTCTTCTAGCCCGTCGATAATCCTTATCCTGAAACCCGTTCTAATCTCAATACGGTCAACAAAGTTTTCCCTATTCAGCGCTTCCCGTACGGCTGCGGTACCTATTGCGTTAACAGAGGAAGGTTTTATCCCGTATCCTCTGAGCAGTTCACTGTAAAGGTTGAAAATTTCAAGGGCTCGCACAAGGGTTTTATTTTTAATAAAACCGCCGGTAAACACGTCGCGTCCTAGGCTTAAATAATGGATGGCCTGGTCAAGGACACGAGGTTCGCCGGATGTCGAAAACTCGGCTACGACAAGCCTAATACTCGATGAACCGCAGTTGATGACCGCTGAAAGCCGGTTACTCATTCAACATCCTTTGCTAAAAGAGCCGCACCTGCTATGGCAGCATCGTCGCCCAGTCTTGCCGCTACGACCCTGATATCTTTTGCAATAAAAGACATAGCGTGTGCTTTCAGGGATGCTTCAATGCGCTTGAGGTAATAGTCACCGAGCTTTTCTACAAGGCCGCCGCCTATCACCACGAGCTCGGGGTCCAGAATATTGACCATTCCAGCTATGCCTATGCCAAGGATTTCACAGGACCTGTCGATCACCCTCATAACATCGGGTTGCCGTTCCTTGAGCGCCTGGGCGAAAAACTTGCTTGTGAGATTTTTAAAATCCGTACCGTAATCAGCCAAACTTGGAGGGAGTTTTCCGGCTGAAATCAGAAAAGCTGAGTCCTTGGACATGGCTGTTCTGCTTGCAAGCGCCTCAAGGTGACCGTATTCGCCACAGCCGCAAAGCGGTCCTTCCATCTGGATGGTAATATGCCCGACCTCCCCGGCATTTCCGCTAGCCCCGCGGTGAAGGGCCCCGTTAATTATCAATCCACCGCCGACTCCGGTTCCGGGAAAAACCCCAAGTACGTGTTTGTATTGTAGGAGGTGGGTGGTGTATTCCCCCCAAAGTCCGGCGTTGACGTCATTTTCAAGGAAAAAGGGAAAGGGGAAGATTCTTTTTAACCGTTCGACGAGGGGAAAGTTTTGAAAACCCAGGTTGGGGCTCATCATAACCCTGCCATTCTCCCTGTCCAAAACACCCGGAACGGCAATACCTGCAGACTTGACCTCCTCAACCCTCACAACGGCTTCAACTAAAAGGCTGTTGATAAGTTCCGCCATACCGTTGGTAACAAAATCCGCCTTTGCGGAAACAGCCGTCTTCGACTTTACACGGTGGACTATTTTCCCCTTCTCATCGAGCAAGCCCGCCGCCATCTTTGTTCCGCCCAAATCAAATCCCAAATAAAACATATGTATCTCCCTGAAAAGATTTTACCAAACCCGTGTTTTGTTCAAGGGGTTGAATCAATTTCTCATAGTATTCTATGCTATACTGGCTCTAATGCAAACAACTGTTAACAAACTTAGAGAAATTCGACTCATGGATATGGATGAAACAAACGAATTTCTTCAAACCAGCCTCTGGGGTGCCTTTAAGGCACAAACTGGATGGAAACCCAGAGCATTTGCTTTTTCCTACCTGGTTGGGAATCAAGAATTGACGGCTAAGTTCCTGATACTTTCACGAAAAGTTTTCGGCCCCTTTTTTCTCGCCTATATCCCCTTTGGACCCAGGGTTTCGCTTCCAGCCAAGGAAGCTGGCCCCCTTCTTCATGACCTCAGCAAAAAATTAAAGAATCTACTTGAAAAACCGCTTTTGGCTGTGAGATGGGACCTTCCCAATCACTCTGAAACCATACTTCAAAAACTTCCTGGGCTTAAACGTGGCGCAGTCGTTCAACCTCCTGACACCGTCTGGATAGATATTTCACAAACCGAAGACGCTCTTCTGGATCAGATGGACAGGGGTCACAGGTACAATGTTAAGTACGCAGAAAGAAAAGGCGTCGTAATCACCGAGGCCGGTGCCGAAGGCGTTTCGCGTTGGTTTGATATCTTCCGAGATACGGCAAGCCGTGATGGGTTCGCAGGCCACGGCGAAGAGTACTATCAGAAACTTATGGATCTGAGTCGGGATTACAAGGGACCGGGGAAAATCTTCTGCCGGATTCTCTTTGCAGAACACGAAGGGGACACCCTGGCCGGCACTATTCTGAGTATCGCCAACGGCACGGCTACCTACCTTTACAGCGCTTCATCCAACACAAAAAGAAATCTAAAACCTGTGTATTGGATGCTCTGGAGGGCGATGCAGATTGCGAAAGCCGAAGGTTGTCATCAGTTTGACATGTTTGGTATCCCTCCCGACAACAACCCCAACCATCATTTAGCTGGGCTCTACGATTTTAAAAGGAATTTCGGAGGAAAAATAGTTCACCGTTGGGGCAGCTGGGACGCCCCCTCCCATTTCCTCTACCCTGTATTCAAGTTCGCCGAATCCTTGCGCGCCCCTAAACCAAAGAAATCCAAGGTAAAGCATACAGAAAGCTTATAGGAGGCTTTTTGGTTTCTTTTTCGGTTGTTTTTTCGGTTTCGGTAAAGGCAATTCTTCCGTTGTGACACGGATCAACTCTGCCAGCCGCTCCCTATCATCGAGCTCCTCCTCGATAAGAAAACTCAGCCTCGCCCCGGGGTATGCCGGAGCCTCGTGCGGAGAAGAAATCAATGTACGCCCTGTTTTCGTCGGTTTCAAAAACAGCTTATTTTCACACACTAAAGCAACCACCTTGCCCTCGTTATAGAGCGCGTACTCACCGAACATCTTTCGGCAAGAAACATTTGGTAGTTCGGATAATTGATCGAGGATAAAATCTATAAAACTCTTGTCTGTAGCCAAAGAGGCAGTTTACTTTGCCTTCAGATTATTTTCAATGAGATAATCCTTCTCTGTAAATCTAGTCAGTGTCAACCTTAATTTCGATAGGGTTCTTAGGTATAGAGAAAATCGTACTAGTCGAAAGCACACCTTAAAAGCCGAATGATCTTTGTGAAAAGGCTCTTGTCCTAATAAGCACTCTATTTGATAAATTTAGAAATTGTATTCCATCTTACTTATTCATATATATTGTTTGTATAAAGACTATAATATACCCACCATTATTAGAGAATATTGAGAAATTTATTATTTTCTCGAACATTTACAAATTATGGTACAAATCTTGCTTTTTTTAAAAATAATCATTGACAATTCAATATGATATATTGTAAAGTGATTTCATCACAAGGAGGAATATGTGAAAAAGATAGTTCTATTAGCAGCAATGACTGCTTTGATGGGTTGTGCGACTATGTTTAATGGGAAACCTCAGGTAATCCCTGTGACTTCAGATGTTGTAGTCAACATCGTTGTTAAAAACGCAACAGGTATAGTTGTTTTCGAAGGAGTGACCCCTGCTGAATTAAAGCTCCCCAGAAATTCGACATATACGGTTACTGTGAGTGCTCCAGGTTACGCCAGCGAAACCTTTGCACTCAATCAGAAAATCCAAGGCTGGTTTTGGGTAAGCTTGTGTACTACTGGTTTAGTAGGTATAATTGTTGATGCTGCAACAGGAAGTATGAACGAATTGACTCCTGCTCAGTTGAATGTTACTGTACGAACAGTTTCCCAAAATAATACCGAAATGATCCAAGTTGGTTTCTTTGCAAAAGACGAAGAAGGTAACCTTCGTTTCATCACTCTACCTCTTGTACGCGCCTAAAACCCTGATGAGCCGGTTTTTCACCGGCTTATTTTTCATTATCATGAGAATTAGTGAAATAAACTCCCAGGAAATACTTGAAAGAACGGACTTAATGCGTAGAGCTTGGCCAGAAAAACATCCTGATGCCTTAATAGAACAAATAATTTTAGCTTATCGAGCAAATGCTTCTGAAACAACTGTTCACCGTTGTCCATTTCATACTTCTTGTTCCCACTTTATTTCAGATTCATTAAATAAAAAGGGAATTATTGTAGGAACATTAGCATCGATTGATCGGTATTTCTTTAGAGAAAATTTAGACGCATATAACCATTACCCCCTTTTAAATAACCCAAATGGAGAAATCAAGATCAATGACGATGCGTTTCTTAAGTAAGTTCTGCTTTTTTTTTGTTACTACTTATGCCCTTTTCTCCCAGGAAAGGCCCCCAGTACCTACGAAAATTGATTTTGCACAATTTCTAGAGGCTGATGGAAACCTAGATGAAGCTTTTATAGTATGGAATGAGATTCTATTTTTTTCTCCGAATCAAGAGGGGGCGATTACAAGCCTTTTAGCATTAGCAAGGCTTGAATTTATTCGTGAAAATTTTGCTCAATCTTTAAAATATTCACGAAGGCTTATGCAAATAGAACGATTGCCTCCTGAAGTCTTTGATTGGTCTCGTTTTTCTATTCTTCTCAATTTATGGCAACTAGGCTCTAATCCTTTAATGTTTCCCGATTACCAATCCCTTGTACAATCCCAATCTAAATTTGAACCTTTGGCAACTGCGTTTTCAGGTTATTATTTGCTACGTTCGGGATTCATTGATGAGGCAAAAAAGGCTTTTGCTTCATCAAACCATCCATTGGCATTGTCAGGTATGGAACTTGTAACAAATTGGAACACACTTCCCAGGGTTTCGCCATGGTTGACAGCAAGCGCAAGCGCACTTATACCCGGTTTGGGACAAAGTATCAACGGTCACTTTGTTGATGGTGCACAAGCCTTTTTCTTCGTAGGCTTATTTTCCGGTACAACGTATCTCATGTACACCTATGAATCTCAAATTACAAAAACTTATCCTATGACTATAATTTCGGGTTTATTTGCACTCACTTTTTATTTATCTAATATTTATGGAGCATACCAAACGGCAGAATTCAGAAACAAAAGAATGGAAACTGACCTAGTACTTCCGTGGTATAACGCATTTGAAATTGAATTTCTCAAAAGTCCCCTTAATCAGTAAATTACTCCCTCTTCCCGGTAACCTTTATAATATGGTAGCCGAATTGGCTGCTGACTACGTCGCTGATACTTCCTATTCCCAGTTTTTTCACTGCACTTTCAAAAGCAGGAACCATTTTACCAGTGCCGAACCACCCGAGGTCACCCCCCTGGCTTTTACTGGGGCAGGTGCTGAACTCGCGTGCTAATGATTCAAAATTCGCACCTTGTTTCACCCTTTGCCAAAGTTGTTGAGCCAAACCCCTGTCTTTTATTAAAATATGACTTGCTTTCCATTCCATTTATTCATCCTTCTTTCTTAAAAACGATGACGGTATGGCTATCAGTTCCGGTCCTTCATAATTTTCATACTGTCCAATTGACGTAGACCACCTTGAACTCGAGAGCAAATGCCGTAAGTTTCCCGAGAGCCTCAACCCGGTCCAGGCTTTTCTCGGTGTCCCTAAACCCGAGGCACCCAGGGCGTAGGGAACCAGTGCTTCAAAATCCCCCGATGCCTCGTCTAAGGTAAAATCTTCCCAAGTGGAGATCTCCAGGTAGGGGGTTTCCCTTAAGGCCTCTTGGTTCAGGCTTCCCGGGCCCATGCTGAAGTTTACCAGATGACCGGTAAGTTGAAGGGCAAGAAAGTGGGCCTCTCTTTTTGAAGCTGTAAAATTCTTCACTATATGGTCTTTTACCAGCTCTGTTTCGTGCATTACCACGCCATCCTCATCAAACCACCTGCTATAGGGTGAATTATAGAGGCGTACCAAGGCTCTGAGGTTGATTTTATCCCCTTGGGCCGCCTGGTAAACTGGCCCATTTTTTACTAACTGGGAATCCCCCGAATACAAAGAGCGCCCGTCAAGCTGCCTTAGAAGGTAGCTAAAAACTTTGGCCGGCAGAAAACCGCTTAAATAAACACGGTCGGGAAAGGCATCCTTCCATTCCTCTGCGTTTTCCATAAGTTTAAAATCATCGCTAAGTTTTCGTCCAAAGTGGGTCAAACGGTCTGGAAGGTACTCGCCCTGCTGGAATTGATCTTTCTGGTATAGACTTTTAGCCTCAATTTTACACCTCGCTCCGTTGTGGGCAAACTGTCGCCCCTGAGAATCAGTATAAACGGTTTCGATCAATTCGACTGAAGTCTTGATTTTCCAGTCCGCTGGGCTTTCAGTCCCTGAAAAAAAAGCTTGGGCCATGGGATCTAGCCAGGCGTCCAAAGAGGGCTTTTTATGAAGGGAAGATTCAAGGGACGAACCTGATTCTGAACTCGGTTGCTCGTGGGGATACCATGGCCAGGGGTTCTTTAAGGCCTCTTCGTAACTTTCCTCCATCAGTCTGACGAGTTCTTTATCGTCGAGGGAGGTGTCAAGGTTCAAAAGGACTTCCCCTGTCCATTTTTTCCCGTCACTGTGGAAATCTCTCATCACCTTCAGACGTACATGTCGTTTATTTTGTATTAGAATTTCTGAGGCCTTCTGAGCCTCCCAGTCTTGGCTAAAGCACTCCTCCTGAAGGACGAGGACCTGCCAGCGTTTTATAGGTGTATGATTGATCAGTTCAATGATTTTACTCTGCATCTCTTAAAGAATAACCGAAAAGCACCAAAACGTCATGCCTTTTTTTCCGGACACTGCGTTTCTTGACCCAAAGTGGAACTTCTGGTATAATTCTCCGATACTATAAGGAGGTGAGGCTATGCCCTGTGGAAGAAAACGCAAAAGAAAAAAAATTGCTACACATAAACGGAAAAAGAAACTCCGTAAAAACCGTCATAAGAAGAAATAGGAGTCCTATAGTCCGACTACTCGGCTCCTGTTTTTTCCTGATGACCGCCGTGCTTTCGGCGGGTCAGGCACAGGAGGGACAGAGTCTTTTCCCGCCCAACCATCCTGGCCTTTTTTCCGGCAGAAATAATTGGAAGGCCGGTGACATCATCCTTGTCAACATCGAAGAAAAAACGACACTGAATGTACGTTCAGCCCGGACTTCGGGGAGAATGACGAGCTTTAAACTCGGTTCAGAAGTATCGGAGTCCCCCTTATCCATATTTCCACCTGCTAATTCCACTTCGGACTTCTCGCTCAAGGCAGACTCCCAGAGAGAATTTCAAGGCATGCTCAGCGTCCGCGTCGTCAGTTCAGAGTCGGATGGAACGCTTGTAGTCCGGGGAAGAAGAGTTTTGACTCTTGCAGGCGGTATCGAATCGCTGGAACTCGAAGGTCGGGTAAATAAAGCCCATATCCGTGCGGGCGAGGTCGCTTTGGGTCACATTGCCGACCTCATTCTCACTGTCCATGTGCCATCAGAAGGTGGCAATTCTTTAACCTCTGAAGTTATGGAATCGGAACAGGCTAAAACGCTTTTGAGCCGGTATTGGAACCAGTTTCTGGATTCGATGGTCACAAGGAGCGAATAGTTGGATGAAAAAAAAGATGAACTTGACCTGCCGGGCCGGCGTTAAATTCGGGATTTCCATAGGTTACGAGTACTACCCAGGAGCCTGTTGCGCTTGAGACCGCAGGAATTTACTTGAGGTTGAACTGTGTGATACTTTGTTGCCCATGGCACCACGATACAAAAGCGTTGAGGCAGCCCAGCTTGTGCCCTTGGAGAGTTTTCAATCCAACCAAGCCGGCACAGGAGATGAGCAGTATCATCCTCATTGTCAACACCGGTTTCAAAGTTCCGCTTTTCACCGGCGGCCAAGTTCCGCTTTTTGTGATTCATTCAGGGTCAACGACCCCGGCTTTCAAACGGTCTTTCATCCTGTAGGAATCCCCTTTGAGGCTCAGGATGTGGGCATGGTGGAGAAGACGGTCGAGGGTCGCCGTGGCAATAGCCTCGTCCGCCATCATTTCTGCCCAGCGGCAAAACGGCTTGTTGGTCGTCAGGATTATGGAGCATCGCTCGTAGCGGGTTTTGACCACTATCGGGGGCACTATCTTAAGTTTTGATGGTGGGGTAAAAAATT